>NZ_JBIBBC010000002.1:0-295460 GCF_042900345.1 Streptomyces sp. NPDC012935
CCTTGGTGAGCCATTACCTCACCAACAAGCTGATAGGCCGCGGGCTCATCCTTCACCGCCGGAGCTTTCAACCTTCACAGATGCCAGTGAAGGTGGTATCCGGTATTAGACCCCGTTTCCAGGGCTTGTCCCAGAGTGAAGGGCAGATTGCCCACGTGTTACTCACCCGTTCGCCACTAATCCCCACCGAAGTGGTTCATCGTTCGACTTGCATGTGTTAAGCACGCCGCCAGCGTTCGTCCTGAGCCAGGATCAAACTCTCCGTGAATGTTTACCGGTAATCCGGTGCAACACCACGAGAGCGGAACAGCCAGGCGGAATAAGCCCGGCCGTTCACAGCGTCCTCGCTGTGTTTTTTCAAAGGAACCTCGCCACCGAGAACTATTGTTCCGGTAGACGGGGTATCAACATATCTGGCGTTGATTTTTGGCACGCTGTTGAGTTCTCAAGGAACGGACGCTTCCTTTGTACTCACCCTCTCGGGCTTTCCTCCGGGCGCTTCCCTTCGGTCTTGCGTTTCCGACTCTATCAGATCCTTTTCTCGATCCGATTTCCTCGGTGCTTTCCAGGTTCCCGCTCTCGCGTTTCCCTTTCCGGCGTTTCCGACTCTATCAGATCCTTTCGGACCTGACTCCCAGTCAGAGGGGCTTGCCTTCCCGGCCGTTGGGCCGTTCCGACGTCTCAAACCTTAGCGGATCTGCTCGGCGATTCCCAATCGGGCCGCCGAGTCCCAATTCGAATTGAATTCGGGCATGCCGAAATCAACCCGGACGGGAGATCATGCTGGTGGTTTGGTTTGCCGCTTTCGCGGCGGGAGGTGCTGTCGTAGAACCGTTACGGCTCGGCGGCAACCCGAAGAACTTTACGGATCGTGCAGGGGGCTGTCAAGCGCCCCTTGTCAAGATCTTTTGCTGCGCGGCCGGGCCTCGCGTCAGTCCAGGTCGCTGAGGCGTCCGCCGGCGTCCGGCTGGGCGTGCTCCACCCTGCGGAGCAGCCGGGTGAGGACCTCGCCCAAGGTGGCGCGCTCCTCCGCCGACAGGTCCTGGAGCAGGTCCTCCTCGAAGACCGAAGCGAGCCGCATCGCCTCCAGCCACTTCTCCCTGCCCTCGGCGGTCAGCTCGACGATGACGCGTACGCGGTTGGACTCGTCCCGCTCCCGGGTGACCAGCCCCTCGGCGACCATGCGATCGATGCGATGGGTCATGGCGGCCGGGGTGAGGCCGAGGCCCTTGGCGAGGTCGCTGGGGCCCATGCAGTAGGGGGCGCCGGAGAGAACGAGGGCCTTGAGGACCTCCCACTCGGCGTTGCTGATGCCGAGGGCTGCGGTCTGGCGGCCGTAGGCGACGTTCATACGGCGGTTCAGGCGGGACAGCGCCGAGACGACCTTCTCGACCTGGGGGTCGAGGTCCTGGAACTCGCGCTGGTAGGCGGCGATCTGTTCTTCGAGTGTCGGTTCGCTGATGCCCGGGGTGTCGCCCATGGGCCGAGTATGGCACGGGCTCGCTTGGCGTTGAAGTCCTTCGATGTGTAGAGTTTAGCTTCGAAGTTTAGGTTCGAAGTCTTCAGGCTTGCATCTGAGAGATATGAGAGAGGTGAACGTGACCAGGGCGATGGGCGCAGCGATGCGCCGGATCCACGTGGGCAACGCACTCAGCGCGTTCGGGCTCGGTTTCACCGTCCCCTACCTGTACGTCTATGTGGCGCAGGTGCGGGGGCTCGGTGCCATGACGGCGGGGCTCGTCCTCGCCGTCTTCGCCGTGGCCGCGCTGGTCGTGCTGCCGTTCGCCGGGCGGGCGATCGTCCGGCGTGGCCCGCTGCCGGTGTTGATCGCCGCCCTGGTCACCGCTGCGCTCGGGGCGCTGAGCCTGGGGCTCGCGGGGAGTGCCGTATCCGTGCTGCTGTCGGCTGCCGCGCTGGGTGCGGGGCAGGCCGTGATGCAGCCGGCGCTCGCGACGATGATCGTCGACTGCTCCACCGCGGAGACCCGGTCCCGGGCGTTTGCGATGCAGTTCTTCCTGCAGAACCTGGGGCTGGGGGTCGGCGGGCTCATCGGTGGTCACCTGGTCGACGCGTCGAGCGTCTCGTCCTTCACTGTGCTGTTCTCGATCGAGGCGGCGATGTTCTTGCTGCTCGTCGTGGTGATGGCGACGGTGCGGGTGCCGCGGGCGCCGCGGATCGAGGGTGCGCCGGGTGCCGGGACGGGCAAGGGGAGCTGGAAGCAGTTGCTCCAGAACCGGGCGATGGTGCAGCTGTCTGTGCTGGGCTTCGTGCTGTTCTTCGCCTGCTACGGGCAGTTCGAGTCCGGGCTCAGCGCGTACGGGGTCGAGGCGGCCGGGGTTTCCACGTCGGCGCTCGGAACCGCGCTTGCGGCCAACACCGCGATGATCGTGGTGGCTCAGTTCGCCGTGCTGAAGTTCGTCGAGCGGCGGCGGCGGTCGCGGGTGATCGCGGCGGTCGGGCTCATCTGGGCCGTGGCGTGGGTTGCGGCGGGGTATGCCGGGCTGGGGCACGGTAGCCAGGAGATGGCTACGGCCGCCTTCATCTCCACCTATGCGCTGTTCGGGCTGGGTGAGGCGATGCTGTCGCCGACCGTTGCTCCGCTGGTGGCCGATCTGGCGCCGGAGGGGATGGCAGGGCAGTACAACTCGGCGTTTGCACTGGTCAAGCAGCTTGCGTTGGCTGTGGGGCCGGCTGTGGGCGGGCCGATGGGGGCATCGCTGCACGGGCCGTATGTCGTGACGTTCCTGTTGTTCTCGCTGGGGATCACGTATCTCGCTGTGCGGTTGGGGCGGGAGCTGAGTGCGGTGCAGGATCGGCCGTGGGTGGGGAAGAGTCGGGTCGTGGCGCAGGGGTCTGCGTCGGCTGCGGGGCAGGCTCGGGCGCGCGCCTGAGGGGTTTCGCCCCCGCCGCCCCTACCCGTCCCGTACCTGGGGGCTGCCGCCCCCAGACCCCCGCTGTCGGCCCTGAACGGGCCTCGTCCTCAAACGCCGGACGGGCTGGACTTCCTGGACCGGCGTCGAAGAATTCAGGGTCTTTGTGTGTCCAAGGCCGTCTTCGGCAGTACGAACTCGCACCACACCGCCTTGCCGCCGCCCGGTGTCCGTCGTGAGCCCCAGCTGGAGGCGATCGTTGCGACGATGGCGATTCCTCGGCCCGATTCGTCGGCTGGTTCTGCTCGGCGGCGTCTGGGGAGGTGGTCGTCGCCGTCCGTCACCTCGATGATCAGGCGGCGGTCGGTGCGGCGGAGGCGCAGGCGCATGGGCGGAGTGCCGTGTTGGAGGGAGTTGGCGACGAGTTCGCTGGCCGCCAGGACGCCCAGGTCGTGGAGGTCGGGCGGGAAGCGCCAGCTGGTCAGGACGCCGGAGGCGAAGGCACGCGCGCGGGGGGCCGCTTCGATGCCGCCGAGGAGTTCCAGGGCGGCGTTGCGGAAGAGGTCGCCGTCGGGGCCCGTGCGGGCCGGGTGCTGGAGGACCAGAACCGCCACGTCGTCGTCATGGTCCGCCGTGACGCCTGCGCTTCGGACGAGGCGGTCGCAGACGACCTGAGGGGTGCCCGTCGCGCCGGCCAGGGCGCGCTCCAGGGAGGCGATTCCCTCGTCGAGGTCCTCGTTGCGGCGTTCCACCAGGCCGTCGGTGTAGAGGACCGCGGTCGAGCCCGGGCTCAGGGGGATCGAGCCGGACGCGTGCATCCAGCCGCCGGTGCCGAGGGGTGGGCCGGTGGGTTCGTCGGCGCGTTGGACGGCGCCGTTCTCGTCGCGGACCAGGATGGGGAGGTGGCCGGCCGAGGAGTAGATCAGGCGGCCCTCGTTCGGGTCGTGGATGGCGTAGACGCAGGTGGCGATCTGGTTGGCGTCGATCTCTGTCGCCAGGCCGTCGAGGAGCTGGAGCACCTCGTGCGGGGGGAGGTCCAGGCGGGCGTATGCCCTCACCGCCGTACGCAGTTGGCCCATCACTGCTGCTGCCCGTACTCCCCTGCCCATCACGTCGCCGATGACCAGGGCCGTGCGGCCGCCGCCGAGGGTGATCACGTCGTACCAGTCGCCGCCGACCGCCGCCTCCGTGCCGCCGGGGTGGTAGGTGGCGGCGATGCGCAGGTCGTCCGGTTCCTCCAGCTCTTGCGGGAGCAGCGAGCGCTGGAGAGTGACGGCCGTTTCGCGTTGGCGGCGTTCGCTGGCGCGGAGGCGTTCGGCGGCTTCCGCGTGGTCGGTGACGTCGGTGGCGAAGATGAGGACTCCGCCGTCGCCCTCGGTCACGGGCGTGCAGGTGAAGGTGTAGGAGCGGCCGTCCGGGGCCTTGCGGGACTTGAGGGTGCGCGGCTTGCCGCTGCGCAGGACCTGGTCGAGGAGCGGGAACAGGCCCAGTTCGGCGAGCTCGGGGAGGGCCTCACTGGCCGGTTCGCCCGGGGGGCGTACGCCGAAGGCCGTGACATAGGTGTCGTTGACGTACGCGAGGCGGTGGTCGGGGCCGTGGACCAGGGCGACCAGGGCCGGGACGCGGTCGAGGACCTCGCGGACCGGCAGCTCGTCCACGGCGGGGATCGGCCTGGCCTCGTCGGTGAGGTGTTCGGCGCGGGCCGCGGGGACGGCGCCCGGGCCCTCTGCTCGGCGGTCCTGGGCGACCGCCGCCGCGGGTTCGGTCCGCGCTGCGGCGCGGCGCTGCGTTCCGGGGAGCCGGGCGCTCCAGCGCGTGAAGTTCACGAATCCTTGCCTCGTCGTCGTCTTCGGCCAGCTCCGGACCCGGCCGGGGGTCTGTGGGGGTGACGCCCGGGGTTGCGGCACTGTGGGGAGAGCCTTGTGGTCGGGATCGGTTCGGGGATCAGTCTGGCAGTGCGGCCGACCTGGCCGACACCCGTCTGACGCCTGCCCGGTCGGTGGAGTTCCTGGGTCCGGTCAGGACGACCCCTTCGGGTCGTCTTCCGGGTTGAGGGGATGCTTTCCACCGGCCGCGAGTTCGAACTCCGCACGGGGATGTTCGAGTGAACCCAGGGAGACGACCTCCCTCTTGAAGAGCCCCGAGAGGGTCCATTCGGCCAGGACGCGGGCCTTGCGGTTGAAGGTCGGCACCCTGCTGAGGTGGTAGACGCGGTGCATGAACCAGGCAGGGTAGCCCTTGAGCTTGCGCCCGTAGACCTGCGCGACACCCTTGTGGAAACCGAGGGAGGCGACCGAACCGGCGTATTTGTGGGCGTAGGTCTCCAGCGGTTCGCCGCGCAGGGTGTGCGCGATGTTGTCGCCCAGCACCTTGGCCTGGCGCAGGGCGTGCTGCGCGTTGGGGGCGCACTCCGTGCCGGATTCGGCGGCGGTGACGTCGGGGACCGCGGCAGCGTCGCCTGCGGCCCACGCGTGCGTGGTGCCCTCGATCGTCAGCTCGGGGGTGCCCTTCAGCCTGCCGCGCTCATTAAGTGGCAGGTCGGTCGCGGCGAGGATGGGGTGGGGTTTGACGCCGGCCGTCCAGACGACCGTACGGGTCGGGAAGCGGGCGCCGTCGCTGAGGACGGCGACGCGGTCCGCGCAGGACTCCAGGCGGGTGTGCAGGCGTACGTCGATGTTGCGGCGGCGCAGTTCGGTGACGGTGTAGCGGCCCATGTCCTCGCCGACCTCGGGCAGGATGCGGTCCGAGGCCTCGACGAGGATCCACTTCATGTCCTCGGGGCTGACGTTGTGGTAGTAGCGCGTGGCGTAGCGGGCCATGTCCTCGAGTTCGCCCAGCGCCTCGACGCCGGCGTATCCGCCACCGACGAAGACGAAGGTGAGGGCCGCGTCGCGGATCGCGGGGTCGCGGGTGGAGGAGGCGATGTCCATCTGCTCGATGACGTGGTTGCGCAGGCCGATGGCCTCTTCGACGGTCTTGAAGCCGATGGCGTGGTCGGCGAGGCCGGGGATGGGCAGGGTGCGGGCGATGGAGCCGGGGGCGAGGACGAGCTCGTCGTAGGAGAGCTGTTCACTGCCCGTGCCCTCCTCCTCGGAGGCGAGGGTGGTGAGGGTCGCGGTGCGCTTGGCGTGGTCGATGGCGGTGGCCTCGCCGATGATCACGCGGCACCGGGGCAGGACGCGGCGCAGCGGTACGACCACATGGCGCGGGGAGATGGAGCCGGCGGCCGCTTCGGGGAGGAATGGCTGATACGTCATGTACGGGTCGGGAGTGACGACCGTGATCTCGGCCTCGCCCCGGCCGAGTTCCGGTTGCAGCCTCCGCTGGAGACGCCGGGCCGTGTACATCCCGACGTAGCCGCCGCCGACAACGAGAATGCGCGCACGTTCCTTCACCATCCCATGACGCACCCGGCGCTTGCGTTTGTCCACAGGCTCGACCATTTGTGTGACCGGAGATCGTCGGCGCCGCGATTTGGCCGAATTGCCGGAGTGCGAGGAAGGTTCGCAGGTCAGCGGGTGTGCGCCGGGGGAACGCGGGTGGCGCAATCGGGACGTAAACGACTCGTACTCCGATCGAGGGGCGCTCCGTGCGGAACCTGCCCCTTCTGAATTGACTCCCTCTCAACTATGTTCGTGTGTCGACGGGGTGTAGGGGGATGCGCTCATCGGGTCCGTGAGTCACACGGAACGGACTCGTTGTCCGGGCTTGTTCCGCGACGCTCCGGCTTTGCAATGACGGGGAGTCTCCGGGGGGAGACGTCATTACCGGGGGATCGCTTATGCATGTTCAGGATTCTCGATGGTCTTCCGCATCCACCATCACACCGGGTGGCGGGGTGGGCGGCACCATGAGCGCGGCTGCGAGCAACGGACGCGGGGACGCGTCGCGTACGACGCCGCTGCGTGTGGACGCACAGCGCAATCTGGAGCACGTGCTGCGTGCGGCGCGTGAGGTCTTCGGCGAGCTGGGGTACGGCGCGCCGATGGAGGACGTGGCGCGGCGCGCGCGGGTCGGCGTCGGGACGGTGTACCGGCGCTTCCCGAGCAAGGACGTCCTGGTGCGGCGGATAGCCGAGGAGGAGACCTCCCGGCTGACCGACCAGGCACGTGCGGCGCTCGGTCAGGAGGACGAGCCGTGGTCGGCGCTCTCACGCTTCCTGCGCACGTCGGTGGCCTCCGGCGCGGGCCGGCTGCTGCCGCCGCAGGTGCTGCGGGTCGGGGTCGCCGAGGACGGCACCGCGCTCGACGAGGCCCGGGTGCCGCAGCAGCGGATGCAGCCGGGCGTCGGTGAACTGCGGCTGGTGCCCGAACAGCCTGTGGCCGTGCCGGTCGACCCGGTGGACGACGCGGGGGCGGCGGCGCTGCTCGACGTGGTGGGCCAGCTCGTGGAGCGGGCACGCGCGGCGGGCGAGCTGCGGGCCGACGTGTCGGTGTCGGACGTCCTGCTGGTGATCGCGACGGCGGCGCCCTCACTTCCGGATGCGGCGCAGCAGGCGGCGGCTTCGGCGCGGCTGCTGGACATCCTGCTGGAGGGGCTGCGGTCGCGGCCTCAGGCGTGAGTCGGCCGATGCGGCGGTGACCGTGACTTCGAAAGGGTGACTTCGAAGGAGTTACTTCGAAGGGGTGAGTGTTCGAAACACGTGCCTGCGAGGCGGGGTGCCCGCCGCCCTCGCCTCGAACACCACTGCGGTGAGCGCTGGTTGAGTCTTCCCCGCAGGGGCGAGGGCCAATACCGCGTCGCGGGAAGTCCCCACGGACGAGTGGATGTCCGTACGCGTGGGTCCTGACCAAAAGCCAATATGGCACCCTGACCCGGTGTCCGGGACTGGTGGAGCTGGCGGCGGGGGCTTTCCGCGATGAGCGTTGACGGGTGGGACGAGTCGCGCGGTGACGGTGACTCGGCGACACCGCAGGTACCGAGTCAGGGCGGACGGGCGGACCTCCCGCCGGGCGGCGACCCCTTGGAGGGGCGCTCACCGGGCCGCGCGGAGGGCAGCGTCCCGGCGCAGCGCGACCGGCGCGAGGACAGCGTGCTGCCTCCGCCCCGCGACCTGCCGTCCGCTGACCTGCCGGCACGCGACCTGCCGCCGTCGGACGCCGACCTGATCGGCCGGATGCGGTCCGGTGACGACACCGCCTACGAGGAGCTGTACCGGCGCCACGCGGAAGCGGTGCGCCGGTACGCGCGCACGTGCTGTCGCGACGCCCACACCGCGGACGACCTCACCGCCGAGGTCTTCGCCCGCATGCTGCAGGCCGTACGCCGCGGTTCCGGCCCCGAACACGCCGTACGCGCCTATCTGCTCACCTCGATCCGGCGTGCCGCCGCGGACTGGACGAAGTCGGCGCGGCGGGAGCAACTGGTCGACGACTTCGCGGTTTTCGCGGCGCAGTCCACGCGGGTCGCCGAGGTGTCCGACGACGACACGCTCGACCTGGGCGCGGACGTGCGGGCGATGCACGAGGCCGAGCAGTCCATGGCCATGCAGGCCTTCCGGTCGCTGCCGGAGCGCTGGCAGGCCGTGCTGTGGCACACCGAGGTCGAGGACGAGTCGCCGAGTGAGGTCGCCACACTCTTCGGGCTCGACGCCAACGGCACGCGCGTGCTCGCCAGCCGCGCCCGCGAAGGGCTCAAGCAGGCCTACCTCCAGGCTCACGTCAGCGCCAGCCTCGCCAGCGACGAGGAGTGCGCCCGCCACGCAGACCGGCTCGGTGCCTACGCCCGCGGCAGCCTGCGCACCCGCGCCGAGCGGGGCATGCGCAAGCACCTGGAGGAGTGCACCAAGTGCCGCCTGGCCGCGGGCCAGATCAAGGAAGTCGCCGGTGGTATCCCGGCCGTCGTGCCGGTCGCGGTCATCGGCTGGTTCGGCGCTGCCGGGTACGCCAAGGCGGCCGGGCTCATCGCGGGGGGCGCAGGGGCGGGTGCAGCAGGGGCGGCCGGCGCGGCGGGCGCGGCGGGCGCGGCGGGCGCGGCGGGCGCGGCCGGCGGCGGTTCGTCCGGTGGGGCGAGCTCCGGGGGCGGTGCGGCGGCCTCCGAGGGGCTGGGCGCTCCGGTGAAGGCCGGGATCGCGGCCGGTGTGGTCGCCGTGGGCGTGGTGGCGGCGATCGTGCTCGCGCTGGCCGGCAACGAGACGCCGGCCGACAGGCAGGACGCCAAGCAACCCCCCGTGCCCTCCCCCATCGTCGAGGAGACACCCACGCCCAAGCCGCCGGAGCCGCCCGAGCCGACACCGAAGGAGCCCGCCCCGCAACCGCCGGCGATCGTCCCTGCCGACCATCCCGAGGCGGCCCCGACACCGGCCTCGCCGCCCACCCGCGAGCCCAGTCCGACGCCCACGCCCTCCCCGCCCCCGGCTCCCGCCCCGTCGCCGACACCCACCCCCACCCCCACGCCGACTCCGACGCCGCCGCCCGCTCCGGTCGACTACCAGTGGAGCGAGCTGTCGTACAACATCACCGGCGACGGCACCGAGCCCGAGATGCGGATCGGTGAGAGCAGCTGGGTGTGGCAGCGCCACGGCCTGTCGATCGGCGACGAGCGGTACGCGAACGGTGTCACCGTGCACGGCCGGTCCTCCGTCACCATCGACCTCAACCGGGAGTGCTCCGCCTACACGGCGATGGCCGGCGTGGACGACTCGACCCTGGGGCTGGGCAAGTTCACCTTCTCGGTGTACGCCGACGGCGTCCGGTTGTGGCAGTCCGCGGTGATCAAGGGCGGGGACCCGGCCGTGCCCGTCCAGGTGAACCTCGCCGGGCGGGAGACCGTCCGGCTGGTGGTCGAGCCGCACGGCACTTTCGACACCGTCCTGTTGGCGGACTGGGCCGCGTCGAAGTTCAGCTGCGTGTAGGGGCGTTCAGCCGAGAGGGCTGGGCTTACGGCGCCTGCTCCGCAGGGAGCGGGAGGCCGCGCACGGCCTCGGTGAGGTCGTACAGGACGTCATCGTGGGTGAGGGCGGTGCCCCGGGTGTGCTCGGCGGTGAACCGTTCGGCGCCCAGGGCGGTACGGGCGGCGGTCTCGGCCCGCTCGGCGTGCGCGCGCTCGGGCTGGAGGCGCGGATTGCCGCGGCGCCAGTGCTCCGAGGCGGCGAGCAGCCGGACCGCGCGCGGGTGGTCGCCGAGGCGGGTCAGCAGGTCCGCGGCGGCGTCCGTGAGAGTCTCCGTGATCTGGTTGGCACAGCGCTTCTCCACGGCCAGGCGCAGAGCGTCGACCAGCCGCGGTAGACCATGCTCCGGGCCCGACTCCGCCGTCACCGTCATGGCGTCGACCGCGTTCAGCCCCACAACGAACTGGGGCGGTGGTGTGGCGCGCTCGGTTTGCGCACGTGCCGCCTCGCACATCTCGCGCGCACGGGCGGTGTCCTTGTCGTCGAGGGCAATCTGGGCGCGCAACAGCAGGACGAACGCCCGTGAGTCCGCCACGCCGTATCGGTCGGCCACCGCACTCGCCTCGTCCAGCAACGTCAACGCGGCTGTACGGTCACCCGAGCGGTGGGCGATCTCGGCCAGCCGGGCGATGAGGCCCGGGGTCTCGGTGTACGCGCCCACCTCGTGGGCCAGGCGCAGCGCCTCGTCATACTCGCTCCTGGCCTCCTCGAAGCGACCGCGCACCGTGGCCGTCTCGCCGGCCGCGCTGCACACCTGGGCCCGCATCCAGCGGTCGCCGACCCGTCGGCTGAGGATCCGCAGCTCCGCGAGGTCGTCGTCGACGTTGGCCAGGCCGCCCTGTGAATCGACGAGCATGTGCGTGCGGAACATCAGGATGCAACCGACCTCCCAGTCACCGCCGTACGACCGGCAGTTGGCCAGCGCGGCATCCATGACGGGACGGGTGTTCGCCGTGTCGCCCAGGATGTAGTGGGTCAACGGCCAGACCATGCCCGGGATGCGAGCCGCCTCCGGACCGCCCCGCGCAAAGTGGGCCTGCACACGCTCGATGTAGCGCCTGCGTCGCTCGTCCTGCCAGTGCTCCACCGGTTCGAACTCGATGGCGAGGAACAGATGCAGCATGCGCAGGCTCATGCGTGGCACGTGCCTCGGGTGGTGCGCCTGTTCGACCGGGGCGGTGAGGAGGGCGTCCAGCGGGGCGGCGGTGGGAGTGGTGGGACGGGCAACGGGAGGGGCAGCTGGAGGGGGAACGGGAGCGCCAGTTGGAGGTGCGCCCGGGCCTGAGGCGTCCAGGGTGGCGCACTGGCGCAGAATCCGTTCGACCCAGGCCGCGCCCTCGACGCGGTAGTTGCGCAGCCACCAGAACCAGCTCATGGCGAGGGCGATGGCCGTGGCATCCGGTTCGTCGCCTGCCGTGAGGGCGTGATCGAGGGACGCGCGGATGTTGTCCAGCTCGGTCTCCAGGCGGGAGACCCAGGGGAGTTGAACGGCGGATCGCAGCAGCGGGTCAGCTTTCTCCACGAGGGCGCGCACCCACGCGCGGTGCCGGCGCTCAGCGGCGAGACGCAGCTCGGGGAGTTCGGCGGCGCGCTCGACCGCGTACTCGTGGATGGTCTCCAGCATGCGGTACCGCATGCCGCCGGAGCCGTCCCGCTCGCACGGGGTGGCCACGATCAGGGACTTGTCGACCAGTGCGCCGCTGAGGTCCGCGACCGCGCCGGTGCACACGGCCTCCGCCGCCTCCAGGTCCCAGCCGCCCGCGAAGACGGACATCTCGCGCAGGACCGTCCGCTCCTGCTCGTCGAGCAGTTCCCAGGACCAGTCGACGACGGCACGCAGGGTCTGCTGGCGGGGCAGGACCGTACGGCTTCCGGAGGTGAGGAGGCGGAAGCGGTCGTCGAGGCGGTCGGCGATCTGGCGGGGGCTGAGCAGCCGGAGCCGGGCCGCCGCCAGCTCGATGGCGAGCGGCAGTCCGTCGAGGCGGCGGCAGATCTCCGCGACGGCCTCCTGGTCGTGCTCGTCGCGCAGTACGGCCGCGGCGTCGGGACGTACGGCCGCGGCGCGCTCCGCGAAGAGGCGGTGCGCCTGGTCGGGGAGCAGGGGCTCGACCGGGCGGACCAACTCGCCGGGGACGCCCAGGGGTTCACGGCTGGTGGCGAGGATCGTAAGCCCCGGGCAGCGGGTGAGGAGGGTCTCGGCGAGGGTGGCGGCTTCGCCGATGACATGTTCGCAGTTGTCAAGGATCAGGAGTTGGCTGCGCGGGGCGCAGTACTCGATCAGCAGGGCGACCGGGTCGTCCTGTGGGGTCGTCAGCTCGTTGGTCATGAGCACGGTCTCGCGCAGACCGAGCGCGTTGACCACCGCGCCAGGCACCGCCTCCGGACGGTCGAGCGGGGCGAGCTCGACGAGCCATGCCTGGGGGAGGCCGGCGGCGGCCTCCTCGGCGAGGCGGGTCTTTCCAGAGCCGCCCGGTCCGGTGAGCGTGACCAGTCGGGCCCTGTGCAATTCGGAACGGATGGCTTCGAGTTCGAGTTCCCGGCCCACGAAAGAGGTGAGGCGGGGGCGGAGGTTGCCGGTGCTTTCGGGGGGCGGTGGGGAGGAGATGTGGGGGGTGGGTTGCGGCTTGGGCTCGGCAGCGGGCTGGGGCTGGGGCTGGGGATTCGCCACGGAGTCCGGCTGGTGTGTCGTCCCGGGCTGCTGCTGGGGGCTCGCTTCCGGGGCCGGCTGCGGGCCCGCTTCCGGGGCCGGCGGGGGGTTCTCTCCCGAGGCCGACTGTGGGCTCCCTCCCGAGACCGACTGCGGGCTCTCCCTCGAGGCCGACTGGGGCTGCGCCCAGGGGTCGGGCAGGGTCTTCGTCCCGACGGTCCGCTGGGTCTTCCCGAGGCCCCGCCGGGGTCCCGCACCGGGCTCGGGAATCGCCGGTGTCAGCAGTTGGGTGTGCAGGGCTCGGAGTTCCGGTCCGGGGTCGGTGCCGAGGCCGTCGGCCAAGGTGCGGCGGACGGTTTCGTACGCGGCGAGGGCGTCGGCCGGGCGGCCCGTGTCGCGCAGGGCGCGGATGAGGAGGGCGTGCAGCGGTTCGTCGTAGGGGTGCGCCGCGGTCAGTTCCTTCAGGTCGGGTATGGCGTGCCGGGCGCGGCCCAGTCGCAGGTCCGCCTCGATACGCGCGCGGGTCGCCTCCATGCGCAGTGCCTCCGGACGGGTGGCGGCGGCGCCGTGGTCCGGGAGGTCGGCGAGGGCTGGGCCGCGCCACAGGGTGAGGGCGCTGCCGAGGACCTGGGCGGCGGTGGACGGGTCGCCTTCGGTCAGGGCGGAGGTGCCCTGGTGCACGAGGCGTTCGAAGACGAAGAGGTCCACGTCGTCCTGCGTCGCCGTGAGCAGGTAACCGCCGTGTGCGGACGTGATGGCGTTTTTGCCGAGGGTGCGGCGCAGGCGGGCGATCAGGGCCTGGAGGGCTGCGGGGGCGTCCTGGGGCGGGGTGCCGGCCCAGACCTCGTCGATCAGGGTGTCGACGGCGGTGACGCGGCCGGGGCGCATTGCGAGAGCCGTCAGGAGGGCCCGGAGGCGGGGGCCGCCCACGGGTACGACGGTGCCCTGGTCGTCCTCCGCCTGGGTGCCGCCCAGGATTCTGTACCGCACCGGGTCATTGTCCCCGGGGTGGGACGGCGCCTCCCCTCGCGCCCTAAACAGGCCGACCCCCCCCCCCCCCCCCCAACGCCCCCCGCTGCGGCTTGATCCCCGCCGGTACCGCCCGTTGCCGTGCCGGTGTCCCCGTCCAGCAGGTGCCTCGGCGGGCCAGTAGGCGGTGTAGCCAGAGCTCCAGGGAGACCAGGTCCGCCAGGCCGTCCAGGGGGAGCGGCTCGCCCTCGGCTGCCGCGCGGAGGGCCTTGCGGACCACACGGGCCTCCACCAGGCCTGCCTGGGCCAGGAGGGGGGTGCCGAAAAGGGTCATCAGGGAGTCGGCCGACGCCCGCAGGCCCGTCCTTGCGGCCACGGCCGCCGACGCGTGGGAAGGGGCGCCCCAGCCGGGCGGGAGGTCGGCCACGCCGGCGCCCTCCAGGACCGTACGCAGGATCGCCGCGCGGGCGCCGGGTTGGACGCGCAGTGCCTCCGGGAGGGCTCGGCAGGCGCGGACCACCTGGTTGTCGAGGAACGGGGCGTGCAGGCGTTGGAAGCGGATCTCGGCGGCTTGCTCCAGGACGCGCAGGTCCGCCGAGTGGCGGGCCAGTGCCGCACGCGCGCGGTAGTCGCCGGGGCGTTGGCCGGGGCCCACGCCGTTGCGACTCGTCGCCGCTTGCAGGCGAACCGATACTTCAGCCAGCGCCTCGCCGGTCAGCCAGCGTGCGGCCGGGCCGGGTCTGGCCCAGGTGAGCGCGGCGAGCGACGCCCCCACGGCACCCCCGGGTTCGTCGAAGCGGCGGTGGAGGAGGCGGTCGGCAAGGGATTCCAGACCGGTTCGGTACGGCGTGCGGGCCAGCTTGCGTGCCGCGCCGTACACGCGCGCGGGGACCAGCACCGAGCCGTCCGCCTTCGCCAGGGCCGCGACCGGGCGGACCAGGTGCCGCCGCTTGCGGTCCATCAGGAGGTCTGCGAGGCGGGCCGGGTGAGCGTCCAGGACCTGACGGGCGCCGTAGCCGGTGAAGTGGTCGGCGCTGCCGGACGCGAGGCGTGCGCGGTGCCGCGCGGCCGTCACCAGGCTCGGGCCGGGCTCGTCCGTCAGCGGGCCGTCCAGGTCGGCGTACGGCAGTGTCTCCTCGCCGCCGGCCACCACCACGTGGTGCAGTCGCGGATTGGCCGCAAGGGTTCCCGCCCGTTCCAGCTCGGCCTCGCGTCCGCCGACCGCGAGGTCGTTGAAGGTGACCGCCAGGAGGCGTTCTCCCGCGCCCGTGCCGTGCCCGAGGACCGTGCCCGGCATGCCGGGCAGTCCGGCGGCCAGCAGCGCCAGGGTGCCCGACGCGGGGCCGCCGGACAGGTCGGCCCCGATGCCCGGAACCGGCATCCCGCGCGCGGCACGCCGCTCGGCCGGGCCCATCCCCGGTACCGGTCCTGGGTCTATGTCGGCGCCGGGGACATGGCGGGGCGCGGACAGACGCGCGCGGACCGCCTCCACCAGGGCGTCGCGCACGGCGTCGACCGCGCTGTCGGGGTCGGCCGTCGGCGCCGCCACCGCCAGCGAGGCGACCTGCTCGTACCCGGCGATCTCGCGCGCCCCGGTGCGCAGGATCAGCGCATGCCCCGGCGGAATGCGCCGCACGCCGTCGTACGGGGTGGAGTCGTGCAGGGCGGCCGGTACGTCGGGGGCGGCCAGCAGCGCGGCGAGATGTCCGAAGTCGAGGTTGGCCTCGATGAGGTCGGCGAGGGGGAGCGCGGCGGTCGCATACGCCGTACCGCCCGCCCAAGGGGTGTAGAACACGGGCCGTGCGCCCGCCAGGTCGCCGCACACCATGACCCTGCGGCCGACCTGGACGACGGCCGTGTAGCTGCCGGACCAGGCCGTCAGGTGCCGAAGCGCCCCTCCGCGCGCGGCGAACAGACCGAGGCGCAGCTGCTCGTCACTCGCCCCGCACGTGCCCAGTACCGCGATCCGGGTCTGCGGGTCGGCCTTCACCACGCGCACCTCGTCGGGGCGCCAGTCGCCGACCGCCCACAGCGGATCGGGGTCGCCCCACAGGAGTTGGGAACCGACCGGGTGCACGGTTTCGCCGTCGCTCCCGGTCGCCCCCGCGGAGCCGATGCCGGCGGCCACCGCGGCGGTGCTGCTCCATCCCACCAACCACCGCATCGCCGCCTCCACAGGCTGTGGACAACCAGTGCACCGTACGAACCGGTTCACCATGCTGCCATGAAGGAGGCGTGCCGGAGCGGCGGCGGAGCCGCTCGAGATCCCGGAATCGCGCCCATGGGGGCGCCCCCGCGTCGACACGAACGCGCCGGGCGGCAGTCCGAACGCCCGGGCGGAGCAAGGCGATCGGGCGACTTGGCAGGACGTCTGCGCCAACCCCTGCGACGCGAATGCGCCCCCGATACGCTCCCCAAAAACGCCCTTCGCGCCCTCAACTGCCATGGTCGGAGCGGAAATCGCCCGCGAGAGGCGGGGTCGCTTTTCAGCCAAATCGGCGTCGTAAGGACAGGCTCGCGCACACTCCGTGCAAGTCCTGCGCACTACTCGGCGTACTCGTCGTGCGCGCAGTCCGGGGAACGGAGTGCGCCCCCCGGACCGTTCCGCCGCCCGCGGGGATGTAGGCGGCGGAATCCCCCAGCCCACTGGATCCAGTACAGCGGGCCGACCCACGCAGAAGCCATGGAACCGCTCCCCCGGTGGCTGGAGAAGAGCGCACGGACGGGCGCACAGCCACACAGTGGGGGCACGTCACAACTGTGCGTAGGGGGTGCGCACTTGAGTGCGGACCACAATCCCGCCATCCGGAAGAATGCCCCTTAACGCTTGGGATGCGGCGAACTACGCTGGGTTTACGAATGCCGCATGGTTATGCCAGCGCGGCAGCCGTCTGTGTCGAGGGGTGGCGCATGTCCAGGGAGCAACGCGGGCCGAACGAAAAGCTCGGCGCCGTTCTCGCCCTCGCGGGAATCAGCAATGCAGGACTCGCTCGACGCGTCAACGACCTTGGCGCTCAGCGGGGCCTGACTCTTCGCTACGACAAGACATCGGTGGCGCGCTGGGTGTCGAAGGGCATGGTGCCGCAGGGTGCCGCGCCGCATCTCATCGCCGCCGCGATCGGCCAGAAGCTGGGCCGCCCGGTGCCGCTCCACGAGATCGGCCTGGCGGACGCGGACCCCGCACCCGAAGTGGGCCTCGCCTTCCCCCGGGACGTCGGACAGGCGGTGAAGTCGGCGACGGAGCTCTACCGTCTCGACCTCGCCGGGCGCCGTGCCGGTGCCGGCGGCATCTGGCAGTCGCTGGCCGGTTCGTTCGCAGTAAGCGCATACGCAACGCCCGCCTCACGTTGGCTGATAACCCCGGCCGACACTTCGGTGGCACGTGACGTGAGTCCGTCCGAGAGCTCTGGCGCACCGCTCAAAGTCGGCCACAGCGATGTGCAGAAGCTGCGGGAGGCCGCCGAGGACGCAAGGCGCTGGGACTCCAAGTACGGAGGCGGCGACTGGCGTTCGTCCATGGTGCCCGAGTGCTTACGGGTGGAGGCGGCGCCGCTGCTGCTCGGCTCGTACTCCGACGAGGTGGGCCGGGCGCTGTTCGGGGCGAGTGCCGAACTCACGCGCCTCGCCGGGTGGATGGCCTTCGACACCGGACAGCAGGAGGCCGCCCAGCGGTACTACATCCAGGCCCTGCGGCTCGCCCGCGCGGCCGCGGACGTGCCCCTGGGCGGGTACGTCCTGGCGTCGATGTCACTCCAGGCGACCTACCGGGGCTTCGGCGACGAGGGTGTCGACCTCGCCCAGGCCGCCCTGGAGCGCAACCGTGGCCTCGCCACGGCCCGCACCATGAGCTTCTTCCGCCTCGTCGAGGCACGCGCACACGCGCGCGCAAGTGACGCGCAGGCCGCCGGCGCGGCCCTGAAGGCGTCGGAGGGCTGGCTGGAGCGGTCCAGGGAGGGGGACAACGACCCGTCATGGCTCGGGTTCTACTCCTACGACCGGTTCGCCGCGGACGCCGCGGAGTGCTACCGGGACCTGAAGGCACCGCGTCAGGTACGGCGGTTCACGGAACAGGCGCTGTCGAAGCCGACGGAGGAGTTCGTGCGCTCGCACGGACTGCGGCTCGTCGTCTCGGCGGTCGCCGAACTGGAGTCGGGCAATCTCGACGCGGCGTGCGAGCAGGGCGTACGGGCGGTGGAGGTGGCGGGGCGGATATCGTCCGCGCGCACCACCGAGTACGTGAAGGATCTGCTGCACCGCCTGGAGCCGTACGGCGACGAGCCACGGGTCGTCGAGCTGCGGGAGCGGGCGCGACCGCTGCTCATGGCACCGGCCTAGACGGAGATCTTCGGCACGCGCGCGTGCGCGGCGGCACAGCAGGGCTGAGCCGCCGCGCCGCCGCGCGGTCCGGCCGGGGGGCGTGGTTACGACGCGCCGTTCGAGCGCCCGAGGCAGCGCTCCAGCCCGCCGAGCTTGTAGAAGGGGCTGCCCTTGGCGATCGGGTGGCAGCCGGTCTTGAAGGCTCAGTGCCGCCGCATCGCACCGAAGCGGCGGACCGGATGAGTGCCGCATCGTCGAAGCGGTGCATGAGCTTCCCGTGGCTGGATCGCGGCGGTTCGGTGGCCGGATTTCCCGCCTTGCCAGAGGTTCCCCTCGGAATCGCCACGCCGAGGTGCCCGAGTCCGCATCCGGGTCGGGCCGCGCCGGTCCCCCGGGTTTGAGTGCGTTGTCAGTGGCGCAGTGCATTATCGAAACCGGGAGGTGGAGCAGGTGCGGGCGATCGCTTACGACTGTGACGTGCTCGTGGTCGGCGGGGGGATCGTCGGGCTGGCCACGGCGTTCGCGATCACGCGTGCCGCGCCGGGGACGCGGGTGACCGTGCTGGAGAAGGAGCCGGGTCCGGCCCGGCACCAGACGGGGCGCAACAGCGGGGTCATCCACAGCGGGATCTACTACCGGCCGGGGTCGCTGAAGGCCCGGTACGCGGTGCGGGGTGCCGCCGAGATGGTCAAGTTCTGCGCGGAGTACGGCGTCGCGCACTCCGTCACCGGCAAGCTGATCGTCGCGACAGAGCGGGCCGAGCTGCCACGCCTGCACGCGCTGGTGCAGCGCGGGCGGGAGAACGGCATTCCGGTCCGGGAGCTTGGCATCGCCCAGATCGCGGAGTACGAGCCGCAGGTGCGGGGGCTCGCGGCCATACACGTCGGGACGACGGGCGTCTGCGACTTCGTCGCCGTCGCACGGCAGCTGGCCGAGGCGTCCGGGGCGGAGATCCGGTACGGCGCCGAGGTGGAGCGCGTCGACCGGCGGGCGGACCTCGGGGTCGCCGTGCGCACCACGCGCGGGGACGTCGTGCGGGGGCGGGTGCTGGTGAACTGCGCCGGGCTGTACTGCGACGAGGTGGCCCGGATGACGGGGGACGAGCCTGGGGTGCGGATCGTGCCGTTCCGGGGGGAGTACTACTCGCTGGCGCGGCCGGAGCTGGTGCGGGGGCTGGTGTATCCGGTGCCGGATCCGGCGTTCCCGTTCCTCGGGGTGCACCTCACGCGCGGGATCGACGGGGATGTGCACATCGGGCCCAACGCGGTGCCGGCGCTGGCCCGGGAGGGGTACGGATGGGGGGTCGTCCGGCCGCGGGAGGTCGGGGCGACGGTAGCGTGGCCCGGAGTGTGGCGGATGGCGCTGCGGCACTGGCGGTACGGGGCCGGGGAGCTGCGGCGGTCGGTGTCGCGGGGGGCGTTCACGGAGGCGGTGCGGAGGTTGCTGCCTGCGGTGACTGCGGATGATCTGGTGCCGGCTGCGGCGGGGGTGCGGGCGCAGGCGGTGTTGCGGGACGGGGCACTGGTGGACGACTTTCTGATCCGGGAGGGGGACCGGGCCGTGCACGTGCTGAATGCGCCGAGTCCTGCGGCGACGGCTTCGCTGCCGATCGGGCGGGAGGTGGCTCGACGGGCGTTGGCGGTGTTGGGGCGCTGCGCCGGAGCTGGGGTGGGATGACTTCGCCCCCGCCGCCCCTACCCGTCCCGTCCCTGGGGGCTGCCGCCCCCGGACCCCCGCTTCGGCCCTGACCGGGCCTCGTCCTCAAACGCCGGACAGGCTGACTTTCCCGGGCCGGCGCCAGGCATTCCCGCGTCTCCCGCTCCCCGTAAAATCGATCCCACTGTGTCTGACTCCCTCAACGCCCCCGAAGCCCACCAGCCCGGCGCCCCGCACCAGTCCGGGGCCCCCGGCGAGCACGTCGGTCATCACCCCGGTGTCTCCGTCCGGCACACCCGGGCCAAGGGGGAACCCCGTTTTCCGGACGGACCGAAGCCCGATCCGGCGGGGTCGCACTTCGAGCGGCGGATCAGGAGCTTCCAGCCGCGGCGGAGCAGGGTGACCGCGGGGCAGGCGGACGCGTTGCAGCGGCTGTGGCCGAAGTGGGGGCTCGACATCGACGGGCAGTGCGTCGTCGACCTCGCCGAGCTGTTCGGGAACGACAACCCGGTCGTGCTGGAGATCGGCTTCGGGATGGGGGAGGCGACCGGGCAGATGGCCGCCGCCGACCCCGGCACCAACATCCTCGCCGTCGACGTCCACACCCCGGGGCAGGGCAACCTCCTCAACCTCGCCGACCACAACGGACTGAACAACGTCCGCGTCGGCAACGGCGACGCCATCATCCTGCTCCGCGAGATGCTCGCCCCCGACTCGCTCGACGGGCTGCGCGTCTACTTCCCCGACCCCTGGCCCAAGAAGCGGCACCACAAGCGGCGGCTCATCCAGCCGGAGTTCCTCAGCCTCGCCGCGACCCGGCTGAAGCCCGGCGGTCTGGTGCACTGCGCCACCGACTGGGAGCCGTACGCCGAACAGATGCTCGAAGTGTTGACCGCGCACCCCGACTTCGAGAACACACAGGCAGACGGCGGATTCTCGCCCCGTCCGGAGTTCCGGCCGCTGACCCGTTTCGAGGGTCAGGGACTGGACAAGGGTCATGTGGTGAACGACCTGCTCTTCCGCCGCGTACAGCGGTAGGAGCAGCGGGAAGCACAGCACCGAGACCGGCACCGAAACCAGCACCGAGACCAGCACCGACCAGACCACCGACAGCAAACCCCACCGGCGCCCGAGCCCCCTCGCGCTGCTGCGGGCGGCGCCACTGCCTCGTTAGGGTCAATGCCGTGGCCACCTGTCCCCCGTACCCCACGCACCCCACCGGTCCCACCGGCGGCGCACTGCGGCACGCGCACTGGTGGCAGAAGCGATGGGTGCGCTACGGCGCGCTCAGCACCCTGCTCGCGCTCTCCGGGCTGGTCATCCTCGCCCTGGTGCGTGAACAGACCGGCACCGAAGGGTTCCTGGTCGGGCTCGGCCTGGCCGTCCTGCCCGTACCACTGCTCGTCGCATCGTTCCGGTGGCTGGACCGGGTCGAACCGGGCCCGTGGCGCAATCTGCTGTTCTCCTTCGCCTGGGGCGCCTGCGCGGCAGCGCTGATAGCGATCGTCGCCAACAGCTTCGCTACCCGATGGATAGCCACCGCGACGGCCGATCCGTCGCACGCGGACACCCTCGGCGCCACCGTCATAGCGCCCGTAGTGGAGGAGATCGCGAAGGCCGCGGCCGTCCTGCTGGTCTTCCTCTTCCGCAGGCGGGACTTCACCGGCATCGTCGACGGCGTGGTGATAGCCGGCGTCACCGCCACCGGTTTCGCCTTCACCGAGAACATCCTCTACCTCGGCACCGCCTTCGGCACCGACCAGCTCTCCGGCGACCGCGGCATCGCCTCCGTCACCGCGGCGACCTTCTTCGTCCGCGTGATCATGTCGCCCTTCGCGCACCCGCTCTTCACCGTCCTGACCGGCATCGGCTTCGGCATCGCCGCGCTCTCGGGCGAACGGCAGCACGTGCGGCGGGTCCTCCTCCCCCTCTCCGGGCTGCTGCTCGCCATGGGCATGCACGCCCTGTGGAACGGCTCGTCGGCCTTCGGCGAGTTCGGGTTCTTCGCGGTGTACGCGGCCTTCATGGTGCCCGCGTTCGGGCTGCTGACCTGGCTGGTGATCTGGACCCGCCAGCGCGAGCTGAGGACCGTGCGCGAGGAGCTGCCCGCCTACGTCGTCACCGGGTGGCTGTCGCCGAGCGAGCCGTACGCACTGGGCTCGATGCGGGACCGGCGGGTGGCCCGGCAGTACGCGCGCCGCCACGGCGGGCGGACGGCGGCGCGGGCGGTGGCGCAGTACGAGGCCTACGCCACGTCGCTGGCGTTCCTGCGGCACCGGGGGCGCCGCGGGCGGGCCGGCACCGACTTCGTCGTACGGGAACGGGAGTTGCTGCACGAGCTCTGGCGACGCCGCGAGGTCGCGCGGCCGGCACTGGAGCACGCGGTGGCCGCCGCGCAGCCATGGCCGCCGGCTCATGGGTACGGGGCGCCTGCTCACTGGCAGCCGTACGGGAACGGGTACGCGGGGTACGGAACGACGACGCCCTCCCCCGCGTACAACCCCTATCGGACGTGACCGTGGGGCGGGGGCGGATCAGGCCGAGGCTGCCGTGAGCCTCCCCAGTTCCTCGTCCGTCAAGGTCAGCTCCGCCACCCTCAGCAACGCCGGCAGCTGCTCCAGCGTCCGTGCCGAGGCGATCGGGGCCGTGACCGTCGGCCGGGCCGCGAGCCAGGACAGGGCCACCGTGGCCACCGGCACCTCGTGGGCGGACGCGATCTCGTCCAGCACCGCCAGCACCCTGCGGCCCCGCTCGGTCTGCGCGTGCTTGCCGGCGCCCTGGGCGCGGGGGCTGTCCACTGCCGTACCGGCGCGGTACTTGCCCGTGAGGAACCCGGCCGCCAGGGCGTAGTACGGGACCGCTGCCAGGCCTTGCCGTTCGGCGAGGTTCTGGAGTTCGCCCTCGTAGGTGTCGCGGGAGACCAGGTTGTAGTGGGGCTGGAGGGCGACGTAGCGGGCCAGGCCTTCGCGGTCGGAGAAGGCGAGGGACGCCTCCAGCCGCTCCGCGGAGATGTTGGAGGCGGCGATGTGCCGCACCTTGCCCGCCTTCACCAGCTCGTCCAGCGCGCCGACGATCTCCTCGACCGGCACTTCCGGCTTGTCGAAGTGGGTGTAGTAGAGGTCGATGTGGTCGGTGCCGAGGCGGCGCAGTGAGGCGTCCGCGGCCGCCTTGATGTTGGCGGCGGTGAGGCCCTGGAAGTCGGGGTGCTGGCTGACCTTCGTGGCGATCACGACGTCCGCACGGTTGCCGCGCGCCTTCAGCCAGTGGCCGATGACTGTCTCGGACTCGCCGCCCACGTTGCCCTCGACCCACGCCGAGTACGAGTCGGCCGTGTCGATGAAGTTGCCGCCCGCTTCGGTGTACGCGTCGAGGACGGCGAAGGACTGGGGCTCGTCGGCGGTCCAGCCGAAGACGTTGCCGCCGAGGCAGAGCGGGAAGACCTCGAGGTCGGAGGAGCCGAGCTTGCGCAGAGAAGTCATGCTCGACATCAACGTCCGTGGCTGAGGCCGATCTTCCGGGAGAGGCGCAAAGTTCCCGTAAACAAGCGGACCCCGGCGCTCCGAACCGGCAGCCCTGACGTCGGGGGGACGCCGTCAGGACTGCCGGGGATCAGGACAGGATCGCCGGGGAAGAGGTGTGGACGGGCTTCGGCAGGGAACTAGCAGAGGCAGAGGACGTAACGCCTCAGGGCGTGAGCCCCTTGCCGCGCAGCCACGCGAGCGGGTCGATGCCGCTCGAGCTGCCGCCGGGGTGCACCTCGAGGTGGAGGTGGGCACCGGTCACGTTGCCCGTGGCTCCCACGCGGCCGATGACGTCGCCGGTGTTGACCTTCTGGCCCACGCTGACGCTGATCGAGGACTGGTGCGCGAACCAGACCTCGGTGCCGTCGTCGAGGGTGAGCTCGGTCTTGTAGCCGTACGAGCCGTCCCAGCCGGCGAACGTGATCGTGCCGCTGTGCACGGCCTTGATCAGTGTGCCCGAGGGAGCGGCGAAGTCGAGGCCCGTGTGGTAGCCGGAGGACCAGTAGGCGCCGGCCTGTCCGAAGGTCGAGGTGAGGGTGTACGAGGAGGTCGGCAGCGTGTACTGCTTGGCCAGCTCGGCGAGGCGCTCGGCCTCGGCCTTCTTGCGGGCCTCCTCCTCGGCCTCGGCCTTCGCGGCGGCGGCCTTGGCCTTGGCTTCCTGCTCCGCCTTGGCGGCCGCGTCGGCGGCCTCCTTCTCGGCGGCGGCGACCGCGGCTGCGGCGGCCTTGCTGTCGATCTGGTCCTGCTGGTACTCGGCCTGCGCGATGATCCGGCTCCGCAGCGCCTCACCGGCGTCGGAACCGCCCTGCGCGGTCTCCTCGTAGGTCTCGCCCATGGTGCTGAGCGCGGTGGCCGCGTCCTCGGCGGGCTCGGAGGAGTCGTCCGAGATCAGGGGCAGGTCCGGCATGGTGATGGCGACCGGCGGCTTGCCGCTGTTCGCGCTGGCCATGCCGCCCGCGCCGACGGCGGCTATGACACCGACGCCGAGAACCGTGGAGCTGCGGGCGAGTCCCCCGCCGCGCTGCTTGGAGACGCGATGCCTGCCACGTACGGGACGAAGGGACTCCGCGGTGGGGTTCCACTCCTCGAACGGGCCCTCGTCGGTGCGGTCGCGGTCGTAGCCGAAGGTGTCGGTGCTGCGCTGACTCGGCACGAACGGGGCTTGCTGGGCAGGCCGGTTGGACGCCACGTGGGCGTACTCCTTTCCTTCCTTCTCGCCTACCGGGTTAGCTGACGGGTTCGGAGCAGGAAGGTCTCCTACGCGCGTATACCGCCCGTGAGTTCACGGTGGTATTTGCGCGATTCACCCCAAGGTGGTGGTTCCCCGGTTCCCTTTCGAGATTCGGCGCGTGCGCACGGAGCCGCCTCTTGTGACGGCTGGGACGACCGCGCTGCGTTATCGAACGTTAATAGACGCGGGGTGCGGATTCCAAGCTGTTCCACTTGATCATTAACGATTTTCGGCTGGACTTACGGGTCATGAGCGGCCCAAATCGGGCGAGTTGGCCAGACCTCAGGCACCACATGAGTGTTGACGGTGCGTCAGTTGTTATGCGGAGGGGGGTCGCCCGGTCACGCCCCGTGACATCACGGCCGTCGTACGGCGATGAGGGCCATGTCGTCCGCCATCCCGCCGCCGGAGTGCCGCCGCGCCTCCGCCGCGAGTACGCCGAGGAGCGCGACCGGCTCGCGGCGGGCGTTGGCGCGCCCCGCGAGGCCCGCCTCGGGGTCGTAGAAGAGGCCGCTGCCGTCCCGCGCCTCGGACAGGCCATCGGTGTACAGGAGCAGCGTGGCCCCGCTCGGACAGTCGACCTCCTGAGCCCGGTCGGGCCAGACGCCCAGCTCCCGCATGCCCAGTGGCAGCGCCGGCTCGGCGGCGGGCAGCGAGCGCACGGTGCCGTCGGCGTACAGCAACAGGGGTGATGGATGCCCGCGGTTGACGAGGCGCACGACCCCCCTGGCGTGCGGCAGCTCGGCAAGTACGACAGTGGTGAACCTCTCGGCCGACTCGGCCCACTCGCGCCGGTCACGCTCGCGCAGCAGCGCCCGCTCCAGGCGCTGTGCGACCGCCTCCAGCGTGCTCTCCTGCTCGGCGGCCTCCCGGAAGGCCCCGATGACCACGGCTACCGCGCCCACCGCCCCGATGCCCTTGCCGCGCACGTCCCCCACGACGACCCGGAGACCGTGCGGGCTGTCCTGCACGGCATACAGGTCGCCGCCGATGGAGGCGCCCTCCTGCGCCGCCTCGTACCGTGCCGCGATCTGGAAGCCGCCGATCCGCTCGGCGGGCTCGGGCAGTACGGCGCGCTGCGCGGCCTCGGCGATCTCGCGGGCGGAGGCGAGGCGTTCGTCGCTGCGGCGGACGAGGACGTTGATGAGGACGGCGAGGACGGAGACGGTCACCACGGTGGCCAGCTCCGTGATCACCTCGGCGCTGGGAAGGCCGCCGCGCAGGATGCGCAGCACGAGGAGTGCTGCGACGGCCACGACGCCCGTGAGGACGGTGCCGCGTTGCGAGTAGAGCGGGGCGGCGATCAGGGGTGCCGCGGTGAAGAAGGGGGCGCCGGTGAAGTCCGTGGGTGTGACGGAGTCGTACACGCCGCCGGCCGCGATCAGCAGGGCGGGGAGCAGCCGGACGAACCGGCGTGCGTACGAGATCCGCCGTTGCTCCACCTCACCAGGGTTGCCGACGCGGGAGTGCGGGGCGAGTGGTGAGGGCCGACCGGACGAGCTGCGGCGCAGTCGGGCGGAAAACACTCAGGGCCGGAACTGATCAGTTCCGGCCCTGAGTCATCAGTAGCGGGGACAGGATTTGAACCTGCGACCTCTGGGTTATGAGCCCAGCGAGCTACCGAGCTGCTCCACCCCGCGGCGATGACTCAATAGTACGCCATCCGCAGGACAAGATGCACACGCGTTTCCCCGGCCCCGCCCTGACCAGTGTTTTGCGCCCCCGTCGGGCGGGACGGTCAGGGCAGCAGATGCCCATTCGGAGCCTTGGCCCGCCCCTCGTATTCCGGCAGGACCACGACATCCACCCCCTCCCCCGCCAGCAGCCCGCTCCCGTCGGCCCCGGCCACAAACGTGTCCGGCTCCCGCCAAGCCGTCACCACGCGCCGCACCCCCGCATCGAGGATCAACCGCGCGCAGGGCACCGGACGGGACGCCCGGCGCGTACAGGGCTCCAGACTCGTGTACACCGTGGCGGAGGTCACTCGGGGATCCCCGGCCGCGATCTTCGCCAGCGCAGCCTCCTCCGCATGCACCACGGGATCACCGCCCTCCCGCGAGTGCCCGCGCGCCAGCTCCGTCCCGTCGGCCGCCACCACGACCGCCCCGACGCTGAAGGCCGTCCCGGACGGCGGGCACTGGGCC
This sequence comes from Streptomyces sp. NPDC012935, assembly GCF_042900345.1. Lineage (NCBI taxonomy): Bacteria > Bacillati > Actinomycetota > Actinomycetes > Kitasatosporales > Streptomycetaceae > Streptomyces > Streptomyces sp. NPDC012935. The sequence continues at coordinate 26,245 of NZ_JBIBBC010000002.1, forward strand.
GCCAGATCGCAGGCCACCGCCAGCCACCGCCGGTCCGCGGCGGACGGCAGGGCACCCGCACCGGGCGCCGTCGGCTCGTAGCGCATCAGCACGACGTCCTCGATCCGCCGCGTCTCGACCAGCCGCAGCCGACCGCCCTGATACCCGCCCGGCCCGAACAGCCGCGGCGCGTCCGGGTCCCCCACGAACAGGGGCGCCAGCACCAGCTGTACCTCGTCCGCCAGTCCCTGCTGAAGGAGCTGGGTGTGGATCGTGCCGCCCCCCTCGACCATCAGCCGCTCGACGCCGCGCACCTCGCGCAGGTGCCGCAGCAGGTCCCGCCAGTCCAGCTCGGCGCCCAGCGCGACCACGTCCGCCGCGAGGGGCGCCCGGCGCAGGCGCTCCGCGCCCTTCTCCGTCGTATAGACGACCTTCTCGCCGCCGGTGTGCCAGAAGTTCGCCGTCGGATCCAGCTCGCCGGACGCGCTGACCGTGACCTTGAGCGGATACTCCGGCTTTCCCGCCGCCACCCGCGCGGCACGCCGCTCGGCCGAGTTCACCAGCAGCCGCGGGTTGTCCGCCCGGATCGTGCCGGCGCCGATCAGGATCGCGTCCACGCCCGCCCGTACCTCGTCGACCCGGTCGAAGTCGGCCGGGCTGGAGAGCAGCAGGCGCTCGGGGGTGGTGTCGTCGAGGTAGCCGTCCAGCGAAACCGCGGCGGACAGCAGGACATAGGGGTACGACGGCATCGGCACGCTCTCCGGTTCGGGTGGTGTCTCGGCCCTGGTCTGGAATCCCGGCTTGGTTCAAGTTTGAAACAAACCTACACTGGTCGCATGACGACTCGCTGGCTCACCCCCGAGGAGCAGCGCGCCTGGCGCGCCTACATCGCCTCCGCCGCCCTCGTGGAGGACGCGCTGGACCGGCAGCTCCAGCAGGAAGCCGGCATGCCCCATCTGTATTACTCCATCCTCGCCACCTTGTCCGAGGCTCCGGAGCGCCGGCTGCGCATGACCGACCTGGCGGAGGGCCTGAAGATCACCCGCAGCCGGCTGACGTACGCCGTGACGCGCCTGGAGAAGGACGGGCTGGTGCGGCGCGAGGACTGCCGCTCGGACAAGCGCGGCAGCATCGCGGCGCTCACCGAGGAAGGGATGCGCGTCCTGGAGCGCGCGGCACCGGGCCACGTGGAGACCGTGCGGGCGCTGCTCTTCGACCGGCTGACCCCGGAGCAGGTCGGACAGCTGGAGGAGATCTTCACGGCGGTCGCCGGGGGCTTCCAGGGCGACGCCGCGCACGCCACCGCGGACGACGTGCCCTGGCGGCGGCGTTCCGGCAAGTCCTGTTCGTGACGCACGCCACAGGGAAAGTCAGTGCTTCAAATTTAAAGCATGGGATAGGGTCCTGTACCGAGGAGCTGCTTCAAATCTGAAGCAGATGGCCCGCGCACGGAACCCGGAGAACCCGCATGCCCGACTTCACCGCCGCCGCCACCCAGCGCGCCCGCGTCCGGGTTCCGCTGCGCTTCCAGGACGGCTACGGCGTCGACGCCGAACTCGTCACCTTCCACGGCCTGGCCGACGGCCTGGAACACGTCGCCGTCGTCCTCGGCGACCCGGCCCCCGGCACCACCCCGCTGGTCCGTCTGCACTCCGAGTGCCTGACCGGCGACGTCTTCGGCTCGGCCCGCTGCGACTGCGGCCCCCAGCTGCGCGAGGCCGTCGAGCGCATCGCCGAGCGCGGCGGCGTGCTGCTGTACCTGCGCCAGGAGGGCCGCGGCATCGGCCTCTACAACAAGCTCGACGCGTACGCCCTCCAGGACCAGGGCCTCGACACCTACGCCGCGAACGCCGCGCTCGGCCTCCCGGAGGACGCCCGCGACTACACGGCGGCCGCCCAGATGCTCACCGCCCTCGGCATCGGCGAACTGGACCTGCTCTCCAACAACCCCGACAAGGCAGACCAGTTGCGCGCCCTCGGCATCAAGGTCGAGGGCCGCGTCCCGACCGGCGTCTTCGCCACTGCGGACAACGTCCGCTACCTGCGCGCGAAGGTCCTGCAGACCCAGCACACGCTCCCGCTGGGCGACCTCGCGAAGCTCACCGCGGGCTGAGCGAACGGCGACAGGAAGGGGCGGGCGCCCGGCACCGGACGCCCGCCCCTCAGTCGTGATGCCGACGACTACGGCGTGACCTTCTCGATCGTCACCCCGCCGACACCCGCGGTCGTCCCGCGCGTGTTCACCAGCCGTACCTCACCGAAGAGCTGACGGCCCTCGGGCACGGCCCGTGCGACGGTGACGTTCGCCGCCGCCTTCGCCGAGTCACCCGTACCGAGCTTCACCGGCGCCGACTCGTCGACGGTGACCGAGCCGAGCGCGGAGGAGAAGTACGCGTCCCGGTAGTCGTACGCGGTCGAGCCGGACGGCACCTCGAAGCCGGCCACCTCGACGGTGTACTTGCCGGCGGCCGGGTCGGCGACGGAGACGGACTCCTCGGCGTCGCCGTCCGCGGACTGGCCGACGAGCTTGCCCTGGGCGTCGTACACCGACAGGTCGAGGTCGGCGCCCAGGTCGGAGACCTTGCCGATGGAGACGTCCAGCGAGGTCGTGCCCTCGGGCACCTCGATGGTGCTGGTGTGCGTCTCACCGCCCTTGATGGTCGGCCGCGCGGTCTTCGACGAGCCGAGCGCGCCGCCCTTGAGGTTGCCCTCGACGGCCTCCAGCTTGTTGGTCACCGTCCAGGAGGCGGCGACCGGGGTACCGACCTCGGCCTCCGGCACGGTCACGGACTCCGGGTCGAAGGAGGCGCCGTACACGGTGGCGTTCAGCTTGAACGGGTTGTCCAGGAGCGCCGACGTACGGCGCGAGTCGACCACGATCTCCCAGACGCCGGGCACCGGCTCGGCGGACTCGGGGAGGTCCTTGGTGTCCGGGCTGTTGTCCGCGGCGGGGACGCCGTAGGGGTTGATGGCGGTGAAGAACGTCCGGCTGCCCTGCTTCAGCCCGCCGAGCGTGATCTCCAGCGCCTTCGTGCCCTCCGGGACGGTCACGAAGTACGACCTGAAGTTGTTGCGCTGCACCGAACCCGAGGCGGTGAAGGTGTACTTGGCCGGTGTGGAGACGACCACGGTGGTGAGGATCTGCTTGTCGACGCCGACCGTCCTCGGGTCGTCGGCCTCCAGGATCGCGCTCTTGATGCCCGCCTGCTTCGGCGCGGCCTGCACCTTGACCGTCACCGGCTTGTTCAGCGGCAGGTCGACGACCTTCGGGCCGAGGATCGAGAAGGTGCGGGCCTTGTTGTTGGCCAGGCGCAGGGTGTGCGGGAGGGAGCCGGCGGGGCCGGACGTACGGGTGATCGTGACGTCGTACGTCTTCTTCTTGCCGGCCTTCAGGCCGCCCTCGCGGTCGTACAGACCCGTGCCGGAGCCCGGCGTCTTCAGCGCCTGGTCCAGCGCGGTGTCGACCGGGGCCTTCACCGCGTAGTCGTGGGCGGTGGCGCCCGCCCTGACCGCCTTCCAGGCGTCGGCGACGTCGATGCGGCCGGCGCCCTCCTCGTATGCCTGGAGTCCCTCGATGTGGTGGGCGGTCGAGGTCAGGGCGGTGCGAAGCTTCTCGGGCGTCAGCTTGACGCCCTTCTGCTTCGCGGCGGACAGCAGCAGCGCGGAGGCGCCCGCGGCCTGCGGGGACGCCATCGAGGTGCCGTTGTACATGGCGTAGCCGGCCGGGAGCTTCCAGCCCGCCTCGGCGATGGGCGCGCCGGGCATCCAGGCCGGGATGGTGCTCACCGCGGCGCCGGGGGCCACGACGGTCGGGGTGAAGCCGCCGTCCTCACGCGGGCCGCGCGAGGAGAAGTTGAACAGCTGGTACTTGGTGCGCACGCCGGTGCCGTAGTTGGCGGCGAAGGTCTCCTTGGAGACGCCCGCGCCGACCGAGACGACCTTGTCGGCGAGGCCCGGGTCGCCGATGGTGTTGGCGCCGGGGCCGGAGTTGCCCGCGGACAGGACGAGCTGGACGCCGTAGGTGTCGATGAGCCGCGTGTAGAGCTCCGCACGCGCGTTGTTGCCGTCGTTCAGCGGGGGCAGGCCGCCGATGGACATGTTGACGACGTCGACGCCACGGTTGGCGACGAGGTCGATCATGCCCTCGGTGAGCGCGACGCTGGAGCAGCCGGGGCCGAAGACGCAGGCCCGGCTGGAGACGATCTTGGCGCCCGGGGCCTGTCCGTCCATCCTGCCGCCGAGCATGCCGTTGGCGGCGGTGATGCCGGCCACGTGGCTGCCGTGCGCGCCTGCGGTGAGGCCGATGTTGACGAAGTCGGCCTTCTTGCCGGCCCAGTCGCCGCCCAGCGGGTCCATCGGCACGTCCTTGCGGACCTCCACGACGAAGTCCTGGCTCTCGGCGATGCCGGTGGCCGGGTCGTCGGTGCCGAAGTGGCCGACCTGGTGGCCGTCCTTGTACGGCTTCATCGGGGTGTCGTCGGTGAAGTCGCCGTTGTCGTTCACGTCGACGGTGACCTTGCCGGCCTTGGCGTCGTACAGGACGCCCCAGTCGTCGGTCGTGTCGCCGTCGCGGTTGACGTCACCGTCGGCGTCACCGTCCGCGGCCTTGCCCTGCTCGGTGACGTCCTCGCGGAAGGTGCTGACCTGGTACGCCCCCTCGGGCGCCGTCCAGCTCTTGCCCCCGAAGGTGAAGGACGGCCCGGAGACGGAGGTGGTCATCGCCCGCCAGGTGCCGTCGCCGTCGGCGATCGGGTCGGTGGCGGTCACCCAGTCGACGATCTTGCGCTCACCGGTCGTCGTCTTCTGCAGCGCGGGGCTCGCGAGGTCGACGCCGGTGTCCAGGACGCCGATGGTGACGCCGCGGCCGTCCGCCTTCGGGTTCTTCTTCACGAAGTCGACGGCGCCCGTCTCGAAGGACGGGTTGTACGGGTTCTTCGCGGGGGTGTTCCTGTCGGGGCCGGGGTAAGTGGCCGCGGAAGCGGTCGACTTGGCGCCGCTGTCGAGGCCCGGCTCCTCGAGGGGTATCTCGTCCCGCAGGTCGATGGCCTGCACGGAGGAGAGCTGCGCGGCCGCCGAGATGGCCGAGTCGGCCCTGCCTGTCGGCACGGTGGCCCGTACATAGCCGAGCTTGTCGTAGGTGCGGCCCACGGAGCCGCCCTTGACCGCGTCCAGCTGCGCGGCGACCTTCTCGGTCTGCCCGGGCGCGGTGGCGATCATCATCGTGACCGTCTTGTCGCGCTGTGCCTTGGCCTCGGCGAGGAGGTCTGCGTCGTCCGCACCCAGCTTGTCGTGGGCGGACTTGACGCCGGGGTCGGCCGCGGTGGCGGTGGAGCCGTCCGCGGCGAGGGCGAGGGGTATGGGGCCGGCCGCGCAGAGCGCGGCGACGAGGCCTGCGGCCACGGCGATTCGGGCGGCGCGTTTCGCACCGCCCGATATCGGGGCCGTGTGGGGGGTGGGGGGCATGGTGATCCCTGGTGCTGAAGGAACATAGACGCCGGCGGCCGGATCGAGCACCTTCGACCGCCGCGGTCCGGAATGTGATCCCGGATGATCGCCCAGCCTTCCTCAAGGGACCGATTTCTGTTGATAGTTCAGGGCGGGGAGATCTTCGCCTGGCACAAACCCGCCACGCGCCATGGCGGACGTATGGGAGCAGGCTGTGACATTCCTGTGAGGGGGTGGGGGCCGGCGTGACACCTGTGAGGGGTGGGGGGCCGGCGTGACACCGGGGGTTTGCGAGGCGCAAGAGCCTGGCCGATGAGGCGGACGCCGTCAGGGGGCACAAGGCACCGTTGTTCGGGCCGTTTCCACCGGCGGCGGAGCGGGAGAGCTCATTCGGAGGCTTGCTCCAGGGCCGCCTGCAGTTCGGCCACACGGCTGTGTGCCTCGATGGCACGGACCAGCTCCAAAGCCTCGCCGTACGCCTCGCGGGCGAGGGCAGGTCGGCCGGCGTGCAGGTGGATGTCTCCACGGATCTTCAGCATGGTCGCCAGCCCCGCCTGATCGCCCCGCGTCCGGTGAAACTCGACGGCCGGCGCGAGTATCTCCTCGGCGTCGGCATACCGGCCCATCTGGTCGTACGCCAGGGCGCAATGCCACTGGCACCACGTGATCTCGGCGGGGTCACCACGGCGTCGGCCCTCCTCCAGCGCCTCGGCCAGCACGCGCACCGCATCCTCCGGCCGGTCCAACTGCTGGTAGGCGTCGGCCATGTGGGCCGAGAGCCATATTTCGGCGCCCTTGTCGTCCCGCTGACGGTAGATGGCTTGCGCCTCGGCGTACCGGCGCAGCCCCTCACCCGGACGCCGCAGGTCACACTGAAGGTCGCCGAAGTGCGTCAGGATCCAGCCTTCCTTGTCCTTGTCACCCCGCCCGCGGGCGATCTCCAGCGCCCGCTCGTACAGCCCGGTCGTCTCCTCCCGGTGTCCCAGGATCCGCCGTGCCTCGGCGAGATGGATGAGCGAACTCAGCTCCGCCGAATCGTCGTGCCGGATGCGGGCCGCCTTCACGGCCATGGCCTTGACCGCCTCCATCTCCTCCCAGTGACTGCGGTAGAAGAGGAACTCGTACAGCGAGCCCGCAATACGCAGCAGCAGGTCCCACTCCTGGCTCTCGTACGCGGCGCGGACATTGGCCTGGAGGTTGAGGTGTTCCTCCGCGAACCACTCGATCGCGTCGGCGGGCGGCAACTCGTGAACGCCCCGACGGCCCAACCAGTCCTCCAGTCGCGTCGCGTACCAGTCCAGTGAGCGCCGGGCGGCCTCGCGCCGCTGGGCTTCCGTCTCGGTGTGCTCGGCATGGTCCCTGGCGTACAGGCGCAGCAGATCGTGGAGCCGGAAACGCTCACCTGCGGCGCCGCCGACCTCGACCAGTTGCCGGTCGGCGAGTTCGCCGAGTGACCGCTCAGCCTCCTCGCGCCCGATGCCCGCACAGCGTGCGGCCAGTTCGGGCACGAAGTCGGCTCCGGCGATCAGGCCGAGGTACCGGAACAGACGTCGGGCGTCCTGCGGCAGCACCCGGTAACTGGTCTCGAAGCTGCTCCGTACTCCGATGTCCTCGCCGTCCAGTTGGCCCTCCAGCCGTGAGAGGCGTCGCCGCTCGTCGGCCAGCAACCTGGCATGAGCGTCCAGCGGCCGACTGCGCAGGGAGGGAGCGCTGAGATTCGCGCCGGTGATGCAGATGGCCAGGGGCAGACCTCCCAGAAGGCTGATGATGGCGTCCGCGGCGCTTGGCTCACGGGCAACCCGCTCGCGACCGACGATGCGCTCGAAGAGCCGCATGGCCTCCGCTGTGGGCAGCGGCTCGACCTCCACACGGTCCGCGCCCCTGACGGAGGGCAGCGCTGAGCGGCTGGTGAGAAGGGCGGCGCTGCCCGGCGCCGAGGGCAGCAGCGGAACAACCCGGCTCACGTCGGCCACGTTGTCCAGCACGAGCAGGCTGGGACCTGCTCACAGGCGGTTCTGCAGCTCGTTCCGTCGCGACCGTGCGTCGGACGGGAGCGTGTCGCCGGTCAGCCCGAACGCCTCGAGGATCTGGATCACCGCGGCGTCTGTGGACACTTCAAGGCCCTCGCCGCCGAGGTCGATCTGGATGCAGGCGTGCCAAAAGGTGGGCGCCAGGCGGTGGGCGATCTGCGTGGCCAACTCCGTCTTGCCGACCCCTGCCATGCCATGCAGCACCAGCACCGGGGCGGTGTCCGCCAGTCTGTCGGTGAGCAGGGCGGTCGCCCTCGCGATCGCCCGCTCCCGGTCGGTGAAGTCCGCAGCGGCCCGGCGCAGATCCATGTGCAGGGTGGTCCGTCCCTGGACGGCACCACCGGGACGGGGCAGGTCGACCCAGCTACCCGCATCGAGGTCCCACCACCACGGCTCGCCTTCCCCCAGCACCGTCAGTCCGGTCAGAGGTGCCACAGTCAGCGTGGACGGCCCGTGAGGGAGATGATGCTCAGTGACAACGCCCAGGGCCACCGCCCCCAGTTGGGCGTCGTCGCTGAATACGACTGCCCCGGACATGCCACTCCACTGTGAGCGGCCGGCGCCGGCCAGCGCTTGCGGTGTCGAGGTCGTACGGAACTCCAGCAAACCACGCAGCAGGTTGGAACCCGGCGGGATGACACCGTGCACCTGTGTGCTGTCCCGGAGAGGGATGTCGGTGTGTTCCCGTGGGTGTTCGTTCCAGCCCGGGTAGCCGATGGCCCAGCAGTCTTTGACCAGCCTGGTCTGCCTGCGGTCGATCCGGGCGTAGCGCACGGCCGGCACATCTCCCAGCGACGGGTGGGCTGCGACACGCAGCACGGCGAGGTCCCGGGCGGCGTCCGCGGCAAGGACCTCCGCTGCCAGTTCGGTTCGGTCCCCGCGCCGTACACAGACCTGATCGTCGGCGTGGCCGTCGGTGAGGACGTTGTGCGCCGCTGTGAGGACCAGCCTGCCACTCACCAAACAGCCCGAGCCGACGCTCCATGTGCCGTGGGGACGTCGGCGGAGCACTTCCACCGCGCGCTCGGTGGGCGCGATCACAATGTCGTCCGAGTGACCGGGTTACGGCTTGGCGAGCGAGTCGCGCGTGACGGTGACGGGGCGTCCCGTACGATCCGTCGGCGCCTCCAGCGTGACCAGGACTCGCTGGATCTCCTCCCTGCGGTACTGGCCGTCACCCCCCAGTTCCAGCACCCAGAACTTGGCCCTTCCTGAGCCCGCCGCCTGGCGTGTCACGCCCAGGCTGAGCTCCAGTTGCACCTGGCCCACGCTGAAGCGGAAGTCCGCGTCCGAGCCCGCGGCGACGGCTTCGGCCAGCTCCTCCCGCAAGGCGGCGATAGTCTCAGCGAGCCCGAGGTTCCCCACGGTGATCCCCCGTATCCCTGTTCCGAATCCACAGAAGACTTCCGTCGAGTGACGGGTGGCCACCATGGCAGGCGGCGGCCCCGAAGCGGCCACGCTTGTCAGCCGTACGGAACGATTATTCCCAGGCGGGTGGAGCGACCCGCGAAAAAACGGAAAGCGCTGAGGCTGCCAGGAGACGGGCTACGGCGCCGCTGATCCTTCGGTCACGTCCGGCAGCTGCCAAGCCGTCCGCCCGAGAACGAGTCAGCGCCCGAGCCGACCGAAGCCGACCCGAGCGCTGCGTAGCAGGTCAGGGGCCACACCCCCGCCTACCGCCGGTAGGCCCTGTGGGACTCGAACCCACAACCAATGGATTAAAAGTCCACTGCTCTGCCAATTGAGCTAAGGGCCCTGGCGATGTTGCCACCCCGAGCATAGCCGCACGTGGCCGTGGATCCGATCGGGTATCGGGGTCACGGCCACGTCAGCGATGGCGGAGGGCCGCGGAAGGAGCTCTCGACCGGCCCGCGCGCGCCCGAGCGCTACGGATCCACCGGTTCGGGCGCCCCCGCACGTGCCGCGTCCCGGGCAATCGTGCGCTCATGGTCGGGGTTGAGGAACCAGTGCCGGGCCGACGCCAGCCACCAGGTCGCGGCGAAGCCGAGGACGACCAGGACGGCGACAGGGGCGTAGTTGAAGGTCTCCCAGGTCACCGGGGACACCTGCGGCAGCATGAACAGCACCGTGATCACGGCGACCCACGCCACCGCCACCACCCCCACGGCCCCCGACCAGCGCCCCAGGTGCCACGGCCCGCGCTCGAACGCCTCCCCCTTGCGCAGCCGCAGCAGCGTCGGGATGACGTAGGCGATGTAGAGGCCGATCACCGCGATCGAGGTCACCGCCGCGTACGCCGTGACGTTGATCAGATAGGGCAGCCCGAGCACCAGCGCCCCGCCCGCGGCCAGCCACACCGCCGCCACCGGCGTCCGCGTGCGCGGGCTGACCGTGTGCCACACGTGCGCGAAGGGCAGGGCGCCGTCGCGCGAAAAGGCATAGATCATACGGCTGTTGGCCGTCACGGACGCCATCCCGCAGAACAACTGCGCCCCGATGACGACCAGCAGGAGCAGCTTGCCCGCCGTCGCGCCCAGCGCGTCGAGCAGGATCTGCGCGGGCGGCGCGCCCGTCGGGGACGTGAGGGCGCCCTCGTACGACTGGATCGCGAAAGTGAAGCCCAGCAGGAGAACGAAACCCGCGATCCACGACGTCCAGATCGACTGCACGATCCCCTTCGGGCCGGCCGTCGACGCGTCGTGCGTCTCCTCCGTCATGTGCGCCGAGGCGTCGTACCCGGTGAAGGTGTACTGCGCCATCAGCAGGCCCAGCAGGACGACGTACACCCCGCTGCCCCAGCCGGTGTTGTTCACGAACTCGCCGAACACGAAGGACGCCGACCGGTGCTCGTCCGGTACGAAGGTCAGCGCGCCGACGATCACCGCGACACCCAGCACGTGCCACCAGACGCTGATGCTGTTGAGCAGCGCGACGATGCGCACGCCGAAGGTGTTGAGGAGGCCGTGCAGGACGAGGATGCCCGCGAAGAGCAGGATCGTGCGGCCCGGCGTCACCTCGAAGCCGAACTGCAGGTTCAGGTACGCGCCCAGGAACGACGCCGCCCCGAAGTCGATCCCGGCGGTCACCGCCACCTGGCCCAGCACGTTGAACCAGCCCGTGAACCACGCCCAGGCAGCGGCCGTACGCGGCGGCGCGAGCCGGTGCGCCCAGAAGTACAGGCCGGCGGATGTCGGGTACGCCGAACAGATCTCGGCCATGGCGAGGCCGACGAAGAGGGTCATCAGGCCTACGGCCACCCAGCCCCAGGTGATCACCGCCGGGCCGCCCGTGTTCATGCCGAACAGGTACAGCGTCAGGCAGCCCGACAGGACCGAGATGATCGTGAAGGAGACGGCGTAGTTGGAGAACGCCGACATGCGGCGGGCGAGAACCTGCGTGTAGCCGAGCTGGGCCAGCCGCTCTTCGTCCGAGACCTTCCCGGAGGACCGCCCACTCGCTATGGCGTCATCTGTCATGTCCCCAGCGATTCCCTCGCCGGGGGCATGACACACGTCACATCTTGGCTAGAAGATGCCCTTGTAGCCCTGCCAGCCACTCGCGATCTTCACCCGCGCGCCGAACGACCCCTTGCCGTCACCGTTGTTGCGCCAGACATTGCCGCTGCCGTCCCGCGAGACGAGGTCGGCCTTCCCGTCGCCGGTGATGTCCCCGGGACCGACGACGGCGTTGTAGCCCGTGCCCCAGTTCGCGAAGACCTTCACCCGGTCCTTCAACAGCCCGTTACCCACACCGTTGTAGCGCCACAGCGTCCCGGCCCTGTCGCGGGCGAGGACGTCCCCGTGCCCGTCGCCGTTGAGGTCCCCGGCGCCCAGGATCGTCGTGTAACCGGTCCACGCAGAGCGGATCTTCTTCCCTGCCGCGAGCGTCCCGTCGCTCTTCGCCGCGAACAGATACACGTCCCCCGTCGACGCCTTCCGCGCCAGCAGATCGGCCCGCTTGTCGCCGGTCAGGTCGCCGGGCGAGGTGAGCACGTTGTACGCGTTCCAGCCCGTGCCCAGCTTCGTGTACGCCGTCGCCGGGGTGAGCGCCTTGCCGCAGCCGGGCTTGTAGCCGCGCAGCGAGCCGTCACTCATCCGCACCAGCACGTCATTGCAGCGGTCGCCGTTCAGATCCCCGAACGGCACCGCGACCGCCTTCGTCGACCAGCCGCTCCCCGAGACCTTCCCGGAGAAGCTGCCCTTGCCGGTGCCCTGCTGGAAGGTCAGCGCGCCCGAGGAGTTGAGGGTGAGGAGATCACCGGAGCCGTCCGGCCTTCCCTCGGGGCCCACATGGTCGTGCCCCACCGGAGCTCCCCGCAGCAGCCGGACCGTGCCGCGCACTTCGACCGGGGCACCGACGCCGTCGGCCGGCGGGACGGCGAGCGTCCAGTCGTAGAAGCCGTTCGGCAGCCAGGCGTCGCCGGTCCGCCCGGGGTCGTCGCCGTCCCACCCGACGCTCAGTTCACCGCGCGCCGCTCCGCCGCTCTGTGTGTCGACGACCTTGCCGGTCGCCTTGCTGCGTACCGTCAGCCGCCAGCTCGCGGACGGCTTCGACAGCAGGAGGGTGGTCAGCGTGTCCGGCACGGTGTCGATCGTGTGCGCCTCGACGGACGCCGCGCTCTGAGCGGGCCCGAGCAGCCGCAGCGGCTGCTGGGGCACCCCGGACGGTACTAGGTGCACCCGCTGCTGGTCGTCGACGTAGGCCGCGTTCGCACCGGCCTTGTCCACCGTCCAGCGCACCTCGCGCTGTGAGTCGCCGGTGTCGGGCAGGTCGCCGATGACCCGGCTCGCCGGGGTGCCGCCCGCGACCGTGGTGAGCGTGAGCTTCCCGGTCCGCTTGTCGTGCGTGACCACGTACCCGTCGCCGAGTCTCGCCTCGTCCGCTGGGACGGGCACGGACTGCTTCGCCGTGCGGTCGTAGACACCGGCCCGGCCGTCGCAGGTCCAGTACAGATAACGGCCGAGCGCCTGGAGTTGGAGGGGCTTGCAGCCCGCGTCGGTGGTGACCGTGGTGGACTTCCCGGTCGAGAGGTTCAACGCCGATACGTTGCCCGGGGTCGTCCCCGCCGTCCACAGCACATCGCCGTCGAGGGCCGCCGCGCCCGAAACCCGGGCGACGGGGTCACCGTGCTCGCCGATCCTGTAGACGAACCGCGTGCCCGGGTCCGCGTACAGGACGTACCGCCCCGACACATCGAGGATGCGCCCGTCGAAGGGCACGCCCCGTTCCCAAAGGCTCCCGTCCTTCGGGCCGTTGACATGGAGCGCATACGACTCGGCGCCGCCGAAGTCCATCCAGGCGATCCGGCCGTCGGCGGTGCCGAAGATCTGCGAGCAGGCCACTTCCGTCGCCGGGCAGGCGTCGATCTGCGTGGAGGACCATGGGGTGAAGTCGGAGCGCACGCCGAACTCGGGCGTTCCGGTGGCGGCGACGGTCCGTACGTAGTCGTCGCGCCTCGTGCCTCTGCCGGTGTCCCTGACGACCAGGCGGCCCTGTTCGAGGGAGATGCCCTGGATCGCGGCCGGCGGCTTCGGCATGGCCTTGATCAGCCTGACGACCGGACGTCCGTCCGGGCCCGGCTCGATGCGCTGGACACCCCAGTCGCCGGCGGCCGAGTCCGTCAGGCCGACGGCCAGGGCGGCGCCGTCCGGGACGCCGGCCACGCTCGGGTTCGAACTGGGCAGCAGGGTCACCGTGGAGCCGCCCGCGATGGGCTTCGCGCGCACCGCTGAACCCGCACTGGGCCGGTGGATCAACCAGTCACCGACGACCGCGAGGTCCTGCGCGGGGTTGATGCCCGCGCCCTCCAAGGTGACCTCGACCGGCGCCGCGGACAGATCGGAGCGGGAGAAGACCTTCACGACAGGGTCGTTGAGATTGAACAGAACCACATGGTCGGCGGTGACCTGTGCCTTGAGATAGGGCTTGGGCAACGGCGGGGTCACGCTCCGCAGCTGTCCCGTCCGCTTGTCGACCAAGACCCATACGTAGGCGCCCGAGGTGCCCGGACGCCCCGCCACGAAGAGCAGACCGTCGGCGTCGGCGGCCTTCGGCTGCGCGAGGGAGTACCCCTCCGGCAACACCCCGGTGACCGGCACGTCGCGCGTGCTGCCGTCGGCCTCCGGGATCAGCAGGTGCATCTCCCGCACGCGTGTCCCGGCCTCGTCGGTCCGGTCCCGGTAGGCGACCGCCAGGTCGTCATAGGCGGCGAGATAGGTCAGCCCCTGCGGCGTCCGCACCGTACGTGTCGTGCCGTCGGCCGCGTTCCACAGGTCGACCCGGCCGTCGGCGTGGCGGTACGCGAGCACGTCACCGCCGGCCGTGCTGACGCCGGTGTACCCGGCCGGATGGACCACCTTCACGGATCTGCCGTCCGCATAACGCGTCCACACCAGCCCGGAGCCCTCCAGGCTGTGGAACACCCCCTGCGCGCCGGCACCGTTGCTTCCGGTCTGGCCCGACCCGCCGTAGATCGCGCCGGAAAGATACGTGCTGCGCAGCGTCGCCGGCACCACCGTCTCCGTGGGCCCGTCCGGGGCCGCGGCAGCCGGCAGCGCCGGGCTCAGGCCGGCGGCCAGAACGGCACAGGCCGCGACGAGACGAAGGCGTACGAAGCCATGACGAGGCAAGAGGGTCCCTCCCCGGGAAGCACGAGACGGTCCCGGCGCACTCTCGGCGCCCAAGGCCCCCCGGCCTTCACATCCGTCTCACAAGTCGGCTGATCTTACAGCCACCGAACAGACGTCCGGGGAAGGGATTTTCCGGCCGACTCCAACGAAAAAGCGCCGGGGCCCCACCGTCAGAACGGTGGGACCCCGGCGCGCAGTCACCTCACACGGCGTCAGCCGATGCGGCAACCTCAGCCGTTGCGCTTCCAGCGCGGCTTGTCGTCGCGGCGCCCGAAGGACGAGCCGCCGGTGCCGGTGCCGGTGCCACGGTGGTCGTCACGGCGGCCGTACGGACGCTCGTGCCCGCCGGAGCGGAAGCCCGGACGATCGTCGCGGCGGTCGCGGTTGAAGGGACGGTCGCTGCCACGGTGACCGCCACGCTCGTCACGACGCTCGAAGGGGCGGCCGGCCGGACGGTCGTCGCGGCGGAAGCCGCCACGGTCGTTGTCACGGCGCTCGAAGGAACGCCCGCCACGGTCACGGTCGAAAGAACCGCCACGGTCACGGTCGAAAGAACGGCCGCCACGGTCGCCGCCACGCTCGCCGCCACGGTCACCACGGTCGTCACGACGGAAGCCACCACGGTCGTTGTCACGGCGCTCGAAGGAACGCCCGCCACGGTCACGGTCGAAAGAACGGCCGCCACGGTCACCGCCACGGTCACCACGGTCGTCACGACGGAAGCCACCACGGTCGCCGTCCCGGTCCCGACGCTCGAAACCACGGTCGCCGCCGCGGTCACGGTCGCGGTTGAACCCGCCACGGTCGTTGTCACGGCGCTCGAAGGAACGGCCGCCACGGTCACGGTCGAAGGAACGGTCACGGTCGCGGTTGAACCCGCCCCGGTCGTCCCGCCGCTCACGACGCTCGTACGGCGCCGAAGCCTCCGCACGCTCGGCCCGGTCGACGTCCTGCGCCGCCGGCTGCTCAGGCACGGCCGCCTCGACAGCCTCGACCGCCGCGGCCTGCGCCTCGGCCACCGCAGCCTCCGGGTCGTCACCGCGCTCACGCGCCGCGCGGGCGACGAGCCGGTCGGACTCCTCACGCAGCTCGACGGCACGCCGCTGCGCCCGCTCCAGCTGCTTGGTGAGCTGGGCGACCTCACGCTCGGCCTGCTGAGCGGCGTTGCCCGCCGACTCCGCCTGCACCTCGGTCATCGAACGGGCGCCGGTGATCTCGGCGACCTCCGGGTCGAAGGCGTTACCGCCCTGGATGATGTGACGCGAGGCGTCGACGCCCGCGTCCTCCATCAGCCGGAAGATCTGACGCCGCTGGTGCGGCAGGGAGAGGGACACGACCGTACCGGTCCGCCCCGCACGCGCCGTACGGCCCGCGCGGTGCAGGTAGTCCTTGTGGTCACCGGCCGGGTCCACGTTCAGCACGAGGTCGATGCCGTCGACGTGGATACCGCGCGCGGCGACATCGGTGGCGACGAGGACGTTGACGTAACCGTCCTTGAAGTCGGCCAGCGTCCGGGTGCGCGCGCCCTGCGTCATACCGCCGTGCAGCGCATCCGCCTTCGCACCGGCGTCGCGCAGCTGCTCGGCGACACGGTCGGCGCCCAGCTGGGTGCGGACGAAGATGATGGTGCGGCCCTTGCGGGAGGCGATCGCGGCGGTGACCGGCGCCTTGTCCTTGGGCTTCACGATCAGGATGTGGTGCGACATGGTCGTCACGGCACCCTGCGCGGCGTCGACCTCGTGCAGGACCGGGTCCGTCAGGTACCGGTCGACGAGGGTCTTGATCTCGTTCTCCATGGTCGCGGAGAAGAGCATGCGCTGACCGCCGGCCGGCACCTGGTCGAGCAGCTCGGTGACCTCGGGCAGGAAGCCCAGGTCGGACATCTGGTCGGCCTCGTCGAGCACGGCGACCTCGACGTCCTGCAGCGAGCAGGCGCCACGGTTGATGATGTCGCGCAGTCGGCCGGGGGTGGCCACCAGCACGTCCACGCCGCGCTCCAGGGCGTAGATCTGGTTCCCCATCGACGTACCGCCGCAGACGACCTTCATCTTCAGGCCGAGCTGGTCGCCGTAGGGCTGGAGAGCGTCCGCGACCTGCATCGCGAGCTCACGGGTCGGGGTGAGGATGACGGCGCGCGGACGGTGCTTCTCCGTACGGCCGCCGGACAGGCGGGCCAGCGTCGGGAGACCGAACGACAGCGTCTTGCCGGAGCCGGTACGACCGCGCCCCAGGATGTCCTTGCCGGCCAGGGCGTCCGGGATGGTCGCGGCCTGGATCGGGAAGGGGGTGGTCACGCCGTTCTGCGCGAGCTTGCGCACAACACCCTCGGGAAGACCGAGGTCCGCGAACGTGGCCTCGGGGGCCTCGGGAGCCTCGGGGGCCTCCTCGACGACCGCGTTCTCAGCGTCCTCGGGCACGACGACGTGATCAGTACTGGAAATGGACATGCGTATGCGAAACCTTCCGGAGTCTCGTCGGCACGCGCCCGTCAACTCCGTGTTTCGCAATCGACCGCCTCAATGCGGTCCGCCACGGCAAGGGGAGAGTACGCGCCACACGGCGCGCTCTGCAGTGGCGCCGGGCAAATGGGATCAAACGATCTACCACCATACGCACCCCCAGCCCCCCAACGCAAACCGGCCGTCACCCGTGTAGGCAACGTCACTCGCCCCGACCGTGGGCACCCTCACGGGCCCTGCCCCTCGCCCCCCGCCGGGCCCAACCTCACGCAGGCGCCCCCGCAGCCGGCGCCGGCTCCCGCTGAGCCAACTGCGGCCCCGTCTCCTCATGCGCCGACGACGACGGCTCGGCCGCGGTGGGCGTCGGAGTATCGGACGTCGGCTGCTGCGTGGGCGTCGGTTCCGGATCCAGCGTCCGGGTGGGCGTCGGCTCAGCCGAACGCGTAGGACCCGGCTTCTCGCTCTGCCCCGGCTTCACCGGCGGCCTGCCCCCGGCAGGAGCGGACGCACTCGCATCCGCGGACGGCGAGACCGACGCAGAACCCGACTCGGCACCCTTGTCCGCATCCTTACCCCTGCCCTTCCCCTTCGCCCGCTTGCCGTCATCCGCGTGCGCCCCGAAACCGGAACCGCCCCCCGACACCGCCGAGCCCCCGTCGGGCGCCTCACCACCCCGCTCCCCCGCCGAACGCGACGGCTTCGCACCTTTGCCACCACCGTCGTCACCCACACTCATACAGCCGGCGGCAGCGGCGACGGCCATCACCGTGGCAGCCAGACGGACAGGTACGTACAAGGAGCGCACGGGAGCCACCTCCATGGGCGGGCGAAGAAGTCAACCTGCCCAACTCCCGCCGCCCACAAGAGGACACGCGCCCGCACCACCGCGACACAACCCCGCCACCGAAAGACCCCGGAGCCGCCTCACCCGTACCCGAGCGCATGCAACCGCGCGTCGTCGATCCCGAAGTGATGAGCGATCTCGTGCACCACCGTCACCTCGGTCTCGGCCACGACCTCCTCCCGCGACTCGCACATCCGCAGCGTCGGTCCCCGGTAGATCGTGATCCGATCCGGCAGCACCCCCGCGTACCACTCCCCGCGATCGGTCAGCGGAGTCCCCTCATACAACCCGAGCAGCTCGGGATCGTCCGCCGGCGGCTCGTCCTCGACGAACACCGCGACGTTGTCCATCAGCCGCGTCAACTCCGGCGGAATCCGGTCCAGCGCCTCGGCGACCAGTTCCTCGAACTCCTCGCGCGTCATCTCCAGCACACGCCCATTGTCAGGCACGAACCAGCCAAGAAGGAGCCGCCAACGGCCCCGCATATCCACCACGGCACCTGGGCATACGGGACCAATGGCTCGCGTCCCCGCCGCGTTCAGGAAAGTCGTCCGACACCTCCCCAGGCCCCCGCGCGCCCTCGCCCGCCGCTACGCCACCCGCCGCCCGGCCCCCACCCCCGAACTCGTCACCCAGCCCCACCCCTGGTCACGCGCCGTCGGCCTGGTCACCGTCGTCCTCATCGGCACCTGGCTCGGCCTGCTGATCGTCGGCAACGTCCGCGCCCCCGTCGGCCCCATGAACACGACGATGACCCTGCGCCCCTCCCTCACCGGCGGCACAAAGATCAACGTCTCCCCCCTCGGCGCCCTCCAACTCGACAGCCACATCGCCCCGGTCCGCCTGGACGTCAACGTCGACCAACTCGACCCCGTCCGCTCCCAGGCCCTCGTGGACCACCCCGAGCGCCTCTCCGGCCTCCAGGACGAAGTCACCCAGGACGTCACCCACGGCACCGTCGACCTGGCCCTGCGCAGCTGCATCGCCGTCGTCACCGGCGCCACCGCCCTCGGCCTCGCCGTCTACCGCCGCCCCCGCCGAGCCCTCGCCGCCGGCGGCCTCGCCCTCACCCTCCTGGCCGCCTCCGGCGGCACGGCCTACGCCACCTGGAACCCGGAGTCGGTCCTGGAACCCAAGTTCTCGGGCCTGCTGTCCTCCGCCCCGTCCCTGGTCGGCAACGCCCGCAGCATCGTCACCGAATTCGACGTCTACCAAAAGGAGTTGGCCCGCCTGGTCACCAACGTGACCAAGCTCTACGACGCCACCTCCACACTCCCCGCCTACGCGCCGGACCCCACCACCATCCGCGTCCTGCACGTCTCCGACATCCACCTCAACCCCGCGAGCTGGAAGATCATCGCCTCGCTCGTCGACCAGTACAAGGTCAACGTCATCGTCGACTCCGGCGACACCATGGACCACGGCACCGCCGCCGAGAACGGCTTCCTCGACCCCATCGAGGACCTCGGCGCCCCCTACGTCTGGGTCCGCGGCAACCACGACTCCCGCCTCACCCAGCGCTATCTCGAAGACCTCAAGAACGTCCACGTCCTCGACGACGGCAAGGCGAAGACCATCGCCGGCCTGCGCTTCGCCGGCATCGGCGACCCCCAGTTCACCCCCGACCGCTCCCAGATCCCCGGCGGCGACGCCGCCAACGAACTGGCGGGCGCCCGCCTGGCCACCTCCCTCCGCGACCAGAAGGCCGCCGGCACCCCCGTCGACGTCGCCGTCGCCCACGAACCCGTCGCCGCCCGCCAGACCGACGGCGAAGCCCCCCTCGCCCTGGCCGGCCACATCCACCACCAGGAAATGGAGCTCCTCCCTTACGGCACCCGCCTGCGCATCGAAGGCTCCACCGGAGGCAGCGGCCTGCGCGCGATCGAGGGCAAACACCCCGACCCCATCCAGACCTCGATCCTCTACTTCGACCGCCAGACCCGCCGCCTCCAGGCCTGGGACGAGATCGAACTCGGCGGCCTCGGCCTCACGACCGCGGAGGTGCGGCGCCACCTGGTGGAGGAGAACCAACCGGGCGCCACCGAATCCGAGACGGCATCCCCCGCCCCCACCCCGTAAACCGTTTTGGCGATACCTCCCGCCATCCCATATGCTTCTCACGTCCCCGACGCGCTGAGAAGCGCCCAGGCGGGCCGATAGCCCTCATCGTCTAGCGGCCTAGGACGCCGCCCTTTCAAGGCGGTAGCACGGGTTCGAATCCCGTTGGGGGCACGCAGTACGGTGTGCGACACTGTCGTACGCATCGCATGGTCCTGTGGAGCAGTTTGGAGTGCTCGCCACCCTGTCAAGGTGGAGGCCGCGGGTTCAAATCCCGTCAGGACCGCTGTGAGGCTTCGCAAGAGCCCTCACGGCTGGGTAGCTCAGTTGGTACGAGCGATCGCCTGAAAAGCGATAGGTCGCCGGTTCGACCCCGGCCCCAGCCACAGGCAAGGCCCCGATCTTCGGATCGGGGCCTTCTTGTATGTCTCCTGGTCTCGCTGTACGAGCGGCCGCGTCCACTACCGGTCAAACACCCCGGCTTGCAGCTCGGCCCGCCGATGGCTTCGGTGGAACCGGCGCATCCAGTCCTCAGGCCACGAGCTTGAGGACAGGGACCTGTGACTCGGCCCCGCAGACCCACACCCACCAGCCGCGTTGGCCGATGACGTGGGACGCGTTCAGGTCCGCGTGCTCAACGAAGCCGCAGGACCTGCAGGCGAACACGGCCTGGTGAGGCCGGTTGCGCTTGTCGATGTGATGGCAGTGCGAGCATTCCTGGCTGGTGTACGCCGGAGTGACGTGCACCACTGGCACCCCGGCCCTGCGCGCCTTGTAGGCGATGAAGGAGCCGAGCTGGCCGAAGGCCCAGGAGTTGATCGTGACGCGTTGGGGCTTCTTCAGCCGTGCCCGTTCGCGGATGCCGCTCAGGTCTTCGAGGGCGATTCCGCGGCCGGTGCGTTGTGCCTCCGCCACGATGTGTTTGCTGATCTTGTGGTTGATGTCGCGGATGCGCCGTGCCTGCTTGCCGGCGTGGCGTTTTGCTCGTCGTTTGGCGGAGCGGGTGTTCTTCTTGGCGAGGTCGCGTTGGAGGCGGCGGTCGTTTTCGCGGATCCGGTTGGTCTGTCTGCCGCTGTGGCGTCGTCCGGTGGAGGTGGTGGCGATGTTTTCGATGCCGAGGTCGACGCCGACAAAGCCTCGCGGGGCAGGGTTCTGTGGGGGCTCGGGTACATCGATGGTGGCCAGCAGATACCACTGGCCATTCTGATGGAGCAGGTCGGATTCACCCTGGCGCCGGTTGGCGAGGAGCTGTAGTTGGTCTTCCTGGCCCGTGTAGGGGAGGCCTTTCATGCGGCCTTGTACGGTCCAGATGGACACGGTTCGCTGCTCTGGCTGCCAAGAGAGCATGCGGTCGTCGTAGGGCTGTGCGGCGTCGGGGCGGAAGGTGATCGGTTTGCCGGTGGCACGGGTGTGTCGCTTGGAGCCGGGGTGGCCGAGGTTTCCGGCTTTGAGGTTGCCCGCCAGAGATGCGTAGGCGTCGCAGGTCTTCTTGATGACGTGTTGGGCTGCTTGGGCTCCGAGGTTCCAGCGTTCCTTGATCTGAAGGTAGATCAGTGCGCGCAGTTCGCGGTTGCGCTTGGTGCCGGTGGTGAAGGCATGGCGGGACGCGTGGTTGGCGGCTTCGTTGCAGGCGCGCAGGGTCGCCTGCAGTGCCGATGCCTGTTGGGGGGTCGGCAGGAGTTTCACGCGGATCACGAGCTTCACGGGTGAGAATCTAGATCTTGCTGCAGGTTCGATCTGGCAATCGTCTATCGATCACCTTTTCTGGCGACTGTTCGAACTGGTGATCGCTAACGGTTCGAGCGTTCTCGATATGGGGCTCCTGCGGGGGCCAGGTAGGTGGGTCGGGCCTGAGCGGGGCGCGGTGGGGTGTGGGCGGGGGTGGAGGTGGGGGTGGGGGCTCAGCAAAAGCGTTCGCCACGGATTTCGGTGGGATGAGATCCTGGATCGCGTATGTCTACGCACCCCGCCCCCGCCCTGGGCGCCCTCGCCCCCCGTCTGACCGAGTTGTCCCTGCGTGATGCGCAGCGGCTCGGGCGGCGGCTCGAAGGTGCGCGCAAGATTCGTAAGCCGGAGGCGCGGGCCGCCGTGCTGGCCGAGATCGAGGCGGAGATCGCCAAGGGCGAGGAGCGGATCGCCGGCCGGCGCGCGCGTGTGCCTGCGATCACGTATCCGGAGCAGCTGCCGGTCAGCCAGAAGAAGGACGACATCGCGGCCGCCATCCGCGATCACCAGGTCGTGATCGTCGCCGGTGAGACGGGGTCCGGCAAGACCACGCAGATCCCCAAGATCTGTATGGAGCTGGGTCGCGGCGTCCGCGGCATGATCGGGCACACCCAGCCGCGCCGTATCGCCGCCCGGACCGTCGCGGAGCGCGTGGCCGAGGAGCTCGACACGCCGCTCGGCGAGGCCGTCGGCTGGAAGGTGCGGTTCACCGACCAGGTGAATCCGGAAGCGACGTTCGTCAAGCTGATGACGGACGGCATCCTGCTGGCCGAGATCCAGACCGACCGCGAGCTGCGCGCCTACGACACGATCATCATCGACGAGGCCCACGAGCGGTCCCTGAACATCGACTTCCTGCTCGGGTATCTGGCGCAGCTGCTGCCGAAGCGGCCGGATCTGAAGGTCGTCATCACCTCGGCCACCATCGATCCGGAGCGGTTCTCCCGGCACTTCGGTGACGCGCCGATCATCGAGGTCAGCGGCCGGACGTATCCGGTGGAGGTGCGCTATCGGCCGCTCCTGGAGGAGGACTCCGAGGACGCCGACCGCGACCAGATCACCGCGATCACGGACGCCGTCGAGGAGCTGATGGGCGAGGGGAAGGGGGACATCCTCGTCTTCCTCTCCGGGGAGCGGGAGATCCGCGACACCGCGGACGCGCTCATGAAGAAGCAGTACCGGTTCACCGAGGTCCTGCCGCTCTACGCCCGGCTCTCCCACGCCGAGCAGCACCGCGTCTTCCAGCCGCACACCGGCCGCAGGATCGTTCTGGCGACCAATGTCGCCGAGACCTCGCTGACCGTTCCGGGCATCAAGTACGTCATCGACCCCGGCTTCGCCCGGATCAGCCGGTACAGCCATCGCACGAAGGTGCAGCGGCTGCCCATCGAGCCGGTCTCCCAGGCCAGCGCCAACCAGCGCAAGGGCCGCTGTGGCCGGACGAGCGACGGTATCTGCATCCGTCTGTACTCCGAGGACGACTTCGTCGCCCGCCCGGAGTTCACGGACGCGGAGATCCTCCGTACGAATCTGGCGTCCGTCATCCTGCAGATGACCGCGGCCGGCCTGGGCGAGATCGAGAAGTTCCCGTTCATCGACCCGCCGGACCACCGCAACATCCGCGACGGTGTGCAGCTCCTGCAGGAGCTGGGTGCGCTGGACCCGGCGCAGAAGGACGTACGCAAGCGGCTCACGGACACCGGCCGCAAGCTCGCTCAGCTGCCCGTCGACCCGCGGCTGGCCCGGATGGTCCTGGAGGCCGACAGGAACGGCTGTGTCCGCGAGGTCATGGTGATAGCGGCGGCCCTGTCCATCCAGGATCCGCGTGAGCGCCCGGCCGACAAGCAGACCCAGGCCGACCAGCAGCACGCCCGCTTCCGGGACGAGACGAGCGACTTCCTCGCGTATCTGAACCTGTGGCGTTACGTCCGTGAGCAGCAGCGCGAGCGCGGCTCGTCGTCGTTCCGGCGGATGTGCAAGCAGGAGTACCTGAACTTCCTGCGCATTCGTGAATGGCAGGACATCTACACGCAGCTGCGCACCGTCGCCAAGCAGATGGGCATCCACCTCAACGAGGACGACGCCCCCGCCGACCGGGTGCATGTCTCCCTCCTCGCCGGTCTCCTCTCCCACGTCGGCATGAAGGACGTGAAGGACGGCGCGAAGAACGAGTACCTGGGTGCCCGCGGCGCCAAGTTCGCGGTCTTCCCGGGCTCGGCCCTCTTCAAGAAGCCCCCGCGCTTCGTGATGTCCGCCGAGCTCGTGGAGACGACGCGGCTCTGGGCCCGCGTCAACGCGAAGATCGAGCCCGAGTGGGTCGAGCCGCTGGCGGAGCACCTGCTCAAGCGCACGTACTCGGAGCCGCACTGGGAGAAGGACCAGGCCGCGGTGATGGCGTACGAGAAGGTCACGCTGTACGGCGTCCCGATCATCGCCCAGCGCAAGGTCAACTACGGCCGTATCGACCCGGAGACCAGCCGGGAGCTGTTCATCCGCAACGCCCTGGTCGAGGGTGACTGGCGTACGCATCACAAGTTCTTCGCCGACAACCGCAAACTCCTCAGCGAGGTCGAGGAGTTGGAGCACCGGGCGCGGCGCCGGGACATCGTCGTGGACGACGACACCCTGTTCGACTTCTACGATCAGCGGGTGCCCGACCACGTGGTGTCCGGCGCCCACTTCGACTCCTGGTGGAAGCGCAAGCGGCACGAGGAGCCGGAGTACCTGGACTTCGAGCGCGAGATGCTCATCCGGGAGTCGGCCGAGGCGGTCACGAAGGCCGACTATCCCGACGCGTGGTGGCAGGGGCAGCTGAAGTTCCGTGTCACGTACCAGTTCGAGCCGGGCGCGGACGCGGACGGTGTGACGGTCCACGTCCCGCTCCAGGTCCTCAACCAGGTCACGGACGAGGGCTTCGACTGGCAGATCCCGGGTCTGCGGGAGGAGTTGGTGACGGAGCTGATCCGCTCCCTGCCGAAGCCGATCCGCCGCCACTACGTACCGGCGCCGAACTTCGCGAAGCGGTTCCTGGAGGCGGCGTCGTCCCCGCAGGGGCGCAATCAAGCACAGTCGCTGCAGGAACCCCTGACGGTGACCATGGCGCGCGAGCTGAAGCGCATGGTCGGGGTGCCCTTCACCGCCGACGACTTCGACTGGTCGAAGGTTCCCGACCATCTGCGCGTCACGTTCCGGATCATCGACGAGCGGCGCCGCAAGCTGGCGGAGGACAAGGACCTGGAGACTTTGAGGCTTCGTCTGAAGCCGAAGGCGAGGCAGGCCCTCTCGCAGGCCGCGGCGGCCACCGCCTCCCGCCAGGGCGGTGAGTCCCTGGAACGCAAGGGTTTGACCGACTGGAGCATCGGCACGCTCACCCGCGTCTTCGAGACCCGCCGTGCCGGCCAGCCGGTCAAGGCGTACCCGGCGCTGGTGGACGACGGCGACACGGTCTCGGTCCGGCTCTTCGACACGGAGGCGGAGCAGGCGGAGGCGATGTGGAAGGGGACCCGCCGCCTGATCCTGCGCAACATTCCGGTCAACCCGGCGAAGTTCGCGTCCGAGAAGCTGACGAACGCCCAGAAGCTCGCCCTGTCCGCCAACCCGCACGGCTCGATCCAGGCTCTCTTCGACGACTGCGCGATGGCGGCGGCGGACAGGCTGATCGGTGACTTCGGGGGGCCGGCGTGGGACGAGGAGTCGTACCGGAAGCTGTACGACAAGGTGCGTGCCGAGATCGTCGACACGACGGTCCGTGCGGTGGGCCAGGTGCAGCAGGTGCTGGCGGCGTGGCATGCCGCTGAGCGCCGCCTGAAGGCCGTACGCAGCCCCGTCCTGCTGGCAAACCTCACGGACGTCCGCAAGCAGCTGGACGCCCTGGTGAAGCCCGGCTTCGTGACGCAGACGGGCCTGCGCCGCCTGCCCGACCTGATGCGGTACCTGATCGCGGTGGACCGCCGCCTCCAGCAGATGCCGACGAACGTGCAGCGCGACACGACGCGTATGGAGAAGGTCCACGAGATGCAGGACGAGTACGCCTGGCTGCTGGAGCAGATGCCGCAGGGCCGTCCGGTCCCGTCGCAGGTGTTGGACGTCCGCTGGATGCTGGAGGAGCTCCGCGTCAGCTATTTCGCGCATGCGCTCGGTACGGCGTACCCGATCTCGGACAAGCGGATCGTGAAGACGATCGACACGCTCGCGCCGTAACGGTCCGGGCACGTAGGGTGAGTTCGACCAGTGGGCTCGCCCTCCTGTACAGTCTCTTCTCGCAGCGCAACGCACGAATGGCGCGGCGAAACCTGGTCCTGTGGAGCAGTTTGGAGTGCTCGCCACCCTGTCAAGGTGGAGGCCGCGGGTTCAAATCCCGTCAGGACCGCAGTGAAAGAGAAAGGCCCGCATCCCACCAGGGACGCGGGCCTTTCTTCGTCCCCACCTCACCCCCTCCACCCTGCCAAGGTGGAGGCCGCGCCCGCGGCGCAGCCGCAATCGAGTACAGCAAATCCCGTCAGGACCGCAGTGAAAGAGATCGGCCCGCATCCCACCAGGGACGCGGGCCTTTCTTCGTCCCCACCCACCCACCCCGTCAGGACCGCAGTGAAGAGTTAGGCCCGCGTCCTCGGCAAGGGACGCGGGCCTTCTTCGTGTCCGGCGCCCGTTTCGCGCCGCCCTGCGGCGTCCGGCGGCGGCCGGGGGAGGCCGGGGGAGGCTCCTGCCACCTTGACGGAGTCACATTCGCTCGGTACCCAGAAATCAGGGCTCTTCCGGCGTGACCCCCCTGGAGGTGGCGTATGGCGGCATCGACTAGGCACGAGACGCGGGCGTTGCTCCGTGCACACCTGTCGGCCGCTTCCTGCTATCCGCGACATCTCACTCGCCATTGCCCGATCTGCCACCACCTGTTGCGCCTGGCGATGGCTTCCGCCCCACGCCCCGCCCCTCGCACCGCACAGCCGGCTCCACCCCCCGAGGAGGTCGTCGAGGACGAGGCCACGTCCTCGGCGTGACCGTGGGCAACGTCAACTGCCGTCCTGCCGTGGGGCGCTGGAAGCAGTGCGCCTCAATAGCGCACATAGGCCAGAGGCAACAAGCACCGCGCCATGTGACGGGTGTCACCGCATGAGTTTCCGGAAACCTGGTACTTACACCTCGCCTACAACTGGTCAATTTAATATGTGCAATTGCACCAGCTTCCGGCGATCGCCCGGTGCACGCTGAGTAACCCTCAGGGCGAGTCCACAGGACATCCGACGCCCCTCCCCAGACTCCGACAAGGCCGCCCACAGACCACCTGCAGGCACACATCCTGCGCACAAAAAAGATCGCGCTGGACTCGGCGGAGTCCAGCGCGATCTACGACGCACCCTTGCTGCGTGCCTGAAGTGCCTTGATCGGCTCGGGCGTGGATCCTGTTGGGGCAGAACCCGCGTCGCTTGGAGCTAGGGGTCGGGCGCCACGACAATTGGGGGAACTGCCGTTTTGCCCGGTTATGGAGTTGTTCAGGCCTCGCTGCGCTGCTGCGGGATGCCCGCGAGCAGTGCGCGGACCTCAGCCTCGCGGTAGCGGCGGTGTCCGCCGAGCGTACGGATGGAAGTGAGCTTCCCGGCCTTCGCCCACCGCGTGACCGTCTTGGGGTCGACGCGGAACATCGTGGCGACCTCAGCCGGGGTCAGCAGCGGCTCGGCATCAGGGGTGCGAGCGGTCATGAGCGGCCTCCTCGGGAGAACCGAACCTTCTCGGTTCTTTCCTCTAAATTCTGCACCTTGACCCGCGTTGCCCGAAATGGCGGACGCGAGTCGAGTCGGTTATAGGACGAACGGCTTGTCCTCGGCACTACAACTACACCATCTGTCCAGCCGCGTCGGCCAAACCGATGGAATTGCCCTCCCAGGTGTTCATCAGCGACGGAAGCCGATGGACCATGCCATAGCGGACAGTCACGCCACTGTGACGATCAGTCACAGTGGCGCGCAGGAGTCCCAAGACCCCCCAAAGCGTGCAATGTCGAGCGGGAGTCCTCCCCGGACTCCTTGTCCTATTTTGGCACGAGGAGGGGTTAGGGGCGCAAGAGCCGCGTAAGTGCGGTCCGTCACGCTTACGCGCATTGACGCATCCTTCGCGCACTACGCCCGGATCGGGGCCTACGTCCCATGTTGACGAGACATCAGGAACCCCAGAGCGAGCACGAAACCCCAAAACGGGCGTTTCGTCAAACGCCAGTTCGTTACATCACACAGTTCGTTACGTCACACGAGTCATGACGTGTCACCAGGACCGCTCAGTTGGCGGAACGCCGGTCCCGTACCGACCGCCAGCGCTCCACGAGCCGCCCGTAGGCCGTCCCCGCGGCAGCCCCGTCGCCGCGCCGCAGCGCGTCGATGCCGTCGGCCACATCCGCCGCCGAGTGATCGTCCTCCAGCTCGCCGGCCGGCAGGGTGTGCACCAGGCCGCCGTAGTCCAGCTCGACCAGTGAGCGCGGATGGAACTCCTCCAGCCAGCGCCCGACGTCCACCAGGCCGTCGATGAGCGGCCCTTCGTCGATGGCGTCCTTCAGCGTCCGCAGTGCCCGCGCCACCCGCCGCCGCGCCTGCACCATCGGCGTCCGGTAGCGCAGCATCGGGGGAATGTCGCCCGAGCCCTTGTCGAAACGCCGCTCCCCGTCCGACACCAGCACGAACCAGTGCAGCGGCACCTGCCAGGTCGAGGTGCGGATCCACGGCCGCGCGTCCGGGTTACGGGACAGCCAGCGCTCGTAGTCCTGGGCCGCCTGGCGCCGTACGACCTCCGGCAGCACCGCGTCCAGGACGGGCTTGGGAAGCTCGTCGCCGATCTCTTCGAGGGCCTGCCAGCCGCGCAGCCGGGTGCGCCACGGGCACACGCACAGCACGCCCTCGACCTCGAGCACGAAGGCGTCGCCGCTCTCGTGCACCGGTACGGGGACGGGCGGCGTGGGCAGCAAGTCGGCCAGCGAGCGGCGCAGTTCGTCCTGATACGAGGGGCGGTCGGCGCGGCGGGCGTAGCGGGCCCAGTGGTCGCGCTCCGGTTCCGGGAAGGCGGCCAGTGGTTCGTACACCCGCAGATAGGTCGCGTACGGGACGATCACCGAGGACACCTTGGGCACGCCTGCTCCCTCCCCCGCCGTCTGCCAGGGAAACCTGCGAAACCCGCTCACAAACGTGCGGGAAAACTATGCAAATCGTCGCACGGGTGTACTCCGGGAGTAGGTGATCCTGAGCTCTGCGGGTTGGACGGGCGCCGACGGGTTTAATCTCATGCTCAACAGCTCTCCCGCCACCCGTACGGGAGCCAGCTCCAACCGCCGCACCGTACTCAGGAGTCACCACAGTGACCGACGTAACACACGGCGTCCTGCACACCCTGTTCCACTCGGACCAGGGGGGTCATGAGCAAGTCGTGCTCTGCCAGGACCGCGCCAGCGGCCTCAAGGCCGTCATCGCCATCCACTCCACCGCTCTGGGCCCCGCCCTCGGCGGTACGCGCTTCTACCCGTACGCGACCGAGGAAGAGGCCGTCGCCGACGCTCTGAACCTCGCGCGCGGGATGTCGTACAAGAACGCCATGGCCGGTCTCGACCACGGCGGCGGCAAGGCCGTGATCATCGGCGACCCGGAGAAGATCAAGTCCGAGGAGCTGCTGCTGGCGTACGGCCGGTTCGTGGCCTCCCTGGGCGGCCGCTACGTCACCGCGTGCGACGTCGGTACGTACGTCGCCGACATGGACGTCGTGGCCCGCGAGTGCCGCTGGACGACCGGTCGCTCCCCGCAGAACGGCGGCGCGGGCGACTCCTCCGTGCTCACCGCCTTCGGCGTCTACCAGGGCATGCGCGCCTCGGCCCAGCACCAGTGGGGCGACCCGTCGCTGCGCGGCCGCAAGGTCGGCATCGCGGGCGTCGGCAAGGTCGGCCACCACCTGGTGGAGCACCTGCGCGCGGAGGGCGCCGAGGTCGTCATCACGGACGTCCGGGAGGAGGCCGTCGGCCGGATCCTCGCGGCTCACCCGGAGGGTGTGACGGCCGTCGCCGACACCGCGACCCTCATCCGGGCCGAGGGCCTCGACATCTACGCCCCCTGCGCGCTCGGCGGGGCCCTGAACGACGACACCGTGCCGGCGCTCACCGCCACGGTGGTGTGCGGCGCGGCCAACAACCAGCTCGCCCACCCGGGAGTGGAGAAGGACCTCGCCGACCGCGGGATCCTCTACGCGCCCGACTACGTGGTCAACGCCGGTGGTGTCATCCAGGTCGCCGACGAACTGCACGGCTTCGACTTCGAGCGGTGCAAGGCGAAGGCCGCGAAGATCTACGACACCACTCTGGCCATATTCGCACGTGCGAAGACCGACGGGATTCCGCCGGCCGCCGCGGCCGACCGGATCGCCGAGCAGCGGATGGCGGAGGCACGCAGGGCGCTCTGATCCGGGGGGCAATGGATCATCCGGAAGCCCCAACAGGGGTTTGAGCGGTACCCGCCGGTGGGCAGTTGGAGAGAACTCTCACTTCTACCGGCGGGTCGACCGCCGATAAGTGGTTAAAATCGCGGTTGACCAGCGAGGACAGGGCACCTCGAAGGTCCTGTGCACACGCGCGTGCTGCGGGCGACGTACCGTATGGGCGCGGGCTCAGGTACCGTGGAAGCCCTACGGACCGGCCTCTCCACGGAGAGTCCGTTCCGGATCATGAACGCGTGTCAGACTCTGGGGCCGTCGAGCCCCGTCGTTAAGGGGGTCGAGCCATGGGGCGCGGCCGGGCCAAGGCCAAGCAGACGAAGGTCGCCCGCCAGCTGAAGTACAACAGCGGTGGGACGGATCTCTCACGCCTGGCTGACGAGCTGGGCGCATCGCCTTCGAACCAGTCGCCGAACGGCGAACCGTTCGAAGACGATGAGCAGGATGACGACGACCTGTACTCCCGGTACGCCGACCTCTATGAGGACGACGACGAGGACGAGGACGACGATTCCTCACAGCAACGTCGCGGAGCTTGACCTTGTATTGAGCACCCACCCGGTCGGTGACTTCGGTCGCCGACCGGGTTCTGTGCTGCCTGCAGGGCTTCAGCTCCCGGCGTGTTTAGTGTGAATAGGTCCCGGTCAGGGCCGCGCCCGTCTCGTGGTCGCCCCTGTCCGTGATCTCGCCCGCGACCCAGGCGTCCACGCCGCGGTCGGCCAGCGTCGCCAGCGCCGCTTCCGCGGACTCCTCCGGCACGATCGCGATCATGCCGACGCCCATGTTCAGCGTCTTCTCCAGCTCCAGGAGCTCGACCTGACCGGTCCGGCCGACGAGGTCGAAGATCGGAGCCGGGGTCCACGTGCCGCGGTCGACGGTCGCGTGCAGGTTGTCCGGGATCACCCGGGCCAGGTTGGCCGCGAGGCCGCCACCCGTGATGTGGCTGAACGCGTGCACGTCCGTGGTGCGGGTGAGGGCCAGGCAGTCCAGCGAGTAGATCTTGGTGGGCTCCAGCAGCTCCTCGCCGAGGGTGCGGCCGAGCTCGTCGATCTGCGCGTCCAGGGCGAGACCCCCCTGGTTCAGCAGGACGTGCCGGACCAGCGAGTACCCGTTCGAGTGAAGGCCGGACGCCGCCATCGCGATCACCGCGTCACCCGTACGGATGCGATCCGCGCCCAGCAGCCGGTCGGCCTCCACCACGCCCGTGCCGGCGCCGGCGACGTCGAAGTCGTTCTCGCCCAGCAGACCCGGGTGCTCGGCCGTCTCGCCGCCGACCAGGGCGCAGCCGGCGAGTACACAGCCCTCGGCGATGCCCTTGACGATCGCGGCGACCCGCTCGGGGTGGACCTTGCCGACGCAGATGTAGTCGGTCATGAACAGCGGCTCGGCACCGCACACCACGATGTCGTCCATGACCATGGCGACCAGGTCGTGGCCGATGGTGTCGTAGACGCCCATCTGGCGGGCGATGTCGACCTTGGTGCCGACACCGTCGGTGGCGGAGGCCAGCAGGGGGCGCTCGTAGCGCTTGAGGGCGGAGGCGTCGAAGAGACCGGCGAAGCCGCCGAGGCCGCCGAGGACCTCGGGGCGCTGGGTCTTCTTCACCCACTCCTTCATCAGCTCGACCGCGCGGTCGCCCGCTTCGATATCGACGCCCGCTGCTGCGTAGCTGGCACCAGTTGTCTCAGACATGGCAGTAGAGAACCTTCGTGTCGTACGGCAGGTGTTACGGGCCGCTTACGGGCGGCGGATCGCGTCGGCGGCGGCCGTGGCGGCCGGGCCGGCGGCCAGCTCCGTCTCCAGCAGCTGCTTGCCGAGCAGCTCGGGGTCCGGGAGGTCCATCGGGTACTCGCCGTCGAAGCAGGCGCGGCAGAGGTTCGGCTTGGCGATGGTGGTCGCCTCGATCATGCCGTCGATGGAGATGTACGAGAGGGAGTCGGCGCCGAGCGAGGTGCCGATCTCGTCGATCGTCATGCCGTTGGCGATGAGCTCGGCACGGGTGGCGAAGTCGATGCCGAAGAAGCAGGGCCACTTCACGGGGGGAGAGGAGATCCGGATGTGGACCTCGGCCGCTCCCGCCTCGCGGAGCATGCGGACCAGGGCCCGCTGGGTGTTGCCGCGCACGATGGAGTCGTCGACGACCACCAGGCGCTTGCCCTTGATGACTTCCTTCAGCGGGTTCAGCTTCAGCCGGATGCCGAGCTGGCGGATGGTCTGCGAGGGCTGGATGAACGTACGTCCGACGTACGCGTTCTTCACCAGACCCGCACCGAACGGGATGCCGCTCGCCTCCGCGTAGCCGATGGCGGCCGGGGTGCCGGATTCCGGGGTCGCTATGACCAGGTCGGCGTCGACCGGGGCTTCCTTCGCGAGCTTGCGGCCCATCTCCACGCGGGAGAGGTACACGTTCCGGCCGGCGATGTCGGTGTCCGGGCGGGCCAGGTACACGTACTCGAAGACACAGCCCTTGGGCTTCGCTTCCGCGAATCGCGAGGTACGCAGGCCGTTCTCGTCGATGGCGATGAACTCGCCCGGCTCGACCTCACGGACGTAGCTGGCGCCGCAGATGTCGAGGGCCGCGGACTCGGAGGCGACGACCCAGCCGCGCTCCAGGCGTCCGAGGACCAGCGGGCGGATGCCCTGCGGGTCGCGGGCCGCGTACAGGGTGTTCTCGTCCATGAAGACGAGGCTGAAGGCGCCCTTGACCTGCGGAAGCACCGTGTGGGCGGCCTCCTCGATGGTCAGCGGCTTGCCGTCCTCGTCGACCTGGGCCGCGAGCAGCGCGGTGAGCAGGTCGGTGTCGTTGGTGGCCGCGACGCGCGGGGTGCGGCCACCCTCCTGCTTGGGCAGGTCGGCGACCATCTCGGCGAGCTGGGCCGTGTTGACCAGGTTGCCGTTGTGGCCGAGCGCGATGGAGCCGTGCGCGGTGGCGCGGAACGTCGGCTGGGCGTTCTCCCAGACGGAGGCACCGGTGGTCGAGTAGCGGGCGTGGCCCACTGCGATGTGACCCTGGAGCGAGCCGAGAGAGGTCTCGTCGAAGACCTGGGAGACCAGGCCCATGTCCTTGAAGACGAGGATCTGGGAGCCGTTGCTGACCGCGATTCCCGCGGATTCCTGGCCCCGATGCTGGAGGGCGTAGAGCCCGAAGTACGTGAGCTTTGCGACCTCTTCACCCGGAGCCCAGACACCGAAGACGCCACAAGCGTCCTGGGGGCCTTTCTCGCCGGGAAGCAGATCGTGATTGAGTCGACCGTCACCACGTGGCACGGCTCCGAGTGTAGGCGAGATCGACCACTGGTCCGAATTGGGGATACGCGCCAGTAAAGGATCACTCAGCGGCGGACGCGTTTACCCGTTCGCCGTTTTCGCTGGTCAGCGTGAGGGTGCGGTGATCCACTTCGTACTTCACCGTGCCGTCGAAGAGGCCCAGGAGGGTCTTCTCCGTATTCATGAGTGAGGTGTCGCACATCATTCGCGTGGTGGACGCCGTGCCGAGCGTGATACGTCCGTCGCGGACCGTGGCCTCGGCCCTCACCTTGTTGCAGCCGAGGCTGCCGTTGACCATGCCGGTCTTCTCGTCGAACGTGAGGTGGGCCTTGCCGTCGGCGTCCGGGCTGGTGATGGCCCACTTCGTGCCCTCCAGCGGGGCTGCCTTCTCCTTGGTGAGGGCGACACGGTCACCGTCCGCCGTGGTCAGGGTGAGCCTGTCACCGTCGACCTCGGCGGTGAGGTTGCCGTCGGAGAGGGTGCGGGCGAGGCTCACCTCGAAGTTCGGGGGGACACCTTCGCAGGCCATCTCGGTCGCCTCCATCTTGTCGAAGGCGACCTTGCTGTCGGTGAAGGCGGCTTCGGCGCCGAAGCCGTTGCAGCCCAGGTTGCCCTTGACCGCGCCGCCGTCGGCGATGCGCACATAGGCGTTGCTCGGGGCGGCGCTCTTCTTTCCGTCGACGGTGACCTCGTCGACGGCCCAGTGCGCGCCGGTGACGGAGGCCGACGCCCCCGAGCCGACCGTGTCACTGCCCGCGTCCTCGCTGCCGCAGGCCACGGCGAGCGGGACGAGGGTCAGCGCGGCAACGGCGGCCAGTCGCTTCTTGTCCTTACCGCGCTTCTTGTCGTTACCGAGTGTGCCGAGTGTGTTCATGCCGGTGGGACGGGAGGGGCACGAGACTGGTTCCGTTTGTTCCCGTTCGTGGCCCGTACGCGTGTCAGCCCAGGAGCGGAAGCAGCCCGCCCAGGTCAGCGCGCTCCCCGCTCGCGCTCACCTTGGCCTCCGCCACGGCGTCCTGCCACGCCACCCGCCCGGTCGCCAGCCGGATCCAGGTCAGTGGATCGGTCTCCACGACGTTCGGCGGCGTGCCCCGGGTGTGCCTCGGCCCCTCCACGCACTGCACGACGGCGTACGGCGGGATCCGCACCTCGGTCGATCCGCCGGGCGCCTTCGCGGCGAGCGCGTCGGCGAGGAGGCGAGTGCAGGCGGCGAGGGCCTGGCGGTCGTGGGGGATGTCGAGGCCGGGGAGGGCGGCGTTCAGGTCGTCGGTGTGGACGATCAGTTCGACGGTTCGGGTGACCAGGTAGTCGGCGAGGGTCATGGCGCCGGTGAGCGCGGCGAGGAGACGTTCGCCGGGTGCCTGCGCCAGGTTCCGCGTGAGGTGTTCCTCGGTACGGGCGTAGAGCGCGTCGAGGTCAGGGTTGGCGGCGGCGATGTCCTGGGTGCGGTCGGCGATGTCACCGGCGCGGGCGGCCGTGGCGAAGGGCCAGTCCAGGAGGGTCAGTTCGGCCTTGGCCGGCTCGTCGCGGTCGAGGTTGCGGTTGACGCTCCCCGCGGCCATGGCCACGTGCGCGGCGAGGTCCCGCACGGTCCAGCCCGGCAGCCGGGTGGGGAGCGCGAGCTGCTCGTCGGTGAGGGTGCGGACCGCCTGCCGTACATGCCCGAACTGGGTGAGGACCGCGGTGCGGATCCTGGCGGGGTCGTAGGTGCGGGCGCGCTTCTTGACCGGGGGCATGGGGGTCAGCCTAGAGCGGGTCAGCCTAGAGCGGCGGCGGTGGAGGGCACCTCGAAGGTTTCCCCGTTGCGGGGGACCCCGACGCCGTGCCAGGTGAAGGGGACACCCCGGTCGGCGTCCGGGTCCGGGCCGTCCATCAGCTGGAAGTGCAGGTGCGGCTCGGATGAGTTGCCCGAGTTTCCGCAGCGGGCGATGACCTGCCCGGCGTGCACCCGGTCGCCCTCCCGGACGGCGAGCGAGCCGCGCCGCAGGTGCGCGTAGGCCGCGTAGGTGCCGTTGCCGAGGTCCAGGATCAGGTGGTTGCCGAGGATGCGGCGAAGGCCCGCCATCTCGCGCACCGAGCCCTCGACCAGCATCAGGTACAGCAGCCCCACGAGCGAGTTGCGGCTCAGGTGATCGCGCTGCCCGTCGACCGCCCGCACGACCGTGGCGTCGGCGACCGCGAGGATCGGCGCCTCGAAGGCCGGGAAGTCCTGGGGACGCCGGGCGATCGGCCACAGCCAGTGGAAGCCGGGGCGGGCACCGGGGTCCGGCTCGGCGAGGATGTCGATGGCGTACGTCTGCCCGTGGGCGTGGACGCCATGGCTCGGGGTGCGGTCGGCCGGACTGTTCAGCGCGGACCAGCGGCCGGTGACCGGTGGGGCGACCTCGAGGGGTTGCGGCGCCCGGCGCGAGCTGTCCGGGGCGCCGCCCCAGCGGTTGGCGACGGTCACGAGGACGTATGCCAGGACCAGCGGCAGGAAGTCCCACCAGACCGGGTAGCCCCAGCCGAAGCCGATGTGGGCGATCACCAGGCCGATGAAGGCCAACTGGAGGCCGCGGAAGGCCACCATGGCGAGCTTGCGTGCGGACATCGTTCCCCCTCCGGGTCGATCCGTGTTCGACCCTTGCTTCGGGCTGTGCTTCGGGCGTAGCTGCTCCGGTCTTGTTACGGACGGGCCGCCGACAGCGCCACCAGCAGCGGTACGACGCGCCCCGGCGGCACCTCGTAGCGGCCCCGGCCGGTCGTGTGCAGCCAGCCCGCGCCGGTGAGCTGGCGCAGGTGGTGGTAGATCTGGCCGGTCGTGCCGACCTCGTCCAGCTCGGCCAGTTCGGCCGCGGTACGGCGGCCGGCGATGACCTCGCGGAGCAGCCCGAGCCGGACCGGATGGCCGAGGGCGGCGAAGGACTCGGCGGCCTCGGTCCACTCGGCGTCCAGCAGCCCGTCGGTCAGCGCGCCGTGCTGCCACTCGTACTGCTCCCCGGTCGGCAGCCGTACCGCGCCGGTGAACAGCACCCCTCCGTCGGCCGCGCCCAGCTCGGCCAGCTGCTCCTTGAACCCTTGCAGGGCCCAGAAGTCGCCCTCGCCGATGCGGGGGGCGGTCTGCTGCGCGCTCTCCAGCGCCGCCAGCCGTCGCTCGAGGTCGGCGACACGTTGTTCGAGTTCCATGCTTCGATATTACGGAAGTACGTAATTACGTGCAAGCCTCGGGTTCGAGTGCCGAGTGCCGGGTGCCGGGTGCCGGGTGCCGCGGAGGCGGTACGACGAAGCCCCCGCCCGGTGACCGGACGGGGGCTTCGGAGCCGTAGGACCCCTCGTTTTACTTCAGCAGCGCCGGAATCGTCGCCTCGTGCGTCTCGCGCAGGTCCTCAAGGGACAGCGCGAACTCGCCCTGGAGCTCCACGGAGTCACCGTCGACGACACCGATGCGGGTGACCGGCAGGCCCCGCGCACCGCACATGTCGTTGAAACGGAGTTCCTCGGAGCGCGGCACGGCGACGACCGCGCGTCCCGCCGACTCGGAGAAGAGGAAGGTGAAGGCGTCCAGCCCGTCCGGTACGACGAGTCGCGCGCCCTTGCCCCCGAGCAGCGCCGACTCCACGACCGCCTGGATCAGACCGCCGTCGGACAGGTCGTGCGCGGAGTCGATCATGCCGTCCCGGGAGGCGGAGATCAGGATCTCGGCGAGCAGCCGCTCGCGCTCCAGGTCGACCTGCGGCGGCAGACCACCGAGGTGGTCGTGCACGACCTGCGACCAGGCCGAACCGCCGAACTCCTCACGGGTGTCGCCAAGGAGGTAGAGCAGCTGGCCCTCCTCCTGGAAGGCGACCGGCGTGCGCCGCGCGACATCGTCGATGACGCCGAGGACCGCCACGACCGGCGTGGGGTGGATGGCCGCCTCGCCCGTCTGGTTGTAGAGGGAGACGTTGCCGCCGGTCACCGGGGTGCCCAACTGCAGGCAGGCGTCCGCCAGTCCGCGCACTGCCTCCGCGAACTGCCACATCACCGCCGGGTCCTCGGGCGAGCCGAAGTTCAGGCAGTCGGAGACCGCGAGCGGCTTGGCGCCGGTCGTGGCGACGTTGCGGTACGCCTCCGCCAGCGCCAGCTGGGCACCGTGGTACGGGTCCAGCTTCGCGTACCGGCCGTTGCCGTCCGTGGCGATGGCGACGCCGAGGCCGGTCTCCTCGTCGATGCGGATCATGCCGGAGTCCTCGGGCTGGGCGAGGACGGTGTTGCCCTGCACGAAGTGGTCGTACTGCGAGGTGATCCACTTCTTGGAGGCCTGGTTCGGGGAGCCGACCAGTTTCATGACCTGGTCCTTCAGCTCGGCCGAGGTCGTGGGCCTGGGCAGCTTGTTCGCGTCGTCGGCCTGCAGCTCGTCCTGCCAGGACGGGCGGGCGTAGGGGCGCTCGTAGACCGGGCCCTCGTGCGCCACGGTGCGCGGGTCGACGTCGACGATCTTGCCGCCGTGCCAGTAGATTTCCAGGCGTTCGCCGTCGGTCACCTCACCGATGACGGTGGCGATGACGTCCCACTTCTCGCAGATCTCCAGGAACCGGTCGACCTTCTCCGGCTCGACGACCGCGCACATGCGTTCCTGCGACTCGCTCATGAGGATTTCCTCGGGCGAGAGCGTCGAGTCACGCAGCGGTACGTCGTCCAGGGTCACGCGCATGCCGCCGGAGCCGTTGGAGGCGAGCTCGGAGGTGGCGCAGGACAGGCCGGCCGCGCCGAGGTCCTGGATGCCGACGACCAGCTTCTCGGCGAAGGCCTCCAGGGTGCACTCGATGAGGAGCTTCTCCTGGAAGGGGTCGCCGACCTGGACGGCCGGACGCTTCGACGGCTTGGCGTCGTCGAAGGTCTCGGAGGCGAGGATCGACGCACCGCCGATGCCGTCGCCGCCCGTACGGGCCCCGTACAGGATGACCTTGTTACCCGCACCGGACGCCTTCGCGAGGTGGATGTCCTCGTGCCGCATCACACCGATGGCACCGGCGTTGACCAGCGGGTTGCCCTGGTAGCAGGAGTCGAAGACGACCTCGCCGCCGATGTTGGGCAGGCCCAGGCAGTTGCCGTAGCCGCCGATGCCGGCGACGACACCGGGCAGCACGCGCTTGGTGTCCGGGTGGTCCGCCGCACCGAACCGCAGCGGGTCCACGACCGCCACCGGCCGCGCGCCCATCGCGATGATGTCGCGCACGATGCCGCCCACGCCCGTGGCCGCGCCCTGGTAGGGCTCGACGTACGACGGGTGGTTGTGCGACTCGACCTTGAAGGTCACGGCGTAGCCCTGGCCGACGTCCACCACACCGGCGTTCTCGCCGATGCCGACGAGCATCGCGTCGGACTCGGGGGCCTTCTCGCCGAACTGGCGGAGGTGGACCTTGGAGGACTTGTACGAGCAGTGCTCGGACCACATGACCGAGTACATGGCGAGCTCGGCACCGGTGGGCCGGCGGCCGAGGATCTCCACGACCCTCTCGTACTCGTCCTTCTTCAGGCCGAGTTCGGCCCAGGGCAGCTCGACGTCGGGGGTCGCGGCCGCGTGCTCGACCGTGTCCAGAGGCGTCCGGCTCATGCGTTGACCAGCTTCTTGAGGATCGAGGTGAAGAAGGGGAGACCGTCCGTGCGGCCCGACCCGATGAGGGGCTCGACGGCGTGCTCCGGGTGCGGCATGAGGCCTACGACGTTGCCGGCCTCGTTGGTGATGCCGGCGATGTCGTTGAGCGAGCCGTTCGGGTTGCCGTATCCATCAGCGGCTTCGCCGCGGACGACGTACCGGAACGCGACCCGGCCCTCGGCCTCCAGCTTGTCCAGCGTGTACTGGTCGGCGACGTACCGGCCGTCCATGTTCTTGAGCGGGATGTGGATCTCCTGCCCGCTCTCGTAATCACTGGTCCAGGCGGTTTCCGCGTTCTCCACCCGCAGCTTCTGGTCGCGGCAGATGAAGTGCAGATGGTCGTTGCCGAGCATCCCGCCGGGCAGCAGATGCGCCTCGGTGAGGATCTGGAAGCCGTTGCAGATACCGAGGACCGGCAGTCCGGTCTTCGCCTGCTCGATGACGGTCTCCATCACCGGCGAGAACCGGGAGATCGCTCCGGCGCGCAGATAGTCGCCGTAGGAGAAACCGCCGGGCAGCACCACGGCGTCGACCTGCTTGAGGTCCTTGTCCTTGTGCCAGAGAGCGACCGGTTCTGCGCCGGCGAGGCGGATCGCGCGCTGGGTGTCCCGGTCATCGAGACTCCCCGGGAAAGTGACGACGCCAATACGAGCGGTCACTTCGCCGCCTCCGCGACTTCCTCCACCTTGACGGTGAAGTCCTCGATCACGGTGTTGGCGAGGAAGGATTCCGCAAGATCGTGGATGCGGGCGAGCGCGGCCTCGTCGACCGGCCCGTCAACTTCCAGTTCGAATCGCTTTCCCTGACGTACGTCCGAGATGCCTTCGAATCCCAGCCGCGGCAGTGCGCGCTGCACCGCCTGGCCCTGGGGGTCGAGGATCTCCGGCTTGAGCATGACGTCGACTACGACGCGTGCCACTGGCACTCCCGGTGTGTGGTGCTGAGCAGGTTCCTTCAGACTACCCGCACAAAATTTCTACGCGAGTAGAGTTGTAGGAAGCTACGTGACAGCCATCACGATGATGTACTGGAGGGGGGTGTTCACGAAAAGTTACGGGAAAGATCCCCGATCAGCCGCAGATAGGTATTGCGCTCGGACACGCGGACAGATTTAGTCGGGCTTCACATTGCATTGCCGGGCACTGTACAAATGAATTGGCAAATAGCCGACACGGCACGTCATCCCAGCTGAGCTGTATGACATGCCGGACGAAGGGACCGATATTCGTGGCGCAGAAGGTCGTGGTCACTCTCTTTGACGACATCGACGGCTCGGAAGCGGCGGAAACGATCGCCTTCGGACTCGACGGCAAGTCGTACGAGATCGACCTGAATGAAGCCAATGCCAAGAAACTGCGTAAGGCGCTCGCGCCCTACGTGGACGCCGGCCGCAAGCGGTCGAAGTCCGGCAAGGCGTACAAGCAGACCGAGGTCGCCCCGGACCCGGCGGCGGTCCGGGCCTGGGCCCAGGCCAACAAGATGGAGGTGCCGGCCCGCGGCCGCATCCCCAAGAAGGTCTACGAGGCGTTCGCCTCGGCCCAGTGAGGTGCTCGTTCGGGACGTGTCCTCAGGGTCCGTCAGCGCACCCTGAGGACGGCCGACTTGGGCCGGTGCGACAACCGACTTGCGCTACCCCCCTGCTGATCAGCTAATGTCTGGGGCACGCCGCCGGGCGGGGCAGAAAAGCCCAGCTCGCCGAGCATGCGGGTGTAGTTCAGTAGTAGAACATCCCCCTTCCAGGGGGAAGGCGCAGTGTGCAATTCCTGTCACCCGCTCTGCACCGCCGTACTGACCACGTAAGTGGATCAGGTAGGCTGGTGCTCGCACCGATCGGTGAGAGCCGGTCGGGGGCAATGCGGACGTAGCTCAGTTGGTAGAGCGCAACCTTGCCAAGGTTGAGGTCGCGAGTTCGAGCCTCGTCGTCCGCTCGGGAATCAGACCCCGGTCCTAATGGATCGGGGTCTTTTCGTGTGCCGCGCGCCGGGTCTCTGACATTTGTCATGCGGAGCGGTGACACCGCGCACTGCTTCCGGCTTCGGATCGCCGGGATGCTGATGTCATGAACATCAACGAACACGAACACGTGATTGAGGTCACTGACCTGCGTCGTGTGTACGGGGGCGGGTTCGAGGCGGTGCGCGGGATCACGTTCTCCGTGGACCGCGGCGAGGTCTTCGCGCTGCTCGGCACCAATGGCGCGGGCAAGACGTCCACCGTCGAGCTGTTGGAAGGACTCGCCCGGCCCGCCGCGGGACGGGTGCGGGTGCTCGGGCACGACCCCCACACCGAGCGGGACGTCGTACGGCCGCGGACCGGGGTGATGTTGCAGGAGGGCGGCTTTCCGTCCGAGCTGACCGTCGCCGAGACCGCGCGGATGTGGGCGGGGTGCGTGAGCGGGGCCATGCCCGAGGCCGAGGCCCTGGACAGGGTCGGGCTCGGGCGGCGGGCCGGGGTGCGGGTGAAGCAGCTGTCCGGCGGTGAACGGCGACGGCTGGACCTGGCACTCGCCCTGCTCGGCAGGCCCGAGGTGCTGTTCCTGGACGAGCCGACGACCGGGCTCGACGCCGAAGGGCGCCGGGACACCTGGGAGTTGGTGCGGGAGCTGCGCGACGCCGGTACGACCGTGCTGCTGACCACGCACTACCTCGAAGAGGCCGAGAACCTCGCCGACCGGATCGCGATCCTGCACGAGGGACGCATCGCGGCTGCCGGGACACCGGCCGAGGTGACGGCGGCCCAGCCCTCGCGGATCACCTTCGAGCTGCCCGACGGCTACTTCGTCGGGGATCTGCCGCCCCTCGACGACATGGGCGTGCGCGAGCACGAGGTCGACGGGCGCGTCGTACGGCTGCGCACGCACGAGCTGCAGCGCACCGCGACCCGGCTCCTGGTGTGGGCGGACACGGCAGGGGTGGAGCTGCGGCGGCTGGACGTGCGGCCGGCGTCGCTGGAGGAGGCGTTCCTGGGGATCGCGCGGGATGCGGCCGGCGCCGCCGAGAAGAAGGAGTACGCGGCATGAGTACGGCGATGACCACCCCCGTGGGACGCATGGCGGCGCTGGCCCGCGCCGAGGTGACGCTGCTCGGACGCAGCAGGGGCACACTGTTCGCGGCGCTGTTCGTGCCGCTGTTGCTGCCCTTCAGCGTGCGGGAGGCCGCGAAGGGGATGGACCTGGCGGAGGCCGGCCTGTCCCTCGGCACGGTCGTCCTGCCCGCCTCGATCGGCTTCTCACTGCTCTACGCGGTGTACGCCACGCTCGTCTCCGTCTACACCGCCCGGCGCGAGGAACTCGTCCTCAAACGGCTGCGCACCGGCGAGCTCAAGGACACCGAGATCCTGGCCGGGGCCGCGCTGCCGGCCGTGGTCACGGGGGTCGCGCAGAGCCTGGTGCTGGCGGTCGGCTGCGCCGTCCTGCTCGACGTGGGCGCGCCTGCCGCTCCCCATCTGGCCGTGCTGGGACTGCTGTTGGGCATCGTGCTGTGCGCGTCGCTGGGCGCCGTGACCGCGTCGTTCACCCGCAGCGTCGAGAGTGCGCAGGTCACGACGCTGCCCGTGGTGTTCCTCTCCATGATCTTCTCCGGGATGTTCGTCCCCCTCGAGGTGCTGCCGGACCGGGTGGCGTCGGTGTGCGAGTTCCTGCCGCTGACCCCGGTGATCACTCTGCTGCGGGGTGGCTGGACCGGCGATCTGTCGGCGTACGAGGCGATCGGTCCCGTGGTGACCGGGCTGGCCTGGACAGTCCTGGGCGTGTTGGCTGTGCGACGGTGGTTCCGGTGGGAGCCACGGCACTGAGGCAGGGGGGACGGCGCATGCGCGGGCCGGGAATGTGGTGGCGGGGCAAGAGCACGCCGGCGAAGGTGGAGACGTACACCCGGTGGTCGTTCCACTTCTTCGCGGTGATCGAGGTCGCCACGCTCGGTCTGCCCGCCGTCGGCTCGACGACGTCCGAGCCCGGGATCGCCCGCTGGCTGCTCCTGATGGTGTGCGCGCACGCCGTGGCCTGTGCCTTCACCGCGTCGCGGGCCCTCGACTGGACGCGCGGCCGCCGTGCGCAGCCGCTGCGGGCGATGGCGGGACTCGTCACCGTCGCCCTTGCGGTCGTCGTCGCCGCCACCCTCATCGTGCGGTACGGCCCGAACGGCGAGGAGGTCGACACCGCGGTGGGCACGGTCCTGGGCGGCACACTGGCCTTCACGGTCGGCACCCTCACGCTCGGCGTCGGCAGCAGGCAGCGCGTGTTCGCGGTCGTCGCGGGAACCGCGGTGGCCACCGGACTCGTGGCCCTGCCGCTCGGCTCCCCGGTCCCGGCGGCGCTGGGCGCGACGGTCGCGGTCTTCATCGCCTGCGGAATCCTGGCCCTCACGTCCGGTTTCTCCGTCTGGCTCCTGAACGCCGTCTACGAACTCGACGAAGCCCGCGAGACCCGGGCCCGGCTCGCCGTCGCCGAGGAGCGGCTGCGGTTCGGACGGGACCTGCACGACGTCATGGGGCGGAATCTGTCGGTCATCGCCCTGAAGAGCGAACTCGCCGTGCAGCTCGCGCGGCGCGGGCGGCCCGAGGCCGTGGAGCAGATGATCGAGGTGCAGCGCATCGCGGGCGAGTCGCAGCGCGAGGTGCGGGACGTCGTACGGGGCTATCGGGAGGTCGACCT
The DNA here is from genome assembly GCF_042900345.1 of Streptomyces sp. NPDC012935. NCBI lineage: Bacteria > Bacillati > Actinomycetota > Actinomycetes > Kitasatosporales > Streptomycetaceae > Streptomyces > Streptomyces sp. NPDC012935. The sequence goes on from NZ_JBIBBC010000002.1 coordinate 69,364, forward strand.
GGAGGTCGAACTGGCCGGTGCACAGGGGGTGTTGACGGCGGCCGGGATCGAGTGCCGGGTGACCGGCCGGACGGCGGGGCTGCCCGTCGAGGTGCAGTCGGCGCTGGCCTGGGTGGTGCGGGAGGGGACCACCAATGTGCTGCGGCACGGGAATGCAGGGCGGTGCTCGGTGGGGGTCACGGTGAGCGAGGGACACGTGGTGTTGACGGTGGAGAACGACGGGGCCGCCGGAGCCCCCGACGGGGGTGGGGGCTCCGGGCTCGCCGGGCTGCGGGAGCGGCTCGCCGCGGTGGACGGGACGCTGGACGCCGGTCATGTGGGCGAGGCGGTGTTCCGGCTGGTGGCCGAGGTGCCGCTGGCGGGGGCGGGCGTGCGGGAGGTCGCCGTATGACCGACCTGCGGAGCGACCGCGCCACCGGCCGCCCGGCAGGGCCCGTACGACTGCTCCTCGCCGACGACGAGCATCTGATCCGGGGGGCGCTCGCCACCCTGCTCTCCCTGGAGGACGACCTCGTGATCGTCGCCGAGGCGGCGACCGGGCCGGAGGCGCTGGCGATGGCACGGGCCCACGAGCCGGACGTGGCCGTCCTCGATCTCCAGATGCCCGGCGCGGACGGTGTGAAGGTCGCCACATCACTGCGGGCCGAACTGCCCAGGTGCCAGGTGCTGATCGTGACCAGTCACGGGCGGCCCGGGCATCTGAAACGGGCCCTTGCGGCGGGTGTGCGCGGGTTCGTCCCGAAGACCGTCAGCGCACAGCGGCTCGCGGAGATCATCCGTACCGTGCACTCCGGAAACCGTTACGTCGACCCGGAGTTGGCCGCCGACGCCATCGCCGCCGGGGACTCACCGCTGACCGCGCGGGAGGCCGAGGTGCTGGAACTCGCCGCTGACGGCGCGCCCGTCGCGGAGATCGCGGAGCGGGCCGCGCTGTCGCAGGGGACCGTGCGGAACTATCTGTCCTCCGCCGTGTCCAAGCTCGGGGCGGAGAACCGGCACGCGGCGGTGCGTCTCGCGCGGGAGCGGGGTTGGGTATAGTGGTTCTCGCGCCACGGCGCATGCGAACGTAGCTCAGTTGGTAGAGCGCAACCTTGCCAAGGTTGAGGTCGCGAGTTCGAACCTCGTCGTTCGCTCAGTTTCGAAAGGCCCCCGGTTCTCCGGGGGCCTTTCGCGTTACGCCCAGCTCATACCCGTCAGGCGCTCGTAAGCCTCCACGTACTTCGCCCGGGTCGCGTCCACGACCTTCGGCGGCAGCGGCGGCGGGGGCTGCTCGCTCTTGCGGTCCCAGCCGGAGGCCGGCGAGGTCAGCCAGTCGCGCACGAACTGCTTGTCGTACGACGGCTGCGCACGGCCCGGCTCCCACTGCTCGGCCGGCCAGAAGCGGGACGAGTCCGGGGTGAGGACCTCGTCGGCGATGACCAGCGTCTCTCCCTCGAAGCCGAACTCGAACTTGGTGTCCGCGAGGATGATGCCTCGGTCGCGGGCGATGTCCCGGCCGCGGGAGTAGACGGCGAGGGTCACCTGGCGCAGCTGGGCGGCGGTGTCGGCGCCGACCTGGCGGGCGACCTCCTCGTAGGAGACGTTCTCGTCGTGCTCGCCGACCGCGGCCTTCGTCGCCGGGGTGAAGATCGGGGCGGGGAGTTCGCTGCCGTCGACCAGGCCCTCGGGGAGGGCGAGGCCGCAGACCGTGCGGGACTCGTTGTACTCCGCCAGGCCGGAGCCGGTGAGGTAGCCGCGGGCGACGGCCTCGACCGGGACCATCTGGAGCGACTTGCAGACGAGGGTGCGGCCCGCCCAGTCGGCGGGGGCGCCCGCGGGCACCTCGGTGCCCAGCACGTGGTTGGGGACCAGGTCGGCGAGCTGGTCGAACCACCACAGGGAGAGCTGGGTGAGGATGCGGCCCTTGTCGGGGATCTCGGTCGGCAGCACCCAGTCATAGGCGGACATACGGTCGCTGGCGACCATCACGAGGTCACCGGCCTCGTTCTGGTACAGCTCGCGCACCTTGCCGGTGTGCAGGTGCACCAGGCCCGGAACCTGGATCGGCTCGGGCTTTTCTACGAATCCGGACACGGTTCCTCCCCGTGGTTCTGTCCAATGGGTCGATTGTCCCGTACGGGGCGCTGACCTTGGACTGGGGGTGTGCTGGGTGAGCGGCTGAGCGTGTGCTGGGTGGCGACTGGGGTGTGCTGGGTCGCGACTGGGGTGTGCTGGGTGAGGTCAGTCACGCTTGCAGATGCGGTCCAGGAGGTTGGCGGTGGCGCGCTGGACCCGGGCGTCGACGTGGCCCGGGCGGTCCAGCGCCGGGGACCACGCGAACGTGCCGGACGCGAAGACCAGGGCGCCGGAGGTGGCGCGGTAGAGGGACGTCTCCTGGTGGCGCACGGCGCCTTCGCGGTCGGCGTACGGGGAGTGGGCGAGCAGGATGCGCTCCTCGTGCTCGGGGAGCGGGGTGCGCGGGAAGTAGCGGTCGGCCTCGCCCGCGACCAGGTCCTTGATCTCGTCGCCCTCGTGGGCGCCGGTCGCCTCCCACAGCCAGTGGTCGGCGTTGCGGACGATCAGGGGGTGCGGCTCCGGGACCTGGCCCGCGTACTGGATGCCGATCACCTCCTGTTCGGGGCGGTCGATCTCGCGCCAGAGGACCGAGCGGCCTGGGCCCTTGCGCTTGCGGCAGGTGAGGAGTCGGTCCGGGACGCCGGACGGGGACGGTCCCAACTCCACCTGCCAGTACATGGAGTTGGCGGAGAGGAAGACCAGGGAGGTGCCGTTCTCGCGGGCGAGCTCCACGGTGCGGCGCATGTTCGTCGACCAGTACTCGTCGTGGCCGGGGAAGACCAGGCCTCGGTAACGGGTGGGATCGACGTGTCCCGCGTGCAGGTCGCGGGCGTCGGCGTAGGCGATGTCGTAGCCGTAGCGCTCGGCCCAGCGGATGAAGTCGTAGGCGTGGCCGACGTGCAGGGGCAGGCCCGCGCCCGCGTACGGGCGGTCGAAGGAGACGGTCGTGGCGGCGTCGGCCTCGCCGAGCAGCCGGCCGTCCTCGTCCCACGCGTGGTAGAGGCTGGCGCCGATGCGGCCGTCCTCGGGGTAGAGGTTGTACGCCTGCCAGGTCACATCGGGCAGCAGCAGGAGCAGGTCCGCGGGGTGGTTGTCGCGGACCGTGAACGGGATGTGGGAGCGGTAGCCGTCGACGGTGGTCAGGACGGCCACATACGCGCCGATGCTCCAGTACGACGGGATCTGCAGGCGCCAGGACAGCCACCAGTGGTGGCAGGAGACCGTGCGGTCGGCGGTGAGCGGGGGCGGCTGGACGATGCCGGAGAGGCGGGGGCTGGTGGTGATCTTCGCGGCGCCGTCACCGCCGTAGTGGCCGATGCGGTAGATGTCGACGGCGAATTCCTGCGGGGGGTCGACGGTGATGTGGAAGTCGACGGCCTCGCCGGGGGCGACCGCGCCGGTGGAGATGAAGCCCTTGATCTGGCGGCGGACGTCGTCGGCCGAGCGGGGGCCGGCGCTGCGGGGTGCGGGGACCCTCGGGGTGTCCGATGTCGGTGGGTGGGCCTGGCCGTCCACGTACCAGGGGACGACCTGGCCGGTGTCGTCGAAATACGTCACGTTGCCGCGCAGCCAGGGGACCGGGCCCTGGCCGAAGGGGTCCGTCACGGCGTGCGCGAGTGCCCCCGACTCCCAGCGGCGGATCTGCTCCGACCCCATGCCATACCCTCCCTCGTTCCCCCGTGGTTGTGCATCGAGCGTCGTGTGGTGTGGTGCCCGTCTGCTGCAAGTGCCCTGTGTTGCCTGCGGTTCTGCCGCGCGACATGTGCTTGTGTGGCTGTCGTATGTCGTAAGCCCTTGCCATGTGCGCTATCGGTCCCAGCACATCACATTCCGCACGCATCCTGTCACTATTCGTTGCGAATTGGCCGAAAGTGGAACCGGGGGTTCCGGCCGCATACGGCGGGCACGGCAGCCGTCAGACCAGGCGAACCGGCTTCTCCGGGCGTATCCCCGACTCCACCAGCCAGGCCCGCAGGGGGGTCGGGTCGCCGTCCTCGATGAGGCTGAGGACTCTGGGGGCCAGGTCGGCGGCCCGTTCCCCGTTGATGAGGAGCGTGGGGCCGTCGAGCCAGTCCAGCCCCGGCACCGCACCGGCGGTGTCCATCGCGGCGCAGCACACCATCGCCGTCACGTGATCGGTGAGCAACTCGCGGGAGGTGCGGGGTGGTTGGAGCGGGAAGAGGGGGAGCGCGCCGATGTCCAGAAGAGTGGTACCGGGGTCTGGAGACGCCGTCCGCTCGGCCGGCGTCGCGGCCTCCTCGCGGGCCAACTCGGCGGTGATGCCTGCGGCGAGGGCGGAACTGCGCTCGGTTTCCTGGTCGTCGGCGCCGTGGTCGTCGGCCATGGCGGCGTACGGGGCTTTGGGGGGCTTGGGGGCCGAGATGGGGGTGGGGGTGGGGGTGGTGTGGGCGTCGTCGGCCTGGTCACCGGTGGCCGGGGGCTGGTTGGGGCCGGTGTACGTCTCGTCGGTCTGATCGCGGTCCGTGTGCGGGTCCGAGGCCTGACCGGAGTCGGCAGATGCGTCGGCACTCTGATCGCGGCCGGTGTGCGGGTCTGGGACCTGCTCGCGGTCGGCAGACGCGTCGGCAGCCCGGGCGGGGTCGGCTTGCCCGTCACGGGCCTGACCGCGGGCGGCGTGTGCAGCGGCGGCCTGGTCGTGAACGTCGGGTGCATGCGCCGCCTGATCGCGGCCGGCGTCCGCGTCGGAAGCCGGGGCGATGCCGGCCTGCGCGTCGGAAGCCGGGGCGTGACTGTCGTCCGCGTCGGAAGCCGGGGCCATGCCGGCGTCCGCGTCGGAAGCCGGGGCCATGCCAGCCTGCCCGTCGGAAGCCGGGACGACGCCGGCCTGCGGGTCGGAAGCCGGGGCGTGACTGTCGTCCGCGTCGGCAGCCTGATTGCGGGGGGCGTTCGCCTGGGCGTCCCCGCCACTGTCCGCAGAGAGGCCGGAAGCCCGGTCGGGACTGTCATGGGCGTCGGCGGCCTGACTCCGGCCGGCGTTCGACTCGGCGTCCGCCTCGCGGGCGGCAGACGCGTCGGAAGCCGCGGCGATACCGGCATGCCGGTCGGTGGTCTGGCGGAAGCCGGTCTGCGTCGCCGTCGTCTCGTCCTGGGGGCTGTGCGGCTCGGGGTGGCCTGCGGCGTTGGGGTACGCGGCGCCGGGGGCCGGGGTCGTCAGGTGGTCCAGGACTCGGGCCAGGGTCGGGCCGTCGGCTTCCGGACCCTCGGTGGTGCGGCGGACGCCGAGGGCGTCGAGGACGCGGTGGAGACGGGCCGCGTCGGTGCGCCATTTGCGGTCGACGACCTCCTCCGGATACTCCTGCCAGCCCACTGGGGACCAGTCAGGGCCGGGCTCGGCGGGGCCGCCGTGGAAGAGGCGGGCGGCGAGGAGTGACGCGGCCTCGTCGACCGTGCCGGGCTCTTCGAGCAGGTCACAGGCGGGGCGCTCACCCAGCCGGGAGGCGAAGCCCTCGGCCAGACGGTCCCGGCGGGAGAGTTCGGTGAGCGCGGCGACGACGCCGGCGTCCAGCCGGGACGGCCAGCGGCCCATCCGCCAGGCGGGCAGCGCGACCCGAGTGAGCAGCCTGTCCCAGCCCGCGTACGCCAACCCGACCTGCTCCTGTGCGACGATCCGCAGCCCGTAGTCCACAGCCTGTGCACGCTCGGCGGCCGCGGCGGCCACGCCCCGCTCCATCTCGGCCGCATGGTCCCGGCAACTGCGCAGCAGCAGCCGGGCGACCCAGCCGATGCCCGCGCACACCGCCCGCGACCCCGGGCAACGGCCGCGCGTCGAGGCGACGGCCACGGCGGCGTCCAGGCCCCGGACGAAGCGCCGGGCCTGGGCTATGTCGGGGTGCGCCGAGGGACCCGTACCGGCGACGACCGGGGCGAGGACCGCGCGGAGCTCGCCGACCCGCATCCACCACAGGAACGGGGAGCCGATGACGAGGACAGGTGCCGCGGGCGTACGGCGGTGGGCGCCGCGCGAGCTTCCGCCGTGCAGGCCGTTGAGACCGTCCTCGTCGCGGTCCTCCGCCGGGGGCGGTGGGCCGTGGGACGGGTGGGTGCGGTCCTCCAGCCAGCTGTCGCAGTCCGGCGTGAGCGCTATCGCGGACGGGGCGGGGACATCCAGGCGGTCGGCGAGGTCGCGCACCAGCCGGTACAGGTCCGGGGCCTGCTCCTCGCCGATCGGGACCGTGGGGCTGACGGCGGGGCGGGCGCGGGCGACCACCAGCGCGATCGCGGCGGCGGCGAGCAGGACGAGGACGGCGACGGGGGTGACGACCCAGCGGGCGGCATGCCAGCCCGAGCCGACGAAGTGGCCCGTGGAGGCACCGGCGAGCAGCACCACGGCGACCGCCGCGGGCAGCAGGGCGACGGCCAGCGCGCGGCTGCGAATGCGCAGCACCGCGAGGGCCCGGGCACGCGCGGCCTGCGCGCCCATCTCCACACCCATACCGGTCACGGCCGGACCTCACCCCCTCCGCGCTGCCCTGGCTGTCCGAACTGTCCTGGCTTTGCTCACTCCCCCACTGTGGCACCCACCACTGACATCGCAATGCCGGTGGGCCAAGTGCCGGAACGCTTGCGCCGCACCCTAGTTGGGGCTTCGGCCCACGTCAGCCGGATGGGGCATCGGTCACTCGATGGAATGGCTTTGGGGAGAGGTGGATGACGGACAGCGAGGATCAGGCCCCTGATCACGGCAGGTGGCAAGACCTGGTCCCGGACGGTGGCAGGCCCTGGTCCCGGCATGGATCAGGCCCCGAATCCTGAGACGGATTCGGGGCCTGCGGGGTTCATCCGGGGCGGGCGCTCGGGGTGGTTATTCGCCCGTCGCCGCCTTCGCCGCGATGTCCGTGCGGTGCTGGGAGCCGTCGAGCCGGATGCGGGCCACGGCCCGGTACGCGCGCTCGCGGGCCTGGGTGAGGTCCTCGCCGGTGGCCGTCACGGACAGGACGCGGCCGCCGGCGCTGAGGACCGCGTCGCCGTCCTGCTTGGTACCGGCGTGCAGGACGTACGCGTGCGGGGCGTCCTCGGCGGCCACCTCGTCGAGCCCGGTGATCGGGTCGCCGGTGCGCGGGGTGCCGGGGTAGTTGTGCGAGGCGACGACCACGGTGACCGCGGCGTCGTCGCTCCAGCGCAGGGGCTCAAGGTCGGCGAGTTCTCCCTTGGCGGCGCCCAGCAGGACACCGGCCAGCGGGGTCTGCAGGCGGGCCAGGACGACCTGGGTCTCGGGGTCACCGAAGCGGGCGTTGAACTCGATGACCCGTACCCCGCGGGAGGTGATCGCGAGACCCGCGTAGAGCAGCCCGGAGAACGGGGTGCCGCGGCGGCGCATCTCGTCGACCGTCGGCTGCAGAACCGTCTCCATGACCTCGTCGACCAGCTTCGGGTCGGCCCACGGAAGCGGGGAGTACGCGCCCATGCCACCGGTGTTCGGGCCCTCGTCCCCGTCGAGCGCCCGCTTGAAGTCCTGGGCGGGCTGCAGCGGGAGCACCGTCTCGCCGTCGGTGATGGCGAAGAGGGACACCTCAGGGCCGTCGAGGTACTCCTCGATGACGACGCGCTCGCAGGAGTTCGCGTGCGCCCTGGCCGCCTCGATGTCGCCGGTCACGACGACGCCCTTGCCGGCGGCGAGGCCGTCGTCCTTGACGACGTACGGGGCACCGAAGGCGTCGAGCGCCTCGTCGACCTCGGCGGGCGTCGTGCAGACGTAGGAACGGGCGGTCGGGACGCCGGCCGCCGCCATCACGTCCTTGGCGAACGCCTTGGAGCCCTCGATCTCCGCCGCCTCCCCGGAGGGACCGAAGACGGGGATGCCCGCCGCGCGCACGGCGTCGGCGACCCCGGCGACGAGCGGTGCCTCCGGCCCGACGACCACGAGGTCGGCACCGAGCCGTTCGGCCAGCGCGGACACGGCCGTGCCGTCCAGGGCGTCGACCCGGTGCAGCTCGGCGACCTCGGCGATGCCGGCGTTGCCGGGGGCGCAGTGCAGCGCCGTGACGTCGGGGTCGAGGGACAGGGAGCGGCACAGGGCGTGTTCGCGGGCGCCGCTTCCGATGACGAGGACCTTCACGGGGGTCAGCCTAACGGGGTTCTTGTGCGGGATGCCGAGGGGCCGGGGGTTCGTGACCTGTACGTTCCTCCAAGGCGCTGTGCCCCGCTACTCGTTCGTGAACTCCTCCACCACCGTCGCCCCCAGCTCCCGCACGATCAGTTCACGGCCGGAGAGCGCCGACTCGTTGAGGTCGGGGTCGTCGTCCTCGGGGATGTCGTCCTCGAGGTTCACCGGCGGACGCGGCTCCGGGGCGGATGAGGGCTCGGGGGCCGGGGTCGGGGTGGCCGTCGACGCCGAGGCCGCCGGGGGCGGGGTGGGCGCCGTGGGCGTGGGCCGGGGAGGGGCCGGGCGGGCGGAGGCCCCGCCACCGCCGTAGCCGCTGTTGCCACCGCCGGTGCCGCCTGAGCCGTAGCTGCCGCCGCCTCCGCCGAAGCCCGGGGAGCCACCCGGCGGCGGGGGAGCCGAGCCTCCGCCCGACGGGTCGACGATGGCCTCGATCTTCCACTGGACGTTGAACTGCTCGGCCAGTGCCTGACGCAGGACGTCCTCGCTGCCGCTGCTCGCGAAGTTGTCGCGCGCGCCGGCGTTGACGAAGCCGAGTTGGAGGGTGGTGCCGTCGAAGCCGGCCACCTGGGCGTTCTGGCTGAGCAGGATCCAGGTGAAGCGGCGGCGGTTCTTGACCGCCTCCAGGATGTTCGGCCAGAGCATGCGGGGGTCGACGCCGCTGCTCGGGGGTGCGTAGGCGGGGGCCGCGCCTGCGGTGTGGGGTGGCGCGGGTGCGGGCGAAGGGGGCTGCTGCGGTGCGGGTGCCGGGGTGCCGCCCGCCGGGGCCGGGGGCTGTGCGCCGCCGCCCGCAGGGGTTGCCGTGGGCCAGCCGCCGGGGCGTCGGCCGCCGCCCGCGGAAGCCGCAGTGGGCCAGGCGCCGGGGGCGGGGGCGGAGGGTGCCTGGGGGGTGGCCGCCGCCGGGGCAGGTGCAGGTGCGGACGGGGGCGCGGGTGTCGGGGGCGCGGGTGCGGGCTCAGGGGTGGGCGGAGCCTGGGAAGGCTGAGGCCGGTGGCCGCTCTGCGGCGCCTCGTCCGGGCCTGCGGGCGCGGGTGTGGCCTGCCCCGTGGGCGCCCCCTGCCCCACCGGGTCGGGGGCTGCCGTAGCGCCCGTCGGCCCACCGGGCCCCTGCCCCGGGGCTCCCGACGCCCGTACGGCAGCCCGGGCAGCGGCGGGACCGCCACCCGGCGCGACCGGCGCGGCGGCCGCTCCCGCGTGGGCGTCGGGGCCGGGTACGTACCCCATCGCGGGCATGCCGGCGCCGCCGCCCGCGGAGAAGTTGACGCCCCGCTCCAGCCGGTCGAGGCGGGCCATCACGGAACGCTCGTCCCCGTACGCCGCGGGCAGCATCACGCGCGCGCAGATCAGCTCGAGCTGCAGCCGGGGCGAGTTGGCCCCCCGCATCTCGGTCAGCCCCTCGTTGACGAGGTCGGCGGCACGGCTCAGTTCGGCGGCGCCGAAGATGCCGGCCTGGGCCTGCATGCGCTCCAGGACATCGGCCGGGGCGTCGATGAGCCCCTTCTCGGCGGCGTCCGGCACGGCGGCGAGGATGACGAGGTCCCGGAGCCGCTCCAGCAGGTCGACGACGAACCGCCGCGGATCGTTGCCCCCCTCGATGACGCGGTCCACGACCTCGAAGGCGGCGGCGCCGTCACCTGTGGCGAACGCCTCCACCACGGAGTCGAGAAGCGAGCCGTCGGTGTACCCGAGCAGAGAGGTGGCCATGGCATACGTCACACCCTCCTCCCTCGCTCCGGCGAGCAGCTGGTCCATGACGGACATGGAGTCACGCACGGACCCTGCGCCCGAGCGCACGACGAGCGGCAGCACGCCGTCCTCGACGGGGATGTTCTCCCGGCCGCACACCTCGCCGAGGTAGTCCCGCAGGGTGCCGGGCGGTACGAGGCGGAACGGATAGTGGTGGGTCCGCGAGCGGATGGTCCCGATGACCTTCTCGGGCTCGGTCGTGGCGAAGATGAACTTCAGATGCTCCGGGGGCTCCTCGACGACCTTCAGCAGCGCGTTGAAGCCGGCCGACGTGACCATGTGGGCCTCGTCGATGATGTAGATCTTGTAGCGGCTGCTCGCCGGCCCGAAGAAGGCCTTTTCCCGCAGCTCACGGGCGTCGTCCACACCACCGTGCGACGCGGCGTCGATCTCGATGACGTCGATGGATCCCGGGCCGTTGCGGGCGAGGTCCTGGCAGGACTGGCACTCGCCGCAGGGGGTGGGCGTAGGACCCTGCTCACAGTTCAGACACCGCGCGAGGATCCGCGCGCTGGTCGTCTTGCCGCAGCCGCGCGGCCCGCTGAACAGGTACGCGTGATTGACCCGGTTGTTCCGCAGCGCCTGCTGCAACGGGTCGGTGACATGCTCCTGCCCGATGACCTCGGCGAACGACTCCGGGCGATAGCGGCGGTACAGCGCGAGAGACGACACGCATACGAGGTTATAGGCGCCCACTGACAACCCGGCCCCGGCGGTCCAAGCCCCCGGGAACGCAAGGGCCCCCCACGCACCCGCCAGAGCCGACCTACCCTTGCTGCCTTCCGGCCCTGGGGGAGTTCAGTCAGATAGCGCCGCGTGAGGGGCTTCCCAGAGAGTACCCGATGTCAGCAGTGGGGAACGAGTTCGCGAGCACTCCTCAACGTCTTGTATTGTTTGCGGCGGAGGATTCGCCTAGAGGCCTAGGGCGCACGCTTGGAAAGCGTGTTGGGGGCAACCCCTCACGAGTTCGAATCTCGTATCCTCCGCCAGTGCCTCACCGGGCACGATGTCGAAGGGCCCCACCGCAAGGTGGGGCCCTTCGTCGTTGTCCGTCTCGATCGGCCGGAGGCGAACGCCGAGACGTAAGTGAGACGTAGGCGGGAGCTCTACGGAAACGGGAGCTCTACGGAAAAGCGCGTGGCGCTGTCCGTCCGCGGAACGGACGGGCAGCGCCACACGTGGAGCAGGAGGCTCGGCCGAGACTTAGCCGGGGAACGGCTTGCTGACCTCGTCCTCCGCCTTGATGCAGGCGTTGAGCTTCTTCTGGATGGCGGCCGCCTCGTTGAGCGCCCTGTTGGCCGCCGCCGTCTCCCCCAGCTGCTTCAGCTTCGCGGCCTTGCTCTTGAGGTTGGCGATCTGCTGGCGCATCTGGTCCTTGTGGCAGGTGATGGCGGCCTTGGCCGAGACCGCACCCCGGTCGGCGGACGGGGCCGCGTGAGCGGGCACCGAGGTGATGAAGAGACCGCCGACGATGGCCGCGGAGACGGCGAGGGCGGAGAAGCGCTTGGTCATGCGTTGTTCCCCCAGTTAGGGCTTGCGTTGGTCGAAGTGGATCTTACAGAGCCGCCCAACTCGCCAGTAACTTGCCCCGCGAGCGGCCGAAGCCGCTGTCAGCCTCCCGCCTCCGGACCCCAGCGCTCGGGCCCCACTCCGCGCCAGTCGATCCACGACACCTCCGCCACCTCCGACGGGTCGATCTCCAGCCCGGCCCGGCGCAGGAACTCCGCCACGTCGGCCACGTTGTGGGCCAGCCCGAGGATCTCGCCGTCCACGCGCACGCGTCGGCCTCCTGTGGCGGACGGCGGATGCACGGTCACGCGTATCGGTGCGGCCATGCCCTCAGGATCATCCGGGAAGTCGGGCCCTGCACCCCAGCTCGTCATCGACGATGCCGCCCATGGTCGTCCCTGCCCGGACGGCCCAGGTCACGCAGTTCCCACCACGCGGCGGGACTGGGGCGCCGCTGCTGCCAATAGGGGTGGAAGAACACCTCGGCCGACAGCCGGTACAGGCGCCGGCGCAGCTCCGTGCGACCGGGCCGCTCGGACAGTTGCCGGTAGGTGGCGCTCCACTCCCGCTGAGCCTGGGCGAGGTCGTCGGGAAACGTTCGCATGGCCAAATTCAATCATGTGTTCGATTTTTCAGGCCACACCAGTGGCTCGGTGTAACGCACTGACTTTCTGCCGTGCCCGTTCCCGCGCCCCGCGCCCCGCACGGCGCTGGCGTTGGATCCCGTGATCGCATGGATCAACGGCACGCACGGTGCAGGCAAGACGACGACCAGGACACCCTGCGCGGGCGCATCGCCAGGGACACGGTTCTCGGACCCGACTCCCCGTTCCGCCTCAGATACCTCGAGCCCTACGCCGATCAGATACCGGTCGGCAGTACCGGCTCCAACGGCTGTTCCGCCCAGATCGTCTTGCCCTTGGCCGTCTGGCGGGTGCCCCAGCGCTGGGTGAGCTGGGCCACGAGGAGAAGGCCCCGGCCCCCCTCGTCGTAGCTGCGGGCGCGGCGCAGGTGGGGGGCGGTGTTGCCGCCGTCGGACACCTCGCAGATGAGGGAGTCGTCGTGGGTGAGGTGGATGAGGCGGAGCTGGATCGGTGGTTCGGCGTGCCGGATGGCGTTGGTGACGAGTTCGCTGACGACGAGTTCCGTGACGAACGCGGCGTCCTCCAGGTCCCAGGCCTCCAACTGGGCCAGCGCGTCCTTGCGGGTCTGGGCGACGGCGGACGGGTCGGCCGGTACGTCCCAGGTGGCGACCTGGGAGGCGTCGAGCGCGCGGGTACGGGCGAGCAGGAGCGCCACGTCGTCCGGCGGGCGGGCCGGCAACAGGTCGGTGAGGATCCTGTCGCACATGCCGTCCAGGGTCGGCTCCGGGCCCGCGAGCAGGTGACGGAGGCGGAGCATGCCGTCGTCGAGGTCACGGTCCGGGGATTCGATCAGGCCGTTGGTGTACAGGGCGAGCAGGCTTCCCTCCGGCAGGTCGATCTCGGCCGCCTCGAACGGCAGGCCCCCCAGGCCCAGCGGGGGGCCGACCGGGAGGTCGAGGAGTTCGGCGGTGCCCTCGGGGCTCACCACGGTCGGCAGCGGATGCCCGGCCCGGGCCAGCGTGCAGCGCTGGGAGATGGGGTCGTAGACGGCGTACAGACAGGTCGCGCCCAGCTCGCCGGCGGGCTCGGAGTGCTCGTCGGCCGGCCGGCCGGCCTCACGTTCCGTGGACAGGCGGGCCACCAGGTCGTCGAGGTGGGTGAGCAGTTCGTCCGGGGGCAGATCGATGTCGGCGAGGGTGCGTACGGCCGTACGCAGCCGGCCCATCGTCGCGGAGGCGTGGATGCCGTGGCCGACGATGTCGCCGACGACCAGCGCCACCCGTGCCCCGGACAGCGGGATCACGTCGAACCAGTCGCCGCCGACGCCGGCGTGCGCCCCGGCCGGGAGATAGCGTGACGCCACCTCGAGCGCCGCCTGCTTGGGCAGCCGCTGCGGCAGCAGGCTGCGCTGCAGCATCACCGCGGTGCCGCGTTCGCGGGTGTAGCGGCGGGCGTTGTCGATGGAGACGGCCGCCCTGGCCGCAAGCTCCTCGGCCAGCACCAGGTCGTCCTGCTGGAAGATCTGGGACTTGCGGTGGCGGGTGAAGACGGCGACACCGAGTGTGGTTCCGCGAGCCGTCAGGGGCACCGCCATGACCGAATGGACGCCGAACTCGCGGACCCGGGCGGCCCGGGCCGGGTCCCGGGCGACCAACCGTGTGATCTCGGGGTGCGTCATCTCGTACACCTCCGCCCGTCCCGAGCGGAGCGTCACGACCGGCGCGGTGCCCTCCGGGTACTCGTCCACGTCGCCCAGCGCGACGACGGCCTCCGGCATGCCCGGCGTCACGGACTGGTGTGCGGCCCGTCGCATCAAGACAGGGCCGGGCGGAGGCCCGCCCTCCGGGAGCGGCTCATGCAGGTCCTCGAGGGAGGTCAGCAGGTCGACCGTGACGAAGTCGGCGAGTTCCGGGACCGTCGCCTCGGCCAGCTCCTGCGCCGTACGCATGACATCGAGGGTGGTGCCGATGCGCCGGCCCGCCTCGGCGATCATCTGGAGCCGCTTGCGGGCCCAGTGCTGCTCGGTCATGTCGTGCGCGGTGAGGCACACGCCCCGCACCTCGCCCGTCGCGTCCCGCAGGGCCGACAGGAAGATCGACCAGGCATGCTCGCGGGTCTCACCGGCGGCACGCAGGAAGTTCTCGTTGTACTGCGGCTCGCCGGTCTCCAGGACCCGCACCATGCTCTGTTCCGCCCGGTCGCCGGCCGGGTTGTCCACGATCTCGTTGACCCGCAGGCCGAGCATGTCCTCCTCGGTGAGGGCCACCGAGCGTTCCATGTCCGCGTTGGCGCGGCACAGGCGCAGCCGGGTGTCGTAGATCGCCAGCGCGCAGCAGGGGGACTGGGCGAAGCTCCAGGTCACGAAGGGGTCGTCGGCGAGCGGCGGGGGCTGCTGACTGCCCAGGGCCGACACCAGGAACCATTCGCCGCTCCGGTGGTGGGCGAGGACCTTGATCTCCAGCCGTCGTCCGTCGCGATGGCGGACCGGGACCGTGCCGTGCCATCTCGGCAGCCGGGCGAACGGGGGCGGGTCCGGTGGGACCGGCCCGGCCAGCAGCCCGGCCGCCGGTCGCCCGACGATCTGTTCGGCCGAGTGACCGAGCAGCTGCTCGGCGCCCGCGTTCCACCCGGTCACCGTGCCGCGTTCGTCGACGGTGACGCGGGCCGTGAGCGCCTCGCCGACCACAGCGTCGAGCGGACCTGTCGTCCGGCCGGTGATGACGGGCTCGTCCATGATCGTTCATCTCGCTCTCGCCGAGATTCACCGGGATCCTGAACCGGCCCGCACACGTCGGGCCGTCGCTTCGAGGCCGTTGGCCATACTCATGCCCCCTTCCCCTGGCACCCCGGACACCACACCGTCGTCCGGCCTGCCACGCGGGTGCGGCGCAGGGGCGTGCCGCAGCGGGGGCAGTGCGGGTCGGGATCGTCGCGGTGGCCGGTGAGCCAGGTGGGGCGAGGGGGGACCCGGCCGGCGGCCACAGCGGGGCGCAGGGTGCGGCGCATCTCGGTGTAGAGGCGGTGGCGCTCGGGCTCGGCGAGGGCGTTCGCCGGGGTGTTCGGGCGCAGCCTCGCCCGCCACAGGATCTCGTCGGCCAGGAGGTTGCCGAGGCCGGCCAGGGCCGACTGGTCGATGAGGACCGACTTGACGCGTCCGCGATGGGAGGCGAGCACGTCCTCGAACTCCTCGCGGTCCACGCTCAGGGCGTCGGGCCCCTGGTCCCGCAGCAGCCGTACGACATCGGAGTCGTTGTCGGCCAGCCACAGGCCCTGGAGTTTGCGCTGGTCGCGGTAGCGGAGCTGGTGGTCGCGGGCGACGGTGAGCAGGACGCGGTCGTGGGGGTCGGCCGCGTCGTCCGGATGGGCGCAGAGCAGCCGGCCGGTCATGCCGAAGTGCAGCGCGAGGGTCGGGCCGCCGGTGCGGGCGAGCAGCCACTTGCCGTGCCGCTCCGCCCTGGTGACGCGCCGCCCCTCCAGCGCCTCACGCAGTCGCCGCGCGCTCACGCCGTGCAGGACGCCCGGGTCGCGGACGTCGACGCGGCGGACGGTCCGGCCCTTCGCGCAGGACTGGAGCACGTTCCGGAAACCCTCGACGTCTGGCAGCTCAGGCATGGCGTACGGCCTTCGCGGTTGGATGCCGTGCTCTTATCTGTTTTGCCCCGTTTGGGAGACTTCTCACCTCGTGAGGCCCGGGTGTCGGCCCGGCGTCGGCCTAGCGCCGCTTGAACTCCACCGGCCCGGCGTTCATCTCCACGGTGCCGTCCGCGTGCAGGACCGGGCGGCGCTCGGTCATACGGCCGCTGTAGGCCTCGACGTGGTGGATCTCCGCCCCGTCGGGCGCGGTGAAGTCGACGAGGGCGATGGCCACCCAGTACCGGGTCTTCGTGTTCTCGAAGAGCGGGACCGTGACGGTCGAGCCGCGCCCGTCGGTGACCACGACCTTCGCACCGAAGCTGCGGAAGGAGCCGAAGCCGTTGCTGACCGCGGAGTACGCGCAGAGCAGGACGTAGCCCTGCTGATCGGGGCGGACGATACGCAGTGTCTCGCGGCCGGGGACGCGGGCGTCGCCGTCGAGGTGGATGAAGGGAGGGTTCTTCCGCGAGCCGAGGCGCTTGTAGTAGACGACGTCCGCGCCCTTGCCCTTGTGCGCCGTGTCCGAGGCGGGCGCGGGGCGCGACCCCTTCTTGGACGTGATGAGGGTGCCGGGTGCCTGGTCGCCGCGTATCGCCTTCGACGCCGGCACGAACAGGGCGTAGAGGTCGAGGTCGGCGCCCCGTTTGCGGCGCTGCTCGCTGCCGCCGTCCCACTCCAGGGTCGCGGTGACCACCAGCCCGCGGTCCGCCTTGTCCAGGCTCATCGCGACCTGGCCGCCCTTGTCGAGGCTGATCGTGCCGAGCGGGGGCTTGCGCAGGCTCATCGGCGGTGCGGTCGGGGCCGGCTGCGCGCCGCCGACGGGCGGCTCGGCCCGCACCGGCTCCTGAGCGGCCGCCTGCTCCTCGGGTTCCTCGGCCGTTTCGGACTCCTCCGCCTCCGCCACGTCTATGCCGAAGTCGGTGGCGAGCCCGGCCAGCCCGTCGGCGTACCCCTGACCGATGGCGCGCAGCTTCCAGGCCTCGCCCCTGCGGTAGAGCTCCATCAGGAGTACGGCGCGTTCGCCGTCGGTGAGGGCGGGCGGGCGGAAGCGGACCGGGTCGGCGCCGACTTGGCAGGCGCGGACGAGCACGTCCTTGACCTCGCGGAAGGTGCGGTTCGCGTCGTCGGGATCGCAGCTGCCGACCAGGACCACCCGGTCCACGTCCGCCGGGAGCGCGGCCGGGTTCATCTCGATGCGC
Source organism: Streptomyces sp. NPDC012935 (assembly GCF_042900345.1). Taxonomy (NCBI): domain Bacteria; kingdom Bacillati; phylum Actinomycetota; class Actinomycetes; order Kitasatosporales; family Streptomycetaceae; genus Streptomyces; species Streptomyces sp. NPDC012935. Next base: position 86,211 of record NZ_JBIBBC010000002.1, read on the forward strand.
TCCGGGGCCTCGGCATCGGCGGCGAGGTGCCGGACGGCACCGGACTCGGCGGACGGCTGGTTGTAGAAGACCAGGTCGTCGTCGGACCTGACCTTGCCGTCCGCCGCCACCAGCAGGGCACTGAGGTCGACCGCACCGCCCACGGCGTGCAGCTCGGCGACGACGGCCCCGGAGCCCACCGCTGTGTTCCCGCCCTTGGTCAGCTCCGGCATGCCGCCCCACCCCTCGAAGATCCCCCGGTGATTTCCCGCCACCATGCCACATGGCGGGATGCTCAGCGCGGCTCGCGCACCACCGCCGTCTCCCCCGCCGGAACACTGACCGAACCCGGCACCGGCTTGCCCGTCAGGAGTTCCGTGGCGTCCGACGCGACCGACACGTGGACGGGACGGTCGGTGTGGTTGATGAGGAACAGGTAGTCGGCGTCCGCGCCCCGCCGCAGGACCGCCTCGACGCCCTGCGGCGTGCTGCGCACCGGCTCCACTCCCGCCTCCCGGCGGATACGGTCAAGGAGCGCGGCCAGGGTCGCCGGGTCGGGCAGGGTGGCCACGTACCAGCTCGTCCCGGAACCGGTGCTGTTGCGAGTCACCGCCGGTACGCCGCTCAGCGGACCGGTCGTGTACGACGCGACCGACTCGGCGCCGGACAGCCGTAGCCGCTCCGACCACAGGGTCCCCGTACCGCCCCCGCTCAGCCCGACCGGCTCCCCCGGCAGCAGCGGGAACAGCTCGTCGGTGCGTACCCCGAGCGCCTCGCGGAACGCGCCCGGGTAACCGCCCAGCCGGACATGGCAGTTCTCGTCGACCGCGCCGCTGTGGAAGCCGACCGCCAGGGTGCCGCCGCCCGACGCGAAGGCCGTCAGGTTCCTCGCGCCCGCGTCGTCCACCAGATACAGGGAGGGTGCCAGCACCATCCGGTAGGCCGACAGATCCGCGTCGGGGCGTACGAAGTCCACCGCGACACCCGCCCGCCACAGCGGCTCGTACCAGGCACGGATGAGGTCCTGGAAGCGGAGCTCGGCGCTCGGCTGGGAGGGGAGTTCCATCGCCCAACGGGAGTTCCAGTCCCAGACGATGGCCACCTCGGCCGCGACGGTACTGCCCCTGACCTCCGCCAACGCCCGCAGATCCGCGCCGAGCCGGACCACGTCCCGCCAGATCTGGCTGTCCGTGCCGGCGTGCGGAAGCATCGCCGAGTGCCACTGTTCGGCACCCGCCCTCGCCGCGCGCCACTGGAAGTACGCGATGCCGTCGGCGCCGCGTGCCACATGGGCGAGCGCGTTGCGCCTCAACTCCCCAGGGCCCTTGGCCCTGTTCACCGGCTGCCAGTTCACCGCGCCCGTCGAGTGCTCCATCAGCAGCCAGGGGCCGCCCGCGAGGGAGCGGACCAGGTCACCGCTGAGCGCGATGTCGATCTCGGACTCGGGATCGGCCGACTGGAGGTAGTGGTCGTTGGAGACGACGTCCAGCTTCGGAGCCCAGCGCCAGTAGTCGAGGGCGTCGAAGTTGTACATCACCATGAAGTTGGTGGTGGCGGGGATGGCGGGGGCCGCCGCCAGCAGCACCTCGCGCTCCGCCTCGTACAGCGAGAGCAGCTCGTCGCTGCAGAAGCGGCGCCAGTCCAGCTGGTGGGTGGGGTTCGGGACGGCGCCGGTGGGGCGGGGCGGGAGGATCTCGTCCCAGTCGTAGTACCACTGGCTCCAGAAGCGGGTGCCCCAGGCGTCGTTCAGGGCGGCCAGGTCGTCCGAGTACCGTCTGCGCAGCCAGCGCCGGAAGGCGGCCGCACTCTCGTCGCAGTAGCACTCGGCGTTGTGGCAGCCGTACTCGTTGTGGACGTGCCACATCGCCAGCGCCGGGTGGTCCGCGTACCGGGCGGCCAGCGCCCGCGTGATGCGCAGGGCGGCGTCCCGGTAGTCGGGGCTCGAGGGGCAGAACGTCTGGCGGCTGCCGTACGACAGCCCCCTGCCGTCCTTGTCGACGGGCAGCGCCTCGGGGTGGGCGCGGAAGAACCACGCCGGGGGCGCCGCCGTGGGGGTCGCGAGGTCGGCCGCGATGCCGTGGGCGTGCAGCAGGTCGAGGACGCGGTCCAGGGGGGAGAAGTCGTACTCGCCCTCCTTCGGCTCCAGCAGCGCCCAGGAGAAGATGCCGACGCTGACCATGGTGACCCCGGCCTCGCGCATCAGGCGCATGTCCTCGGCCCAGATCTCCTCGGGCCACTGCTCGGGGTTGTAGTCGCCGCCGTAGGCGATGCCGGGGACGGACAGTTCGCGCTTCACCGGGCACCTCCCCCGAGGAGGCGGCGGGTCGTCGCCACGCCCCACTCGTCGAGCGAGAGCAGGCGGTCGCTGGAGGCCATCAGGCCGCCCGTCGCCTCGACATGCGCCGCCCACTGCTCCCTGGTCTCCACGGCCGGGCGGGCCATCAGGCAGTCGGGGTCGTTGATCCAGAGGCGGCCGTGCTGCCACTGGCGGCCGGCGCCGGTGAACTCGGCAGGGTCCTGGCCGGGTTGGCTGTAGTCGTCGGCCTCGGGGCGGCGGTGCGGGGCCGTGTCGGGGCTGACCCGCATCGCGTCGAACAGGCCGATGGACGCCAGCAGGGGTGCTCCGCAGCCCAGAAGGTAGGCGTCCGCGCCGATGGCCTCGCGGATCAGCTCGATCCCGGAGCGGTATGCCGTCAGCGCGTCGACGTCCGGGTCGTGCCGTACGCCGTCCAGGGCTCCCGCGTAGAGGAAGTCGACCTTGAAGTAGTCGTAGCCCTCGCCGCGCAGGGTCCGGAAGACCTCCGTCAGATACGCCGCCGCCTCGGGGTGCGTGGTGTCCAGGACGCGCAGGTCGTGGCCCCAGTTGCGGCCGGCGTGCGTGAAACCGCCGTCGGCGGTGCGCACCAGCCACTCGGGGTGCTCGGCGGCCAGGTCGCTCGCCGGGTCGACCAGGAAGGGGGCCGTCCAGATGCCGGCGCGGCGGCCGCGGGCGCGGATGGCGTCGGCGATGCCCGCACGGGAGCGGAAGCGGCCGGAGAGGGTGAGCCAGTCGCCGAGGGCCTTCTGGTAGCCGTCGTCGATCTGGACGACGTCGACGGGCAGGTCGAGGGTGTCCATCGCGCGGAGGTTCTCGTGGATGTCGTCCTCGGTGACGGCGGTGAAGTACTCGTACCAGGAGCACCAGACGGTGGGCGCCGGGCGGGGAGCCTCGCCCCCGAGACCGGCGGCCCAGTCCGCCAGCACGGCCCGGATGTCCGTGCCCGTCCACTCCTTCACCGGGCCGTCGGCGCTGACCTGCGCCGTGTCGCCGTCGACGGTCAGACGGATCGACGGCACCGCGCGCGTCGGCTCGACGGCCGCCCACAGACGCACGGGTGAGCCGTCGCCGGGGTCCAGGGCCAGCAGCCCCTCGCCCTGGAAGGCTCCCTCGGGAACGGTCACGCCGGGCCGGTAACAGACCGTCGCCCAGTTGTCGTTGGTCGGACGGTACGGCTCCTCGCCCAGGGCGTAGGAGCCACTGGGGCTCCAGGACTGCCAGCCCTCCTCGTGGACACGGGCGTGGGCCGTGTCCACGGGCACGGAGGCGACGGGGGTGAAGGGGTGGTGCACAGGTGTCTCTTTCAAGAAAGGGGCCGTCAGCCCTTGTTGGCGCCCAGCGTCAGACCGCTGACGAACTGCCGCTGGAGCACGAAGTACACGATCAGCGTGGGGATCGCGGTGAGCAGGGCGCCGGCGGCGACCAGGTTCGGGTCCGTGAAGTAGGCGCCGGTGAGGTTGTTCAGCGCCGAGGTGATCGGCATGTTCTCGCCGGTCGAGATCAGGACGAGGGCCCAGAAGAAGTCGTTGTAGATCCAGATGGACAACAGCGTCGCCAGGGCCGCCATCGCCGGGCGGCACAGCGGCAGCACGATCTGCCAGTACTGCCGCCACACCGAGGCGCCGTCCACGAGCGCGGCCTCGGTCAGCTCGTGCGGCAGCGAGCGCATGTAGTTGCTGAGCACGAAGGCGCAGAAGCCCGACTGGAACGCGACATGAATCAGCACCAGGCCGAGCGCGGAGTCGTAGAGCTTGCCGCTCATCGTGATGCCGGGCAGGTCGACCAGCAGGTACAGCCGGTACAGCGGGGTGATGATGACCTGCTGCGGCAGCAGGTTGCCCGCCGTGAAGACCAGCAGCAGCGCCAGGTTGATGCGGAAGTCGAAGCGACTCACGTAGAAGGCGACCATCGAGGACAGGAACAACGTCACCAGCACCGCCGGCACGGCGATGATCATGGTGTTGACGAAGTAGTGGCTCATGTCCGACTGCGTGAAGGCATTCGTGAAGTTGTCGAAGCTCAGCGTGTCCGGCCAGGACACGTATCCCTTCTCACTCGTCTCCGAGTACGGCCGCAGCGCCGCGTAGATCGCCCAGAGCAGCGGCGCGAGCCAGGCCAGCGCCGCGCCGGCGAGGAAGACGTGCAGCAGGATCCTGGCGGGGCGGACGGGGGCGCGCTTCTTGCCGAGCGCGAGGGTGCCGGTGCTCATGCGCGCCGCTCCTTCCGGAAGGTGGCCACCAGGTAGGGGATGATCACGACGAGCGAGATCAGCAGCAGGACGACCGCGATCGCGGAGCCGTACCCGATGCGGCTGGACTCGCCGATGATGTTGTTGGTGACCAGGATCGAGAGCAGCTCGGTGCCCTCGGCGCCCTTGTTGAAGACGAAGACCAGGTCGAAGGCGCGCAGGGCCTCGATGATGGTGACGACCAGGACGACGGTGTTGGTGGGGCGCAGCGTCGGGAAGATGACGCTCTTGAACGTCTGCCACTCGTTCGCGCCGTCGAGCGCGGACGCCTCCCGCAGCGAGGGGTCGACGCCCTTCAGGCCGGCCAGGTACAGGATCATCATGTAGCCGGTGTGGCGCCAGGACGCGGCGACGAGGATCGCCCACAGGTTCAGGTCCGGGTCGCCGATCCAGTCGATGTACTTACCGGGCTCGTTGGCCCCGATGAGGCTGTTGATCAGGCCGGTGTCGGGGTTGTAGACGAGCTGCCAGACGAAGCCGATGACGGCCATCGACAGCACGACGGGCAGGAAGAACGCGGTCTGGTACACCCTGCTGAACCGGATCTTCTTGTCCAGCTGCACGGCGAGGAACAGGCCGAGCGGGGTCGGGATCGCGATCAGGACGACGAACCAGATGACGTTGTGCTGGACGGCGGGCCAGAACTGCGGGTTCTGCTCGAAGAGTTCCTTGAAATTCTGCAGCCCGACCCACTGGATGGAGCCGAAGCCGATCCCGTCCCAGGTGGTGAAGGCCAGCGCGATCGAGGCCAGCGCCGTCACCCAGACGAGAGCGATGTGCAGGACGGTCGGCAGGCCCGCCATCAGCCCGAGGGTGAGCCGGTCACGGCGGGTCAGCAGACGACGGTGCCCGTGGGGCACCTTCTTGGCGGGGGCAGCGCCCGGAGGCGGCACGGCGGCCGCCTCCGGGATCTCCTTGGTGGTTTCTGTGGTCATGTCGATCAGCCGGACGCGAAGATCGTCTTCTTCTGGCGCTCGATCGAGGACAGCAGGCTGTCCACGCCCTTGGGGTCGCGGATGAACTTCTGCAGCGCGGGCTGCATCACGGTCGACGTGAAGTCGGGGCGGCTGTCGCGGTCCATGAACTGGGTCAGGGACTTGGCGCCGGCGATCATGTCGTACGCCTTCTTCTGCAGCGCGGTGTACGACGAGGTGTCGGCCTTGGTGGAGGCGTGGACCGAGCTCGGGTCGGACTTGAGATAGACGGTCTCGGCCTCCGGCGTGCCCAGGAACTCCAGCAGCTTGACGGCCTCGGCCTTGTTCTTCGGGCTCTTGCTCATCATGAAGCCGTCGGTCGGCGCCTCGACGGTGTCCTGCCCGAACTGCGGGTCCATCTCCGGGAACGCGAAGAAGTCCAGGTCGTCCAGGGCGGCCTTGTCGGTGAACTGCTGGGCCACGAAGGTGCCGAGCAGATACATGCCGGCCTTCTTCGAGGCGAGCGTCTGGGCCGCGTCCTGCCAGGTGCGGCCGACGGCGCCCTCCTGGTGGTACGGGAGGATCTCGGTCCACAGGTCGAAGACCTTGCGCACCTTGGCGTCCGTCCAGGAGGCCTTGCCCGCCATCAGATCGACGTGGAAGTCGTAGCCGTTCTGGCGGAAGTTGATCTGGTCGAAGGTGCCGAGCGCGGGCCAGGCGTCCTTGTCGCCGAAGGCGATCGGGACCAGCTTGTCCTTCTGCATCTGCTTGCACAGCGCGACGAAGTCGTCCCAGGTGGCGGGGACTTCGTAGCCGTTCTCCTTGAAGACGCTCTTCCGGTAGAAGATCGCCCACGGGTACGTGTACAGCGGCACGAAGTAGTACTTGCCGTCCTCGCCCTTGCTGAGCTTCTTCATCGCGTCGGGGAAGTTGCCCCCGATGGTCTGCCACACGTCGTCGATCGGGGTGGCCAGGCCCTTGGCCGCGAAGAACTGCATCCGGTAGCCGGCGAACCAGGTGAACACGTCGTCCGGCGTGCCCTGGAGGTAGGAGTTGATCTGCTCCTGGAAGGTGTTGGAGTCCTTGGTGTTCACGTCGACCGTGATGCCGGACTTCTTCTTGTAGGCCGCGTAGATGTCCGCGAACGCCTTCTTCGGCACCGCGTCGGACGCCTTGGAGCCGAGGGTGACGGTCTTCGGGTCGCTCGCCGTGCCGCTGCCGCCGCAGGCGCTGAGCAGCGGGACGCCCGCGCCGAGCACGGCGGCGCCGCCTATCCCGCGCAGCAGGGTGCGACGACTCGTCGATGGCAGGGAGAGACCGGAGGGGGAGAGGTGCTGCATCTACGGCTCCTGAGGGCAGGGTTCGATCATGAGGGTTGGACGCGTCGAAGTCCGTCGTAATCGATCAGAAATCAACTTGACCGAACACGGTGGCGCAATAACAGCCGTATGTCCGGTCATGCGTCAAGGGATGTCGATCGACGTTTCGGAAACGTGACCGACATCTCGGATCGAGGTTCAACATTTTGTTGACTTCAGGGGCCCGAAAAGGCGCACAGCCTCCGCCCGTCGGGCAGGGGCACCCGCAGGGACTAGCGGACGGTCACGGTCCTGGTCTCGCTCACCTGGTCGACCTCCGACGTCCGCACGGTCACCTTCATCTCCCACTTCCCGGCGAGGGGCAGGTTGAGGAAGCTGTTGGCCCAGTAGCCGCCCTTGTCGGTGAGTTCGGCGTCCAGGGGGCCGACGTCCTTGGCCGGGAGGGTGAAGGAGACACGCAGCTCGGGGACGATGGACACGCCGCCGTCGGGGCCGTAGACGAGGGCCTCGATCGAGTTGTCGCCGACCCGGCCCGGGTCGAGGGTGATCTGCACCTTGCCGTGGCCGCCGGAGGTGCCCACGTCGAAGGGGACCACGGTGACGGAGGCGCCGATCACCGCGGGCGACTGTGCCGCCGCCTCGGCCTGCGCCCGGCCGGGCAGAGTGCTGGTGAGGATCGTGGTGACCGCCAGCACCGCGGCACCGACGGCGACCTCGGCGAGAACCGAACGGCGCAGCGCGCGACGCTGCGGATCGACCGGCGGCGGTACGTCGGCCTGCGGCGCCTCGGGCAGTGCGGGCGGCCCGCCGACCGGCTCCGGAACCCGTTCCCGCTCCCTGTCCTCCACGACCGCCTTCGCGTCGGCCGTCGCCAGCCGCGCCGTCCAGCGCCGGGACACCGCCGCGGCGGCGAGAAGCAGAGCCACCGCGACGAGCTTGAGGACCAGCAGCCTGCCGTACGTCGTGCCGGTGAGCGCGTCCCAGGAGCCGAGGCCGCGCCAGGACTGGTAGACGCCGGTGACGACCAGGACGGTCACGGAGGCGAACGCGAGGCGGGAGAAGCGGGTGACCGTGGCCGGGGTCAGGTGGGCGCGGTACAGCGTCGCGAGCAGGGCCGCCAGCCCGCCCATCCACACCGCCGTGGCGAGCAGGTGCAGCGCCGAGGACGTCATGGCCACCGGCACCTGGATGCCCGCGGAGGCGTGCTCGCCGGCGGCCCAGGTCACCGCGAGACCGACGGCGAGGGCGGCACCTGCCCAGCCGTAGGGCCTACGGCGCCGGGTCAGCCGTACGAGATAGACGGCGGCGACCGCCAGGAGGCCCAGCCGGGCCAGCAGGACCGCGCCCGGCCTGCTGCCCACGGTCCGGGCCAGGGCGTCGGCGCTCAGGGCTCCGAGGGGGCCCTCTCCCGTCTCGTACGGGGCGCGCAGCATCAGCAGGGCGAGGGTGGCGGCGAGGAGGGTCCACCAGGCGCCCCTCAGCAGCTTGAGGAGCACCGGGGCGTCCGGTGGGCGGCACACCGCCATGAAGGCCGCGGCGCCGATGAGCAGGGCGGCGGCGAGGTAGGCCAGGTAACGGGCGATGTTGTAGAGACTCTTGGTCGCCGGGTCCTCGGCCGGCCCGGTGTCCACGGCGGCCGTCGTCAGGGACGGCTTCCCGACGGAGAACGTGAACGCCCCGGACACCGGGTGGCTGTCGGCCGACACCACCCGCCACGCGACCGTGTACGTGCCCTCTGCGAGCTTCGCGGGCAGCGTCACACGGGCGCTGTCACCGCCGTCCGAGCCATGCTCCGGCTCACCCGTGCGCAGCCGGCGGCCCTCGGGGTCCAGCACGCGGAAGGAGTCGTCGAGCAGGCCGACGGACTCCGTGAAGGTCAGGGTGAGGTGACGGGGGGCGGACTTGAGGACGGCTCCGTCCTCGGGGTCGGTGGCGCGGAGGGCTGCGTGAGCCGACGCGGGGCCTGTGCCGCCGAGGAGGAACAGGACCAGCAGGGTGCCGAGCAGCACCAGCCGTTGAACTCCTCGCCGCCCCTGGATTCGGCGCCGCGCTCGTCGTCGGTCATCGCACCCCACGTGTGTCACATCTCCGTCGTCGGACTCGAGGCCTCAGGGGAGGGTACGTACCCGAGGGCCTTCGGGCTCAGCGCGCCGGGCAACGGTTTTGCCCGCCCGAGTGGCACGAGGCGGCCGGGACCGGCCACGCGACTGACTGTTCCGGCAACGACCAAGGGCTCGCTCCGGCGGCCGGACGAGGGCGGTCTGCCGGCCGAGCTGTCCCATGCCGCTTCGCGTGAGTTCCTGCTCACGCCCGGCTTTCCGGCCGTCCACCTCGACATCGTGGGGATCGACACGAGGCACTTGCCGGGACGAGGACGGGATGGAACCCACTACGACCCCAACGGGTGGGACCACGGAGCCGGGTGGCCGGGAGAGGCCGTCGACAGCCTCCCCGGCCTGGCGGTGCTCCTCGGTCTGATCGCAGAGTCGCGCGTGGCCCTGGACTCCGCCGACGACGCCGTGCGCGTGGCCGCCGCCACGGATCTGCGGAGGCGCCTGACCGGTGTGGATCCGTTGGTGGACGACTCCGCGTTCTGGGACGGGCTTTTCGAGTTGTCCGACTGAGAACGCGGCCGACGAGACCAGATGTCACCGCGAGGCCCTGCAAACGGATGGTCCGCCGGGCGTCTCCTCACCACGTCGGCCGAGCCGACACCCCGCCGTCCACCACCAGGTCATGCCCGGTGACCCAGGACGCCAGCCCCGACGCCAGGAACACACACCCGTCCCCCACGTCCTCCGGCCGCCCCAGTCGCCCCGTCGGCGCCGCCCGCTCCCACCGCCGCACGCCCTCCGGCCACTCCTCGTCCAGCCCTTCCCGGTGGATCAGCCCGGGCGAGACCGTGTTGACGCGGATGCCCAAGGGGCCGTACTCCAGGGCGGCCGAACGGGCGTGCATCACGACTGCCGCCTTGGCGGCGCAGTAGTGGGCGTGCAGGGGCGCCGGATGCGTCGCCTCGATGGAGGCGATGTGGGTCACCGAGCCCCCGCCCTCCTGCCTGCGCATCACCTCGGCCGCGGCCTGCGTACACGCGAACACGCTCGACAGGTTGGTGTCCACGACCGCCCGCCACTGCGCCACGGTCATGCCCGCCAGCTCCCGCGTCGGTTGTACGCCCGCGTTGTTGACCAGCGCGGTCAGTCGCCCGTCACCCCAGTCGGCGGCGTCCCGCACCACGCGCCGGCAGACGTCCTCCTCGGCCAGATCCCCCCGCACCACGAGCGCCCGCCCACCCGACTCCCGGATACGGGACGCCACTTCCCCCGCCGCCTTGACCGCCGTACGGCAATGCAGGACGACCGCCGCCCCCTCCTGCGCGAACCGCAAGGCGATCCCGCGCCCGATACCGCCACCCGCTCCCGTGACGAGGGCGACCTGTCCTTCGAGGAGTCCGCGTCCAGTCATGGTCGGCACAGTGCCGCGATCCGTGCGGCCTCGGAGGGATAGCGCGCCGTCAGCTCCGCCAGGTCGCCGTGCTCATAGCCCTCGTAGGTGAAACCGGGCGCCATCGTGCAGCCGAAGAAGGACCAGGAACCGCCCGCCGCCACCCGCGCGCCCATCCAGGTCCCGGCCGGGACGGTGAGCTGGATGTGCTGGCCGCGCAGGATGTCGGGGCCGAGCAGGGCGGTGCGGGAGGTGCCGTCCGGGGCGAGGAGGAGCAGCTCCAGCGGGTCGCCCAGATAGAAGTGCCAGACCTCGTCGGACGGCAGGCGGTGCAGGGCCGAGAAGTCGTCCGCGGTGAGCAGGACGACTATCGCGGTCCCCTGCGGCCGGCCGTCGGGCAGCTCGGGCCCCGCCCAGGTCTGCCGGAACAGCCCGCCCTCGCGCGGGATCGGCTCCAGTGAGTAGTGCGCGACGAGGTCTTCGGGGGTCACGCCCGGAAGGCTACCTCCCGGGTCAGGAAGGCGAGTTGGGCCTTCTTCTCCGGGATGTACACCTCCGGGAGGTCGACCTCCGGCAGCACGACCGCCGGGCCGGCCGCGAAGCCCTGTTTGAGGAAGCGGGCGACGGCCTTTTCATTGCGCACATCCGGGTCGACGACCACCCGTCGGCGGTCCAGGGTGCCGAAGACGTACGACGCGACGACGGCCAGCAGCGCCGAGGTCCAGCCGGGCCGCGCGCCCTCCGGACCGGCGGGCGCCAGCAACAGGTGGATGCCGATGTCGCCCGGAAGGACCTCGTAGCACTCGCTGACCCGGTCCGCCTCCGGCTCGTACGTCTGGAGCACCGCCACCGGGTCCCCGTCCAGAGCCACGAGGAAGGCGTGGTGGGTGTCGAGGGTGGCCATGTGGGCGTAGATCCCGGCCACCTGGTCCCTGGTCAGGCCGTTCATGCCCCAGAAGGAGGCTCGTTCCTGGCTGACCCAGCCGTGGACGACTTCGGCGTCGGCGTGCGGGGCGAGGGGGCGGATCCGGACGGTGCCGAAGCCGTCGACGGCCTGCTCGTGGACTGCTGCGGACGGCTCAGACATCGGATTCCTTCTCGAGCTCGGTGAAATCGGTGACGACCGGTACCAGATCTCCCCCGACCCACAGGGGCAGCTGGTCACGGTGGTGGCGTGAACCGGGGACGCCGGACGCGCCGAGCGGGACCACCCAGCGGCTCGCCTCGCGGTCGGCCAGGTCCCAGACGTAGCGGGCGGCGGGACCGCGCGCGCTCAGGTCGGTGAGGCCGGGCACGGCGGAGGTGCACAGCACGCAGTCGTGGTCGCCGGACAGGCCGGGTCCGTCGTACGGGTCGGTCGCGAGAGCCCGCCAGGGGGCGAGGCGGTGGGTGTCGCCCCAGGTGCCGGTGGGCTGCCCGGCCCTCGCGGCGGCCACCTCCTCGACCGCCTCGCGGACGATCTCGGCGCGGTCGATGCCGTACAACTCCTCGGCGCGCAGCAGGTGTTCCACGGCGAAGCCGACGCGCGGGAGCAGGGCCAGCCAGGGGAGCAGGACCTGCGAGTAGGCGGGCGGGGCGGACAGTGCGGCGAAGGCCGGGTGCGCGGCGAGTCGCCGCACGACCGCAGCGCGCACCGCCGCATACCCGGCCGCGGCCGCGCTGTCCGCGTCCATGCGGCGGTCCCAGGCGAGGAGGGTCTGGCGGATGCGGGCGGCCTCGGGGGTGAGGGTGCCGACGGTGCGCAGCATCTCCAGCAAGGGCTCCGCGGAGGCGAGTTGCGTGTCCATGTGGATCGCCGGCATGTCCGCCGCCGACCAGCGGTCCTTCTCGCCGAGCAGCGCCGTGATGCGGTCGGCGCGATGGGGCGGGGCGAACTCGACGCCCAGGGGTGCGGCGAGGCCGCGCTGGTTGGCCATGGCCGCGACGCCGTCGGTGAGACCGCCGCGGGGCGTCTCGTGCCAGCCACGCCAGTCGTGGCCGGACTGCCAGGCCGGCACGAGCCGGATGCGGTTGGCCTCGGAGCGCACCGGCACCTTCCCGGCGACGCGGTGCAGCAGGCCACCCTCGGTGTCGGCGGCCTGGACGACGTTGACGGGCTCGGCCCACAGGTCGACGGCCCGGTCGACGTCGTCGACGCTGCGGGCCCGCAGGAGGGGGAGAAGGGCGCTGAAGCCGAGGTCGGCGGTGACGCGGGGCGGGTAGCGGAGGGTGACGGCGAGAGGGTCGTCGGCCAGGGCATGCCCAGTGGGGAAACCTTCCTGCAGCCCCTCGGACAGCCCTTCCTGCACCCCCTCCGACAGCCCTTCCTGCACCCCCTCGGGCAACCCTTCCGGCCCCCCGATGATCACCGGCCCCCGGTGCGTCTCGATCACCTCGATCTCGACCGGCTCCTCCCCCGCGACCTCCACGACCTCGGTGTGCCGGACGGCCCGCCGCCAGACCCCGTCCGGATCCAGCGCCTCCACGCCCGCGCCGGTGCGCCGCAGCCGCTCCCGGTACAGGTCCTGGTAGTCGGCCATGGCGTTCGTGATGGCCCAGGCGACCGTGCCGGTGTGGCCGAAGTGGGCGATGCCGGGGACGCCGGGGACGGCGAGGCCGATGACGTCGAACTCCGGGCAGGAGAGGTGGATCTGCTGGTAGACCCCGGGCTCCTCGATGAAGCGGTGCGGGTCACCGGCGATGATCGCGTGTCCGGTGACGGTCCGTTCGCCGCTCACCAGCCAGCCGTTGCTGCCGGAGGTGGCGGGCCCGTCGGTGGCGAAAAGCCCGACCGCGTCGGCGCCGAGATGCCGTACGACCTGCTCACGCCAGAGCTTGGCCGGGAAGCCCGCGAAGAGGATGTGGATGCCGAGCCAGATGCCGAGCGGGGTCCAGGGTTCCCAGCGGCCCGGGGCGAGCCCGGCCTGCGCGAACTCCGGGCTGCGGCGGGCGCCTTCGGCCAGACTCTCGTTGACCCCGTCGACGTACGCCCGCACCCACCCCGACGTCTCCGGGTCCCGTCTCTCCAGCTCGTCGAAACAACGTCTCGCCGTGTCGTCGAGGCGGGCCCGTCTGACGAACCGGTCCCAGGGCAGGGCCTCGGCGCCGAGGAAGGACGCGGACGTGCCCTGGGACCGGTGCCGCTCCACCTCCAGCTGCCAGGCCCGGTCGAGGGCGGTGACGCGGCCCTGTACCCGGGCGAGTTCTCTCGCTCCGTCGGCGCGGAGATGCGGTATGCCCCAGGCATCACGGAAGATCTCGCCGGTCACCTGTGCCCCTCCCTTGCTTTAGGTTAGGCTTCCCTAAGTTATTGGTGCAGGAATCGTACGCGAAGGGTGAGGACACCATGGGGCAGGGGCACGGCTGGGAGGGCGCGGTCCTGAAGCTGCTGCGCGCCAAGGACTTCGTGTTCACGGTGACGGGCGCCGAGGACGTCACGCCGCGGTACCGCCGCGTCCACCTCACCGACGGCGGCATGCTCGCGGTGACCGGCGTCCACCCCACGATGTGGGTCCGCCTGTGGTTCGACAACGCGGGCAAGCCCCACCAGCGGGCGTACACCCTGGTCGACGCCGACCCGGAGGCCGGCACCTTCAGCCTGGAGTTCGCCCTGCACGAGGGGTGCGCCAGCGACTGGGCGCGGGCGGCGAAGCCCGGGGACACGATCGAGGCGACCGTCCACGGCACGGAATTCGCCCACCCCGACCCGGCTCCCTCCCACGTCTTCGCCATCGCGGACACGGCCTCCCTCCCCGCCCTCAACTCCCTCCTCACCACCCTGGACCCGGCACCCGCGACGGTGTGGTTCGAGGGCGAGCGGGACGGCCTGCCCTTCCGGACGGCGGAGTCCCGCCATGACGTACGGACCCTGCCCAGGCGCGACGCCGGGGCCCACCTGGTCACCCAGGTGAAGGAGGCCCTGCCCGACCTTCTCAAGGACACTGCGGAGCCGTACGTCTGGATCGCCTGTGACACGGCGACGACCCGCGCCCTGACCTCCTACGTCCGTAAGGAGCTGGGCCTGCCGAAGCAGCGGGTGAACGCGCTGGGGTACTGGCGCCCCTGACCGGGCAGGGACGCGGACCCCTTGCGCGTCCCTGCCCCCGCGCGCATCCGGACGGCGCGCGCGGGATGATCGGGGTCATGGACGTCACCCTGCATCTCGCCCAGGACCCCGAGGCCGACGCACTCCTCGGCCGCAGCCCGCTCGCCGCGCTGGTCGGCATGCTGCTGGACCAGCAGGTTCCGATGGAGTGGGCGTTCAAGGGGCCCCGTACGATCGCGGACCGGCTCGGCGCGGACGACCTGGACGCGCACGACATCGCGGCCCAGGACCCCGACGCCTTCGTGGCCCTGCTGTCCGAGAAGCCGGCCGTGCACCGCTACCCGGGGTCCATGGCCAAGCGGATCCAGCAGCTGTGCCAGTACCTCGTCGAGCACTACGACGGCGAGGCCGAGCTGGTCTGGAAGGGCGTCACCGACGGACGCGAACTGCTGCGCCGCCTGGAGGACCTGCCCGGCTTCGGCAAACAGAAGGCCCAGATCTTCCTCGCCCTCCTCGGCAAGCAACTGGGAGTCCGCCCCACGGGCTGGCAGGAGGCCGCGGGCGCCTACGGCGAGCCGCAGTCCTTCCGGTCCGTCGCCGACATCACGGGGCCCGAGTCCCTGACCAAGGTGCGCGCGCACAAACAGGAGATGAAGGCGGCGGCCAAGGCGGCGAAGGCGGCGCGGAAGTAGGCAGCGCGCGGCGATGGCCCCATGACGGGCGCCGGCCGCGGCGCGTGGCGGCCGTCAGCCGTGTGGACCGCCCCGGATGGCGGGCGCGACGGGGACGTTCCCAGCATGGAGCATGACCGAGTCACCGCGTGGCCCCCTCGGGGGCCGGGACTATGACGACCGGCGGGTTCATGCAGGACATCCGCCCGGGGCGGGGGCGGGGCGGGAGGCCGAGCCGGCGTTCGAGGGGCCTTTGCACGTCCTCTCCCGGGCCGCCTGGCAGGTCGTACTGGGCACCGGGGTCTGTTCGCTGGTGCTGGGCATCCTGGTCCTGGTCTGGCCGGGCGCCCCGCTCTTCGTCTCCGGGGTCCTCTTCGGGCTCTATCTCCTGATCAGCGGGGTCTTCCAGCTGGTCTCCGCGTTCGGCACGCACCGGACGACCTCGCTGCGGGTGCTGGCCTTCGTCAGCGGCACCGTGTCGGTCCTGCTCGGTCTGTTCTGCTTCCGCCGCCCGATGCAGTCGATCCTGCTGCTCGCCCTGTGGATCGGCATCGGCTGGCTCTTCCGCGGCGTCACCCAGACGCTGGCCGCCGCCTCCGACAAATCCATGCCGGCCCGCGGCTGGCAGATCTTCCTCGGCGTCGTCACCATCCTCGGCGGAATCGTGCTGATCGACTCCCCGATCGAGTCGGTCACCGTACTGATGCTGCTGGGCGGGTGCTGGCTGGTGGCGGTCGGTGTCGTCGAGATCGTCATCGGATTCCGGATGCGGCAGCGGGCGCGCCAGGTCCCGCACGAGCTGTGATACGCGCCGCTGACCAGTACGCCGTGCGGGCGTATCTCACGCCGAACGGGATGAACGCCGTACGGCCCCCGGGGAGATGACCTTCCGTGAGTACCGCGAGTACCGCACGACGCCCCTCGCGCAGCCGCGCCTGGCTGCGGGTACTCGTGCTGCTGCTCGCGTTGCTGGTGCCGGGCGCGCACGCCCAGGCGCACGCCCTCCCCGTCGTGGCCGGCGTATCCGGCGAGATCGCCGAGCACGACGTCCTCGACACGGCCCTGCGGCCACCGGCTCGTGCCGACCGGCGCAACGCCGTACGGACGCGTCCGGCCCCGCCCCCGAGGCCGGCGCCCGGCGCCGCACCGGCCCCTCGGTCCTGCGCGCCGCCCGGGCAGCCGTACGTCCCGCACATCCTGCGCACGGTGGTCCTGCGCTGCTGACAGACCCCAGCCACGAGGTCCGTCAGTCGACGCAAGGAGCACAGTCATGCCCACCGACCACTACGCGGTCCTGCGCGCCCTGCTGCGCGCCGAGGCCAAACGCAACACGCCGACACCGCAGGTGAAGAAGGCCACGCCGCAGCTTCCCCCGAAGGTCCGGGAGCGCGGCTGACGCGGTCGCGGCGGAGGCGGGCTTTCTCCGGGTCACCGCCTCCGCCGCGCCGTGCCGAACAGCGAACGGGTGATCTCCCGCCCGATCTGCGTACCGACCGACCGAGCCAGGGACTTGAACATGCCACTGCCCACGACCTGTTCGACGACGGAGGGCTGCTCCTGCTGCCGAGCCCCGCGGTCCGCCGCCCCCGTCGGCTCGCGGATCTCGTCGGGCCCCTTCCCGCCGCGCGGCTCGCGGATCTCGTCCGGGCCCTTGCCGCCACGCGACTGGAGCCGCTCGTACGCCGACTCCCTGTCCACAGCCTGTGCATACCGGCCGTACAGCTCGGACGTCGTCACCGCCTGCTCCAGCGCGCCGGCCGCCACCGGCCCCATCAGGGACTCGGGGGCCCGCAGCCGGGTCGCGGCGACCGGTGTCGGGGCGCCCTTCTCGCTGAGCACCGTCACCACGGCCTCGCCGGTGCCGAGGCCGGTGAGGAGCTCCTCCAGGTCGTACGCCGAGTTGGGGAAGGTCTTCACCGTGGCCTTGAGCGCCTTCTGATCGTCCGGCGTGAAGGCGCGCAGTGCGTGCTGGATGCGGTTGCCGAGCTGGCCGAGCACATCGGCGGGGACGTCCTTGGGCGTCTGTGTCACGAAGAAGACGCCCACTCCTTTCGAGCGAATCAGCCGCACGGTCTGCGTGATCGAGTCCAGGAAGGCCTTGGACGCATCGTCGAACAGCAGATGCGCCTCGTCGAAGAAGAACACGAGCTTCGGCCTGTCGGCGTCCCCGACCTCGGGCAGGTCATGGAAGAGGTCCGCGAGAAGCCACATCAGGAAGGTCGAGAACAGCTGCGGTCTGTCCCGCACGGCGGCCAGTTCGAGGACCGACACGACGCCCCGCCCGTCCGGTGCCGTTCGCAGGAACCCGCTCGTGTCGAACTCCGGCTCCCCGAAGAAGTCCGCCATGCCCTGCGCCTCGAAGGCGGTCAGGGACCGCAGGATCACCCCGGCGGTGGCGGTCGAGAGCCCGCCGATGTTCCTGAGCTCGCCCTTGCCCTCGTCGGAGGTCAGGAATGCGACGACCGCCCTGAGGTCCTTGAGGTCGACCAGCTCCAGGCCCTTGGTGTCGGCGTAGTGGAAGATCAGGCCGAGTGACTGCTCCTGGGTCCGGTTGAGCCCGAGGACCTTGGACAGCAGGACCGGGCCGAAGCTGGTGACCGTGGCCCGTACGGGGATGCCGTGGCCGATGCCGCCCAGGGCGTAGAACTCCGCGGGGAAGCCGGTCGCCGCCCAGTCCTGGTGGACCTCGGCGGCACGCGAGCGCACCTTGTCGTTCGACTGCCCCGGCGCCACGACCCCGGACAGGTCGCCCTTGATGTCCGCCAGGAACACCGGCACCCCCTGCGCCGACAGCTGCTCGGCGATCAGCTGCAGCGTCTTGGTCTTGCCGGTGCCGGTGGCGCCCGCGACCAGGCCGTGCCGGTTCAGCATGGGCAGCGGCACCCGGACCTGCGCGTCGGGCAGGCACCGGCCGTCCCAGAGCAGGGCGCCCAGATCGAGAGCGGGGCCACCGAAGGCGTACCCGGCGGCGATCTCCAGGGCCTCCTGCGGCAGCGCGGCGGCACTGCCCCGCACCTCGGGCCCCCCGGCCGACGACACGGTCCCCGAGCCGCCCTTGGCCCTGCTGTCTCGCTCACTCATGCCAGACCTCCGCCCACCGAAATCCCGACGTACCCCCCGTTCGGAGCAACCCCTCCCAGCACTCCGCCTCCCCGTCGATCTGGCCGTCACCGTCTCGATCTTTGCCGTTTCATTCCGTTTGCCCCGGCTTTTCCAGCGTCGCACTGCGTCGCCATGGCTGCGCCCGGAAGGTCTTGACCGGTAGGCTTTCCGTGTGATCTTCAAGCGCATCGGAAACGGCCGGCCGTACCCCGACCACGGCCGGGAAAGCACCCGGCAGTGGGCGGACGTCGCGCCGCGCCCGGTCCGCCTCGATCAGCTCGTGACGACCAAGGGCCAGCTCGATCTGGAAACCCTGCTCGCCGAGGACTCGACGTTCTACGGCGACCTCTTCGCGCACGTCGTGAAGTGGCAGGGCGACCTGTATCTGGAGGACGGTCTGCACCGCGCGGTGCGCGCGGCGCTGCAGCAGCGCCAGGTGCTGCACGCGCGCGTCCTCGAACTCGACTGAACCCGGGCCGGCGCGCCCCTCGGCGTCACTTGTTGGCCCTTTCGGGTTGGACCGGGCAGCATCGAATGATCATCTAGTAGGCATTGCCGCTCGGGCGCACTACGCTGCGCCCATGAGCATGCTGACTCCCCCGGGCATGGGCGGCCAGTACCGGATCAAGGGGGACAAGTACCCGCGTATGCGCCGTCCTCGGCGGCGCGGCAGGCTCGTCGTCCTCACCGTCGCCTCGGCCGCCGTACTAGGCATGATCGGCTGGGGCACTCTGCAGCTCATCGATGTCTTCACCGACGGCGGAAAGGCCTCGGCGGCCGGCCCGAAGTCCGACTGCGGGTCCCGGGCGACGCCCTCGGCCCCACCCGCGGCGGCACTGCCCAAGCCGGGCAAGATCACCGTCAACGTCTTCAACGCGACGACCCGCAGCGGACTCGCCAAGCAGACCGCGGACGAGCTGAAGAAGCGCGGCTTCAAGATCGGCGACGTGGGCAACGCGGCCAAGGAGTTCGACAAGAAGGTCAAGGGCACCGGGATACTGCTCGGCCCGTCCTCGGCCCTGGACACCGCGCTGCCCGTCCTCGGCACCCAGCTCGGCACCGCCGAGCGCCGCACCGACGCCGCGCGCAAGGGCCCGGCCGTCGACCTGATCATCGGCAATCGCTTCAAGGAGCTCACGAAGAAGGCGGACGCCGACAAGGCGCTGGCCGCGCTGGCCAACCCCGAGCCGACGCCCACCGGCAAGAAGAGCTGCTGAGGGCAGTAGGGCCGCTCAGCCTCGTGAAGCCTGTCCGGCAGCCCGGTCGGGCTACTCGGCGGCGCCGTACAGGCGGTCCCCTGCGTCCCCGAGCCCCGGCACGATGTACCCGAGCTCGTTGAGGTGGTCGTCGACGGCGGCCGTCACGACCGTCACCGGCGTGCCCGCCAGCTCGCGTTCCATGAGCTCGACGCCCTCGGGGGCAGCCAGCAGCACCACGGCGGTGACATCGTCGGCGCCGCGCTTGATGAGCTCCTGGATCGCCGCGACCAGCGTGCCGCCGGTGGCGAGCATCGGGTCCAGGACGTAGACCTGACGGCCCGAGAGGTCCTCCGGCATGCGCGTGGCGTACGTGGAGGCCTGGAGCGTCTCCTCGTCGCGGATCATGCCCATGAAACCCACCTCGGCGGTCGGCAGCAGCCGGACCATGCCGTCCAGCATGCCGAGGCCGGCGCGCAGGATCGGCACCACGAGGGGGCGCGGGTAGGAGAGCTTGACGCCGGTGGTGGCGGTGACCGGGGTCGTGATGTCGACCGCTTCGGTGCGCACGTCCCGCGTGGCCTCGTAGGCGAGCAGGGTGACCAGTTCGTCGGCGAGCCGGCGGAAGGTCGCGGAGTCGGTGCGCTGGTCGCGCAGCGCGGTGAGCTTGTGGGCGACCAGGGGGTGGTCGACGACGTGGAGACGCATGTCCACAACAGTAACCGGGCCCGGTATGCCCAGCGTCCTCACTCGCAGCAACCCAGGGGCCATCACTTAACCCTTGCGCTGGCATCAAACCGCCCATCGGAGGGAAAGTGGGAGGGACGTACCGGGGGTGGTGAGCCGATGCCTGACCGTGAGTCCCCGGCGGACACCGCGCAGGAGGAAGCCGACACCGCGCGCCGTCGCCGCCGGGCACAGTTCCTGCGTGAGCTCGCCGAGGCCCGCGCGCTGCGGGACCGCGTCCAGCCACGCCGCGCCAAGGCGGCCAGGCTGCGCCACGCCATGCGCATGCGAACGTTCCGCTGGTAGGCGCACCGGGGAAGATCCGCGCCCTTCGGGGGTGTTGACCCGGTGGGCGTGCGTGGACACCTGGAAAAGCCGCGTACGATCCGCACGTGGCGGCAACGAGTGTGCTGGTGAGTCCTTCACGGACATGCTCGCGGACCCCCTCGGGACGACGCGATCAAAACTGCCGGACACAGGGAGCCGAAGACGTCCCCAGAACGCCTTGTTTCTGCCACGATTCCGAGTGGGTGGGCTCGGAGCACAGCTCTCCCCGCCCCAACCTCCGCCGGGGGGACCCCCAACCGGCACGCCTATGACCAGTGGGAGAGTCACGGTGTACTTCGCCGCACTGCTCGCGCGCACCGAAGACGGGTGGGAAGCGAGCGACACAGAGCTCGACGATGTGGAAACCCTGTCGGACCTGGCCGAACTGGCCCGTGAAGCCTCGCCCGAGGACGACACGGTGCTGGTGCTCATCGAGCAGGAGGACGCCTGGTTCGGCGTCGTCCGGATCGACGGCGAGGACGACCCTCGTATCTACGTCTCGGACGCCGCCGCCGCTGCCCGCAGCAGTTACGGCGAGATCCTGCTCACCGACGAACTGCTCGGCAGGGAGCCCGGCGACGACGGCGCCGACCTGGATGCCCTGGACCTCGACGGCACGGAAGAGCCCGACGGCGACTCCGACGACGACGAGGACGGCGGGAGCGCGGACGCGGTCTCGCACAGCCCCGTCGGCGACAGCGAGATCCTCGACGACCTCGGCGTCGGCGAGAAGGAACTGAAGGCCCTGGACGCCGAGGACGCGCTGGGCGCGATCGCCGAGGCGCTGGGCGCCTCGGAGGTGCTGGAGACCGTCCGCTGACCTCGCTCGCCCCGGGGTCGGTACCCGAGGAGCCCGAGGTGCCTGAGGAATCCGAAGTGCCCGACCCCGTACGCGACCGCTGGCGGGCCGCGATGCGGCTCGCCCTGGACGAGGCCGAGCTGGCCCTGCGGGGCGGGGACGTCCCCGTCGGCGCAGTCGTGCTGTCCGCCGACGGCACGACCGTGCTCGGCGTCGGCCACAACGAGCGGGAGGCGACCGGCGATCCGACCGCCCACGCGGAGGTCCTGGCGATCCGCAGGGCCGCCGGGCAGATCGGCGAGTGGCGGCTGAACGGCTGCACGCTCGTCGTCACGCTGGAGCCCTGCACGATGTGCGCCGGCGCGATCGTGCAGTCCCGGGTGGACCGGGTCGTCTACGGCGCCCGGGACGAGAAGGCCGGCGCGGCGGGCTCACTGTGGGACGTCGTGCGCGACCGGCGGCTCAATCACCGGCCCGAGGTGATCGAGGGCGTGCTCGCCGAGGAATGCGCCCGGCAGCTCACCGACTTCTTCCGGGATCGGTGATCCGAGCTCGGCGAATACCGATTTCAGAGCAGGGCGGGGCGTGCTGTAAGGTCTCCCTCGGTAGCGTGTCCGAGCGGCCGAAGGAGCTCGCCTCGAAAGCGAGTGTGGCGCAAGTCACCGAGGGTTCAAATCCCTCCGCTACCGCTGAAGAAGGGCCCCGTCATCAGACGGGGCCCTTCGTGCTGTTGATCTCCCGAGAGGCGCGAAGGTTACACTCACCGCCGGTAACACGGGGCCCTTTCGGCTCTTTCGACTCATTCGGCGCAGCAGACACAGTCAGAAAACAGCAGCCACAGGGGAGGCCGCGATGGCGGTGAATTCGAAGAAGGTCGCCGTCTACGTGGTCGTGGTCTTCGCGCTCTACGTGATCATCACGGACCCGGCCAAGGCCGCCGACTACGTGCAGATAGGGTTCGAGGGCATATCGGACGCCGCCCAGGCCATCGGCGACTTCATGACGTGGATCGCCAACGGTGGCGACAGCTAGGTCCTGCCGCAGGGAGTACTCATGATCCGCCACCTGGTCCTCTTCAAGCTCAACGAGGGCGTCGAGCGCGACGACCCGCGGGTCGTGGAGGGCGTCGAGGCCTTCCGCTCGCTGGAGGGCAAGATCCCCGAGCTGCGGCACTGGGAGCTCGGCTGGAACATCAGCGACCGCCCCATCGCCTACGACTTCGCCATCAACTCCGCCTTCGAGGACTCCGCCGCCCTGCGCGCGTACGCGGAGCACCCCGAGCACCAGGCGGGCGTCACCCTGTGGCGGGAGTTCGCCACCTGGGTGATCGCCGACTACGAATTCTGAGCCACGGACCCCCGGGTCCGCACGGAACCCCCGCAGCCCTCCGCCGGAACGGCGGGGGGCTTTCGCGTGTCTTGCGCACCGTTCCATCCCCAACACGGGATTATGCGGTACTTGAACACAATGAACTGTCTTGTGATGCTATGACCGCTTTTGACGGATGAGTTGATGGATCACGAGGTGGAGTTGACCGTGCCGGCCAGTACTGCGCCTCAAGCCCCGACCCAGGAGGAGACCCCCGCGTCCCCGCCGCCCCGCAGCCGCGGTGCGGACACCCGAGCGCTGACACAGGTGCTCTTCGGGGAGCTCAAGGACCTGAAGCCGGGCACGCCGGAGCACAACCGCGTGCGTGGGGCGCTCATCGAGGCCAACCTCCCGCTCGTGCGCTACGCGGCCGCCCGCTTCCGCTCCCGCAACGAGCCGATGGAGGACGTGATCCAGGTCGGCACGATCGGGCTCATCAACGCCATCGACCGCTTCGACCCGGAGCGGGGCGTGCAGTTCCCGACGTTCGCCATGCCGACCGTCGTCGGCGAGATCAAGCGGTACTTCCGCGACAACGTCCGCACGGTCCACGTACCGCGCCGGCTGCACGAGCTGTGGGTCCAGGTCAACAGCGCGACCGAGGACCTCACCACCGCCTTCGGGCGCACCCCCACCACCGCCGAGATCGCCGAGCGGCTGCGCATCACCGAGGACGAGGTGCTGTCCTGCATCGAGGCCGGCCGGTCGTACCACGCCACCTCGCTGGAGGCCGCGCAGGAGGGCGACGGGCTGCCCGGGCTGCTGGACCGCCTCGGCTACGAGGACCCGGCCCTGGACGGCGTGGAGCACCGGGACCTCGTGCGGCATCTGCTGGTCCAACTCCCCGAGCGCGAGCAGCGAATCCTTCTTCTGCGGTACTACAGCAACCTCACCCAATCGCAAATCAGTGCGGAACTCGGGGTCTCCCAGATGCACGTTTCGAGGCTACTCGCGCGTAGCTTCCAGCGGCTGCGTTCGGCGAACCGGATCGACGCGTAACCGCAAGCAGGATCGAGTCGTCACCGTCGCGAGCGAATCGCTCACCAGGGCGGATCCCGACAGTTCTCTGTTGAAAGACCGTCAGACCCCCTTTATCCAGGGCGGATTCAAGTCTCACATGTCGACATGTCACTACAGCGTGTTGCCGACATGTGACATTCTTCGGGAAGCGCGTTTGCCGTGGCTTCGGCTCCGGTATTCAGGTGAAGGCTGGCGTTCCTCGTTCGGAGCGTTCGCCATACCGTCCCGCGACCCAAAGGGGGTGGCATGTCCGCAGACCAGGGCAGCTCGAAGGTGCTCACGCTCACAAAGAGCGAGTCCGCGCCCGACGCCGTTCTCGACGACGTCACGGCTCTGGAGGCCGTCCCGGCCCAGGCCCTCCCGGCAACCGATGTCCCGGCCGTACCGGCCTCGGGTGACATCGACACCCGCACCCTGTCCCGCTCCCTGTTCCTGCGGCTCGCCGCACTGGACGAGCACAGCCCCGAACGCGCGTACGTCCGGGACACGCTGATCGAGCTCAACCTCCCGCTGGTGCGCTACGCGGCCGCCCGCTTCCGCTCGCGCAACGAGCCGATGGAGGACATCGTCCAGGTCGGCACCATCGGCCTGATCAAGGCGATCGACCGCTTCGACTGCGAACGCGGCGTGGAGTTCCCGACGTTCGCGATGCCGACGGTGGTCGGCGAGATCAAGCGGTTCTTCCGCGACACCTCGTGGTCGGTCCGCGTGCCGCGCCGGCTCCAGGAGCTGCGCCTCGCCCTCACCAAGGCCAGCGACGAGCTCTCCCAGAAGCTGGACCGCTCCCCGACGGTGACCGAACTCGCCGCCGTGCTGGGCGTGTCCGAGGAGGACGTCGTCGACGGCCTCGCGGTCGGCAACGCGTACACCGCCTCCTCGCTGGACTCCCCGGCCCCGGAGGACGACGGCGGCGAGGGCTCCCTGGCCGACCGGCTCGGGTACGAGGACACCGCGCTGGAGGGCGTCGAGTACCGCGAGTCCCTCAAGCCGCTGCTGGCCAAACTGCCGCCCCGTGAGCGCCGGATCATCATGCTCCGCTTCTTCGCGAACATGACCCAGTCGCAGATCGGCGAGGAGGTCGGCATCTCCCAGATGCACGTCTCCCGGCTGCTGACCCGGACCCTGGCGCAGCTGCGCGAAGGCCTCATCTCCGACTGACCCCTGCTGTGCCCTTCATATTTGACGGAGCGTCAGCCACCATGGCCCGATGCTTCGCCGAATATGGACGACCTCGACACCTGGCCGTCGGCGCGCCGTGATCGGTGCTTCGGCGGCCGTCGTCTGCCTGGGCGGGGCGCTGGGCGCGTGCGGCGGCGATGGAGGCGGTGACGGATACGTCGCGACAGGCGCGGCGGGCGGCCCGCCCCGCGTCTCCGGTACGGCTGCCGCGCCGACGGGCGAGGTGACGCTGGTGCCGCTCGACGGGCCGAAGGGCGGCGAGGCCGGGCAGGGCGGGGACAACAGCGGCGGCAGGGGTGAGAGTGGCAGTAACTCCCCTGGTCAGGGCGGGAGTCAGGAGCCGACGGCCGCCCGAGGGGCAGAGCGCCGAGTAACGGAGAGTCCCAACCACCTCCCGGGTGAAACCCCCGGACGCGCGGTCACGCCCACCGACCCGACCGGCCCGCCCGGCAGTTCACCCGCACCCTCGACGCCCGCGACCATTCCCTCGCCCGCGAAGCTGACCGTGAGCGATCCCGTACGGGAGCCCGCCGACAAGCGCTGGTGCGAGAAGGTGGCGCTCGACTTCCACAACTCGGGCGGTACAGCCGTGCGTTCGGGCACCGTCACCTTCGGCACCCACGTCATCGGCGCACTCGGCATCGACTGGGCGACGATCGAGTCGACGCAGGAGCTCCCGGCGCCGATCAAGGCCGGCGCACGCGAGGAGAAGAGCTGGACGGTGTGCGTCGAGTCCTGGCGGGTGCCGCTCGGCATGCACATCGAGACGCAGGACGTCTCCGTCCGGTGGAAGTGAACCCGGCAATGCCTACTTGAGCGCCAGCCAGGCCACCGCCGCCACGATCGCCACGGCGGCGATCACGCCGACGATCAGGCCGATGCGGGGACCGCTCGAAGCCGCCTGCTGCCGACCGCCCTGCGGGCCCTCGTCGACGAACGCGCGGAACATCTGGGTGTTGCCTGCGGGGTCGTGGTTGCCCTGGGGGCCCTGGGTGTTAGCCATGGCCTGAGACCCTAGCGAATCCGCGCGTTCGGCCCAAGTGGGGGCTGCCGCCCTGCACAGGGGGTCACAGGACCCACCCGACCTGCACATTTACGGTCGCAATACTTGCCTTTGCCAAGTTTTTGCGGCCCGGCCACCCTCTTTGTTTGCCTGTAGCAACCAACGGCTTCTATGGTTGCCCTAAGCAACAAATGACGGAGGTGTGATGGCCGAGCAGGCGCAGTACGAGGAGCTGGTCCGTCAGTTCAGCGCCTTCGGCGCCGTGAAGCGGGAGATGGGGCGGGTGCTGCCGTCCGACTGTCCCGCCGGCTCCGCCGCCGTCCTGACGTTGCTGAACCGCCACGGCGACATGCGCATGAGCAAGCTCGCGGAGTTGTTGGCCGTGGACATGTCGGTCACCAGTCGCCATGTCGCCCACATCGTGGAGCGCGGCTGGATCGAACGGTCCGCCGACCCGGCGGACAAGCGCTCACGCATCCTGCGCCTGACGCCCGAGGGCCTGGCACAGGTGGACCGGCTCTCGCGGTGCACCACGCAGATGCTCGCCGAGCGCCTGAGCGACTGGACCGATGACGAGGTCGCCCAGCTCACCCGGCTCATGGCGCGGCTGAGGTCGTCCTTCGACGAGTCCCCCCGTACACCCGCGATCACCCAGTAGGAAAAGGAATTTCATGGCAACGACCACACCATCCGGTGTGCGGGCGCACGCCAAGCACTCAGCAGGTGCCTCCGCCGACGGCGCCCCGATGTCGCACCGGCAGATCATGGAGGCACTGACCGGGCTGCTGCTCGGCATGTTCGTCGCGATCCTGTCGTCGACGATCGTCTCCAACGCCCTGCCCGACATCATCAAGGACCTCGGCGGCGGCCAGAGCGCCTACACCTGGGTGGTCACCGCGTCGCTGCTGGCGATGACCGCGTCCACCCCGCTGTGGGGCAAGCTCGCCGACCTCTTCTCCAAGAAGCTCCTCATACAGCTGGCCCTCGTGATCTTCGTGGCCGGCTCCGCGCTGGCCGGTCTGTCGCAGAACCCGGCCATGCTCATCACGTTCCGCGCGGTGCAGGGCATCGGCATGGGCGGTCTGTCCTCGCTGGCCCAGATCATCCTGGCCGCGATGATCTCCCCGCGTGAGCGCGGCCGGTACAACGGCTACCTCGGCGCCACCTTCGCGACCGCGATGGTCGGCGGCCCGCTGATCGGCGGCGTCATCACCGACACCGACTGGCTCGGCTGGCGCTGGTGCTTCTACGTCGGCGTGCCCTTCGCCGTCGTCGCCCTGATCGTGCTGCAGCGCACCCTGCACCTCCCGGTCGTCAGGCGGAAGGTCAAGGTCGACTGGGCGGGCGCGCTCTTCATCACCGCCGCCGTCTGCCTGCTGCTGGTCTGGGTGACCTTCGCCGGTGACAAGTACGACTGGGTGTCCTGGCAGACGTACGCGATGACCGGCGGCGCGCTCGCGCTGCTGCTGATCTTCATCTTCGTGGAGTCCAAGGCGAGCGAGCCGATCATCCCGCTGCGGCTGTTCCGCAACCGCACCATCACGCTCGCCTCGCTGGCCTCCCTGTTCGTCGGCATCGCGATGTTCGCGGGCACGATCTTCTTCAGCCAGTACTTCCAGCTGGCCCGCAACGAGTCGCCGACCATGTCCGGTGTCCTGACGATCCCGATGATCGTGGGCCTGTTCGTCTCCTCGACCGTCTCCGGCCAGGTCATCACCCGCACCGGCCGCTGGAAGGCGTGGCTGCTGGCCGGCGGTGTGCTGGTGACGGCGGGCCTCGGACTGCTGGGCACGATCCGCTACGACACCGAGTACTGGCACGTCGCGATCTTCATGGCTCTGCTCGGTCTCGGCGTCGGCATGATGATGCAGAACCTCGTCCTGGCCACGCAGAACCAGGTGGCCCCGAGCGACCTGGGCGTCGCCAGCTCGGTCGTGAACTTCTTCCGCTCCCTCGGCGGCGCGATGGGCGTCTCGGCGCTCGGCGCGGTCCTCAGCCACCGCATCACCCACTACGCCGAGGAGGGCATGACCAAGCTCGGCGTGCGGGGCTCCGGCAGCGGCCACGGCGAGATCCCCGACCTCGACGCGCTGCCCGGACCGGTGCGCACGGTCATCGAGAGCGCGTACGGCCACGGCGTCGCGGACGTCTTCCTGTACGCCGCGCCGATCGCCTTCCTCGCCCTGCTGTTCGCCCTGTTCATCAAGGAGGTCCCGTTGAAGACCAAGGGCGCCCTGGCCCAGGCCGCCGAGGGCGCCGAGCCCGCGACGCCGGAGCCCGCCGAGGCCGCCGCGCCGGCCGCCGCGCAGGAGCGGGTCCCGAGCTGGGCCACCGCCTCCTCCGACACGGAGGCCGCTCCCGACGGCACCCAGAAGCTCGCCGCCGTCGCCACGGTGGCGCGTGCCGAGGAGTCCGGCGGTGCGTCGTCCGGCGGCGTCCCGGTCCGCGGCTTCGTGCGGGGCGCGGAGAGCGCGCCGGTGCCGCAGGCCGCCGTCACGCTGATCTCCCTGGCCGGGCGCCAGCTGGGCCGCTCGGTGGCGCAGGCCGACGGCTCGTACGCGGTCGACGCGCCGGGCGCGGGCTCCTACGTCCTGATCGCCTCCGCCGACGGCTTCCAGCCGCAGGCCTCCACGATCGTCGTGGGCGGCGACGAACCGGTGGCGTACGACATCCTGCTCAGCGGCACCAGTGGCCTGACCGGAGTGGTCCGGGCCGCGGGGAGCGCGCTGGCCGTCAAGGACGCGATGGTGATCGTCACCGATGTGCGCGGCGATCTCCTGGCCACTGCGGCCACCGGCGAGCAGGGCGAGTTCAGCTTCGCCGAGCTGGTCCCGGGTGCCGTGACCGTCGCGGTGAACGCCGCCGGATACCGGCCGCGCGCCCTGCCCGTCGAGATCGGCGGCACCGGGGTCACCCGGGTCGAGGTCGACCTGGAGGCCGGCGCGCAGGTCCAGGGCGTCGTACGGGCGCCGCACGGACCGCTGGCCGACGCCCGCGTGACCCTGGTCGACGCGGCCGGCAACGTCGTGGGCACCGCCACCACCGGGACGGACGGGGCGTACGCCTTCACCGACCTGGACGGCGGCGAGTACACGGTCATCGCGACGGGCTACCCGCCGGTGGCGACCGCCCTGACGGTGACCGGCCCCGGCACCGACGACCACGACATCGAACTCGCCCACCCCGGCGAGTAGTGGGACCCCGGCCCGTGGTGTCGGCGCGCTCTGAGCGGAGGTGCGCCGCCGCCGCGGGCCGGTTCTTCTTGAGACCTTCTGAGGAGTACGTGAGATGGGACTGACCGCGAGGATCCGTACCCGGGACGGGTGGGCCGTGTCGCACGCGGTCGTCACGGTGACGGACACGACCGGAACGCAGGTGCTGCGCCTGGAGGCGGACGCGGAAGGGGCCGTACGGGACGCGAACCCGCTGGCTCCGGGGGCGTACACCGTCATCGTCACCGCCGTCGGCTACGCCCCCGCCGCCGCGAGCGCGATCGTCACCGCGAGCGGCCGCGCCGAGGTCGGCACGGTGACGCTGGCCCGGCAGGGCGGCACGGAACTGCCGCCGCCCGGACCGTGGACCGTCGACCCGGCCCACTCGAGCGTCGCCGCGGTGGCCCAGCACCTGGGGATCTCCAGCGTGCACGGCCGGTTCACCCAGTTCTCCGGCGCCATCGAGATCGCGCCGGACGACATCACCAAGTCCCGCGTGGAGACCGTGATCCGGGCCGACTCGATCGACACGGGGAACGGCATGCGGGACGGGCATCTGAAGTCGCCGGACTTCCTGGATGTGGAGAAGTACCCCGAGATCACGTACCGCTCGACGGGAGTCACGGCTGCCGCGGGCACCGACCGCTGGACGGTGCACGGTGAGCTGACCATGCACGGTGTCGTACGGCCCGTCGACCTGGACCTGGCCTACCTCGGCACCGGCGCCGACCCGTGGGGCGGGACGCGGGCCGCGTTCCGCGCGACGGCCGAGCTGCACCGGGACGACTTCGCCATGAACTACAACCAGGTCGTGCAGGCGGGGATCGCGGCCATCGGTACGACGCTCAAGGTCGAGCTGGACATCCAGGCGATACAGGGCGGGACAC
Organism: Streptomyces sp. NPDC012935; assembly: GCF_042900345.1. Taxonomy (NCBI): domain Bacteria; kingdom Bacillati; phylum Actinomycetota; class Actinomycetes; order Kitasatosporales; family Streptomycetaceae; genus Streptomyces; species Streptomyces sp. NPDC012935. The sequence goes on from NZ_JBIBBC010000002.1 coordinate 115,946, forward strand.
TGCCGCAAGCGTAAGCACGGCAGGGTCAGGCTGAAGGGGCCCGTCGGCCCCTAGGCTGCGTTCCATGGCACCGAACATCGCGACCAACACCCGCGTCTCACTCGAAGAGCTGCTCGACTTCGTACGGCCACGCCATCGCGCCGTCCTGCTGACCCGGCGGGCCGACGGCAGCCCGCAGGCCTCGCCGCTGACCTGCGGGGTCGACGACTCGGGGCGGGTCGTGGTGTCCACGTATCCCGAGCGGGCCAAGACGCGCAATGCCAAGCGGGACCAGCGGGTCAGCCTGCTCGTGCTGAGTGACGACTGGAACGGGCCGTGGGTGCAGATCGACGGTTCCGCCGAGGTCATCGACTCGCCGGAGTCCGTGGAACCGCTGGTCGAGTACTACCGGAACATCGCCGGGGAGCATCCGGACTGGGGCGAGTACCGGGCGGCGATGCTGAAGCAGGGGAAGTCGATCATTCGGGTGACGCCTGAGAAGTGGGGGCCGGTGGCGACGGGTGGGTTTCCCGCGCGGCTTGTCGAGGGCGGCGCCTAAGGGGTAGGCGGCTGTGGGGCGCTTCGCGCCACCATGGCCTCGATGCCTGCCACCAGCAGGTCCAGGGCGAAGCCGAAGTCCCTCTCCCACATCTCCTGCACCGTGTCGCCGCCCCGGGCCTCCATGAGTTCCGCGGACTCCTGGACGATGTCGGCGGCCTCCGGGGCCTGGGTGACCGTGCTCATGGCGTGCCGGAAATAGACGTCCGGGGTCATCCCGAACGCCGCGCTGCGGGCGATGAAATGGCCCTCGATCGTGCCGAAGCCGTACACGAACTGGAAGACGGCGGAGATGGCCGCGACCAGTCCGTGCGCCGGGAGGCCGGTCCTGCGGATGATCCGCTGGACCTGGCGGGAGAAGGCGAGGCTGTTGGGGCCGATGTTGACGTACGTGCCGATCAGCGGCGACAGCCACGGGTGCCGGACCAGCAGGCCGCGGTATTCACGGGCCAGCGCGCGCAGTTGGTCGCGCCAGTCCTCGTCGGCCTCCGGGTCGGGCAGGGTCAGTTCGCCGAACGCGGCATCCAGGGCGAGTTCGAGGAGGTCGTCCTTGGTGTCGACGTACCAGTACACGGACATCGCGGTCACGTTCAGCTCGGCGGCCAGCCGCCGCATGGAGAACTTGGCCAGCCCGTCCGCGTCCAGCAGCCGAATGGTCACCTCGGTGATCCGGTCCCGGTCCAGGCCGGAGGGCTGCCCGCCGCCACGTCCGCCACGACGTTCCTTGCCCTCCAGCCAGACGCTGGTCCGCGCGGACTGCCCGGCTGCCCTCACCATGGCGCACCTTCCTCGACTCCGTCACTGATCAAGATGCTAGGCGGCAACGCCCCGAAGGGGCGCGGGGCTGTGCAGCTTGCGGCTCCGCCGCGTGGGCGCGATCAGCCACGACGAACGCAGTCGCCCACAGCCCTGTGTCCCGAGCTCTCAGGCGAACTCTGCCCGCTCAGCACGCCGAAGCAACGCCCACGCGACCAACCCCCCGAGCAACACGGCCAACGCCCCCACGAGCAGACTGCTCTCCAGCCCGGAGGAGAACGCGTCCGTGATCTCCGCCTTCTCCTCGGCCGACCCCGCAGCCGCCAACGCCGCCGGAAGGGACGTCGCGGCCACCGGAATCAGCGCCGTGAACCGCGAGTTGAGCAGAGCGCCCAGCACGGCGACGCCCAACCCGGTGCCGAACTCCGCCACCGTGCCGTTGATTCCCCCGCCGACCCCCGCCTTCTCCGGCGGAATCGCGCTCATGATCGCGTGTGACATGGCCGGACTGGCGACGGCCGCACCGGTGCCGATGAGTACCAGCCCCAGCAGCGTGCCCGCGTAACCGCCCGAGGCCATCGTGGCGATGGAGGCCAGGCCGGCCGCCATGACCGCCATGCCGAACCCGATGGCGAGCGGGTTCCCCAGCCGGGCCGACCACTTCGCCGCCACGCCGGTGAAGTTCAGCGCCACGATCATCAGGGCGAGCGGCGCCGTGCGCAGCCCGGCCTCCAGGGGCTCGTAGCCGAGCACGAACTGCATGTGCTGGGTGAGCAGGAAGAGCGATCCGCCCATGCCGAAGGTGATGAGGACCCCGCCCGAGACCGCGCCCGTGAACTGCCGGTTCCGGAAGAAGTGTATGTCGATCATGGGGTACGGGATCCGGCTCTCCCAGTACGCGAAGGCGGCCAGCACGAGGATGGCCACGGCCGCCGTCACCAGGACGCGGCCCGACGCCCAGCCGTGTTCGGGCCCGGTGATGATCGCGTAGACCAGGGAGACCATGCCGATCGTGGAGAGCACGGCGCCCACCAGGTCGGGGCGGTCGCCCCGCGGGTTCTTCGACTCCGGGACGAGCACCATGACCGCCACCAGGGCGAGCACCGCGACCGGAATGTTGATCAGGAAGATCGCACCCCACCAGAAGTGGTCCAGCATGAAGCCGCCCAGGAGCGGGCCGGTCGCGAAGCCCAGTGAGTTCACCGCGGCCCAGATGCCGATCGCCTTCGGCTGTTCCTCCGGCGTGAAGATCTGTATGGCCACCGCCAGGACGGTGGTCATCAGCAGCGCGCCGCCGACGCCCATCCCGGCGCGCGCCGCGATCAGCTGGCCCGTGGAGTCGGCGAGGCCGGCCACGAGCGAGCCGGCACCGAACAGGGCCAGGCCCGCGGCCAGCATCTTCTTGCGGCCGTAGCGGTCGGCCGCGCTGCCCGCCGTGAGCAGCAGGCCCGACTGCACGAGCGAATAGGCATTGATCATCCACTGGATGTCCGAGGTGGCGGCGCCCAGTTCGCGGGTGAGCGAGGGGATGGCCACGTTGAGGACGGTGTTGTCGAGCACCACGGTGAGCACCGCGACGCACAGGACACCGAGGATCAGCCAGCGCTGCGGGTGGCCGCCCGGCGCCGCGAGCTGAGGCTGGGCCGGGGCCTGTTCCTGGGGGGACGTCGTCATGCTGTACAGCGTAGAATAAATCCCATACACCGTACAACGCGAGATTCCGCCGTACGGAGAGGCCGGGAAAGCCGGGAAAGCCGGAAGGGCGTACGGCCTCGGCGGCCGCACGCCCTTCCTCTCGTGAACCGTCAGCTGCTGGTCTGCTGCGTCAGGTCGTAGAACGTCGACGAGCCGACCGTCACCTGCTTGAAGTTGGCCTCGACCCACTCGGTGATCTGCGAGGACGTGCCGCTGCTGCTGCCGCCCATGCCCCCGCCGGAGCCGCTCGAGATGAAGTAGTGGATCTTGCCTTCCGTCACGTACTTCTTGAACTCCGCCAGTGTCGGGGACGGGTCGGTGCCGTTGAAGCCGCCGATCGCCATCACCGGGTCGCCGGTGGAGAGCTGGTAACTCGCGGCGTTCTGGGCGCCGATGGCCGCGGCCACCCAGGTGTAGTCACTCGCGTTCTTCTCCAGCAGTTCCTTGGCCTCGTCGCTGACGCTGGCGCCGTTGAGCAGGCCGCCCACGCCGCCACCGCCCATGCCGCCGCCGTCACCGGTCTGGCCGCCGGGGCCGCCCTGTTGCTGGTTCTGGCCCTGCCGGCCCTGGGTGTTGCCGTTGCCGTTCTGCTGCCCCTGGCCCGGCATACCGCCGCCGGGGAAGCCGTTGCCGTTCTGCTGGTTCTGGTTCTGGCCGCCCTGCTGGTTGTTCTGGCCCTGGCCCTGCCGGTTCTGGCCGGGCACGCCGCCCCCGCCGGGGCCGCCTCCCATGCCGCCGCCACCGCCGGGGCCACCGCCACGGCCGCCCGAGACAGCGGGTCCCGCGGTGACGATCGAGCCGGTGTGACCCTCGTTCACCGTGGTGAGGGTGTACGCGGTCGGGCCGGCCAGCGCGGCGACGAGGCCCAGTCCGACGACGCCCATGGTCAGTTGACGGCCCAGCCTGCCGGCGAAGATCAGGCCAAGCGCGGCGGCCAGTCCGCCGGCCAGGACCAGCCACCTCAGCCAGGGCAGGTAGTCGGAGGAGCGGTTGAGCAGGACGTAGCCCCAGACCGCGGTGGCCGTCATCGCGGCCGCCAGGGTCAGTGACGCCCACGCCTTGTCGCGCTTCTCCCAGAGCAGCGCCGCGCCCATGCCGATCAGCGGGGCGATGTAGGGGGCGAGGGCCACCGTGTAGTACTCGTGGAAGATGCCCTGCATATAGCTGAAGACCAGCATGGTCGTGATCAGCGCGCCGCCCCAGACGAGGAACGAGCCGCGCGTCACGGACGTACGGCGCGCCTTGCGGGTGGCCACCAGGGCCGCGATCAGCAGGATCAGCGCGGCCGGGAGCAGCCAGGAGATCTGGCCGCCGATGCTGGAGCTGAAGAGCCGGTCCCAGCCTGTCTCGCCCCAGTTGCCGCCGCCGTTGCCTCCCCCACCGCCGCCGACGCTGCCGGTCTCCTCACCGTTGAGCCGGCCCAGGCCGTTGTAGCCGAAGGTCAGTTCGAGGAAGGAGTTGTTCTGCGAGCCGCCGATGTACGGGCGGGAGGAAGCGGGCCACAGCTCGACGATCGCGACCCACCAGCCGCCGGAGACGACGATCGCGACCAGGCCCGCGGCGAGCTGACCGATCCGCTTCTTCACCGACACCGGCGCGCAGACCGCGTACACGATCGCGAGCGGCGGCAGGATCAGGAAGGCCTGCAGGGTCTTGGCGAGGAACGCGAACCCGATGGCGACACCGGCCCACACCAGCCACTTCGTACGGCCGTCCTCCAGAGCCCGGATGACGAAGTAGCAGGCCACGGCCATCAGCAGGGCCAGCATCGCGTCCGGGTTGTTGAACCGGAACATCAGCGCCGCGACGGGGGTGAGCGCGAGCACCGCGCCCGAGATCAGGCCGGCCGCGGGGCTGAACCGGCGGCGTACGGCCGCGTGGACGACGGCCACCGTGCCGACGCCCATCAGGACCTCGGGGAGCAGGATCGCCCACGAGCTGAGGCCGAAGAGCCGCACCGACAGGGCCATCGGCCACAGGGACGCCGGGGGCTTGTCGACGGTGATGGCGTTGGCCGCGTCCAGCGAGCCGAAGAAGAGGGCCTTCCAGGACTGGCTGCCGGCCTGGACGGCCGCCGAGTAGAAGGAGTTGGCGTAACCGGAGGCGCTCAGGTTGTAGAGGTAGAGGACGAGGGTGGCGAGGAGGAGGCCGAGGAAGGCCGGGCGGGCCCAGCGCGGGTCCTCGGGGCGGCCGCGCCACAGGCGCCGTACGAAGGGCTGCTCGGGTTCACTGCCCCCGTCCGCCGCTGCGGCGGACGGGGGCGGGGGAGGGCCCCAGGTGGCGGGGCTCGCGTCTCTGCCGTGGTCGTGGGTCTGCTGGTCGTAGTGAACGGTCATCGCATGTCCCTGGAGTCGGTGTCGTGCGGGCGCACCGGCTGCAACTGCATGGTGGCGTCCCGCCAGCTGCCGTCCGCGGCTTCACCGGCGCGGAACTGAGTGGTGTCGAACGGGTGGTGGGGAGCGCCCTGGGTCACCGGGCGCTGCGGGAGCGGACCGTGGTGGGCGGGCTGAGCCATGGAGCCGGCGCCCACCGTGGAGTACGTCGCGGAGGACGCCTTGGGGACCGGGGTGCGCGAGGCGTTCGTCGTCGCGTCGGCGTCCCGTCGGTCCGGGAACACCCACGCCCTGAAGAGCAGGAAACGCAGCACTGTCGCCGCGAGGTTGGCGGCGATCAGGACGGCGAGTTCGGTGGAGTGGCCCGGGTCGCTGCTCGCCGCGTTCAGGGCGGCCAGCGAACCGCTGGTCAGGGCGAGGCCGATACCGAAGACGACCAGGCCCTGCGCCTGGTGCCGGACGGCACCGCCCCGGCCGCGCACTCCGAAGGTGAGGCGCCGGTTGGCAGCCGTGTTGGCGATCGCGGAGACCAGCAGGGCGAGCGCGTTGGCCACTTGCGAGCCGGTGAAGACGCGGAAGCCGCTGTAGAGGAGGAGGTAGAAGAGGGTGGACAGGCCGCCGACGACGCAGAAGCCGACGAGTTGGCGGGCCAGGCCCTTGGGTACGTCCTTGATCTCGCGGTCGCGCGGGTCGTCGCCGAAGGGCCGGGTGAGCCGGTCCAGCGACAGCGAGCCGGTCGCCAGGGCCCTGCCCACCCGCCACACGCCCTTGAGGTCGTCGGTCGCCGTCTTCACGATGTGCACCGTCGAGTCGGGGTCGTCGACCCAGTCGACCGGCACCTCGTGGATGCGCAGGCCCGCGCGCTCGGCCAGCACCAGCATCTCGGTGTCGAAGAACCAGCCCGTGTCCTCGATCAGCGGCAGCAGCGCCTGGGCGACATCGCGGCGTATCGCCTTGAAGCCGCACTGCGCGTCCGAGAAACGGGCCTGCAGCGAGCCGCGCAGGATGAGGTTGTACGTGCGGCTGATGAACTCCCGCTTGGCGCCGCGCACCACGCGCGAGCTCCGGCTGAGCCGGGAGCCGATCGCCAGGTCCGAGTGACCGGAGATCAGGGGCGCCACCAGCGGCAGCAGGGCGTTGAGGTCGGTGGAGAGGTCCACGTCCATGTAGGCGAGGATCGGGGCGTCCGAGGCGGACCAGACGGTCCGCAGCGCCCGGCCGCGGCCCTTCTGCTCCAGCCGGACGGCCTTGACCTCCGGGAACTCCGCCTCCAGCCGCCGGGAGACCTGGGGGGTGGTGTCCGTCGACGCGTTGTCCGCGATCGTGATGCGGAACGCGTACGGGAAGGTGCGCTTGAGGTGATCATGCAGTCTCAGCACACACGGCTGGAGGTCCTTCTCCTCGTTGAAGACGGGGATCACTACGTCCAGGACAGGCGTACCGGCGTCGCCGGCCGGGAGGTGCTCCCGCGCCGGCAGGGTGCCGGGAGAAGAGTCGGTTCGCATGACACCGACTTTTGTCAGGCGCCCTGTTCCGCCCATGTGGTGGCACTGTGCTGTGCCTGTGAGTGCTGTTGCCAGCTCATTTCGGGGCTCGGCGGCGTCGGGAGAGCGGGCAGATGCACCGTGAAGACGGTGCGCCCGGGCACGCTGTCGACGGTCACGGCACCGCCGTGCGCGGTCGCCACGGCCTGCACGATCGCGAGGCCGAGGCCCGTCGAGCCGGTGGTACGGGAGCGCGCGGAGTCGCCGCGCGCGAACCTCTCGAAGACGTGCGGGAGCAGATCGGACGGGATGCCCTGGCCGTTGTCCTCGACGTCCACGCACATCCACGGGCCCCGTCGCTGGACACGGGCAGTCACGGTCGTACCCGGTGGGGTGTGGTTGCGGGCGTTGCCGAGCAGATTGACGAGGACCTGTTGCAGGCGGGCCGCGTCCGCCGACACGAGCGCGGGCTCGTCGGGCAGGTCGAGGCGCCAGTTGTGGTCCATGCCGGCCGCGCGGGCGTCGCTGATGGTGTCCACGACGAGTGGGATGAGGTCGGTCTGCTCGAACTGCAGGGGCCGCCCGGCGTCCAGCCGGGCGAGCAGGAGGAGATCCTCGACGAGGAGGGTCATGCGCCCCGCCTCGGACTCGATACGGCCGAGCGCGTGCCGCGTGTCGGGACCGACCTCTTCCCTGCCGCGTCTGGTCAGCTCGGCGTACCCGCGGATGGAGGCGAGCGGCGTCCTCAGCTCATGGCTGGCGTCGGCGACGAACTGCCGCACCCGCATCTCGCTCTGCTGGCGCGAGTGCAGGGCGCCGTGGACGTGGTTCAGCATGCGGTTGAGCGCGGCGCCGACCTGGCCGACCTCGGTGTGCGGGTCGGTCTCGGTCGCGGGGACGCGTTCGCTGAGGTTGACCTCGCCGGTATGGAGGGGGAGTTCGGAGACGCGGGTGGCGGTGGCGGCGACCCGGCGGAGGGGGCGGGTGGCTACGCCGACGATCACCGTGCCCGCGATACCGGCCGCGACCAGGGCGGCGGCGGTGACACTGGCCTCGATGAGGATGAGGGTGTTGAGGGTGTTGTCGACGTCCGCGGTCGGGATGGCGACGTAGTAGGCGCCGTTGGGGCCGCTGGCGTACTGGACGCGGTATTCGCCGTAGCCGGGGATGTCGACGGTGTGCTTCTTGGCGTCCTGGGCAACGGAGCCGACCGCCTTCATCGCGGCCTCACTGAGCGACTCGGGCTTCATCTGCGGGACGCCGTTGTCGTCCGTGGTCTTTTCGCCGATCTGGGCTTCGGTGACAGAGCCGTTCTGGACCTTCGCCGCGATGGTGCCGCTCGGCTGCGGCCCCTTGGCGACGAAGTCCTCCAGGACGACCGCCTTGGGCTTCCTCTCCTGGTCGGGCGCCTCGTCGTCCTTGGGCTGGCCCGGAGGCCGGAACGCGCCGGACGCCCGAGCCGCGACCTCGTTGAGCTGACCATCCAGCTGTTCGTACAGATGCGAGCGCAGAGCGAGCGTCGTCACGGTGCCGATCACCGCACACACCACCGCGATCAGTACGACGGACGCGACGACGAGCCGCGTCCGCAGGGTGCGCGGCTGTCCCGCCCGTCTCTTCTGCGTACGCGGTCGTCGTCGTCCGCTCATGACGCCGCGGGCTTGATCAGATAACCGGCGCCGCGCCGGGTGTGGATCATCGGCTCCCGACCGGCGTCGATCTTCCGGCGCAGGTAGGAGATGTACAGCTCGACGACGTTGGCCTGTCCGCCGAAGTCGTACGACCAGACCCGGTCGAGGATCTGCGCCTTGCTGAGCACGCGCCGCGGGTTGCGCATGAGGAAGCGCAGCAGCTCGAACTCGGTGGCGGTGAGGTGGATGTTCTCCCCGGCCCGCGACACCTCGTGGCTGTCCTCGTCCAGGGTGAGGTCGCCGACGACCAGCACGGACTCGGAGCGCCGGTCGGCGGCGCCGGAACGACGGATGAGGCCGCGCAGCCGGGCGACGACCTCCTCCAGGCTGAACGGCTTGGTGACGTAGTCGTCGCCTCCGGCGGTGAGCCCGGCGATACGGTCCTCCACCGCGTCCTTGGCCGTCAGGAACAGCACCGGCACGTCCGGAAGCTCCCGCCGCAGCCGCCCGAGGACGGTCAGCCCGTCCATGTCCGGCAGCATCATGTCCAGGACGACGGCGTCGGGCCGGAACTCACGCGCGCTCTGGATGGCACCGGTGCCATCCCCCGCACTCCGGATCTGCCAGCCCTCGTAACGCAGGGCCATGGACAGAAGTTCGGTGATCGACATCTCGTCGTCCACCACAAGCACTCGGACGGGGCTCCCGTCCGGCCTCAGCAGTTCGGTGCGCCCCTGGGGCGAGGTCGTGGTCATGGTGGACACCTAATCGGCGGCCTCTGAGAACACGCTTTCTGCAACCTGTGATTTTCCTGAGAAACGCACAGGAGGCTCTCAGGCAGTCCCTGGGAACTCCTTGGGGACCTGAGACTCACCAGCTCTGCCGCGCTCGGCAGTCGCTCGGTACCCGGTGTCCATCCCGGTGCGCACGGACGTGAACACGTCGGAGGGGTAAGGGGTTTCACAAGCCGCGGCAGGTGTGATGCCGGGCCCCTCCCGGCACGGGACGCCGTTCAGAACAGCCCGTCCTGCCCGCTCGCCTCGCGATCCCTGAACCCCCGCACCGGCATGGTCAGTTCGCCGTCCTCCCCGCTTTCGCCCGTCGGCACCAGTTCCCAGCCCGCCATCAACCGCGTGTCGACCACGACCACCCCGCCGCCCGTCCCCACATGCAGATCCGGCCCCGCAGCCGCCGCCAACCGCCCGCTCACCACCCCGCCCGCGACGAGCTCGGTCACGTGGCCGACGGCGGCCGGCAGATCCGCCAGCCCGAACACCCCGGCGTGGTCGACCGGTCGGCAGGGCTCGCGGGTGAGTGACTCCGGCCAGGCGGGAAGGGCCACGGCCCGGGCGTGCAGGTCCTCCACCTCGGCCGCACGCTCCGCCGCCGACCCCGGCAGCGCTGACCGCACCGCCCGCTTGTCGGCGTACGGAATCCGGTCCGGCACCCGCAGGGCCGCCCGCAGCAGTTCCTCCGTGCGCCGCGCGGCCATCAGCGGACCCACGCCCAGCCAGCTGAAGCAGACCGCCCCCTGTTCCAGCAGGCGTGCCGAGCCTCGCTCAAGGGCGGTGATGCCGACCTTGGTCATCCCGGGGCCGAACCAGGCCAGATATACGTGGTACGGGCGTGGGTCGTCGGCGATCGTGTCGGCGGCCACCGAGTGCGCCCGGTCCAGCCGCGCGCACTCCTCGCACCGCGCCCCCGTGCTCCGCCCCGGCACGACCGCCCGCACCGGACACGCATGCCCCCGCGCTCCCACGCATGTCCGCACTCCCCCTTCCGCGACCCCGAAGGCCACCCGCTTCCCCCAGGTCAGCGCCGAGCGCCGACCACCGTCCCACACCAGCTCAGGGCCGTCCGCCGACCATCGCAGCCCCTTGCATCTCCATGCCTGTGCCATCGCTCTCCGAGAGTAGAGGCAGGCACTGACAACGCCCGTTCAGCGGCCGTATCTGCCTCAGTGCGCCTTTCATGATGTCCTCGGTGGCTTCGGGGTCGTTGACGAGGCCGAGCCAGACGGGGCGGCCGCCCGCGGCGCGGCCCGCGGCGGAGGGCTGGACGACGATCACATTGGCGTGTGCGCACACGCCGAGGCAGTCGGAGATGCGCACCGGCGCGTTCTCGGCGAGTCGCGCGGCGCGTGCTTCAGCCTGCTTCAGCGCGCTTCAGCAACAGCGGGCTCCTGCTCGCCCGTGACAATGACGGCCTCGGACGTCGCCGCGACCGAAGGCCGTTCCAGTGCCCGTCCGCGCCCCCGTCCCGCCAGCCGGCAGCCCCAGCAGTCCGCATGCCCGTCCCGCGCGGTCAGATCGCGTGCCCCCATCCGCCACTGACCGCGCGGCCGTACGCCCGGAGGCTTGCCCCAGCCGGTGAGGTGCAGGGCCCAGGTGACGAGGACGCTCGCCGCCGTGATGCCGAGTCCGCCTGTGATCAGCACGGCCGAGACCGTGCATATCCCCGCGCCCACCACGGCGGAACCGATCGTCGCGATCGCCGTTCCGGTCCATCCTGCGACCGTATGTCCCTCGTCATACTGGCTCATGTGCGTGCTCCCTCCTTGCAGGCAGCGAATCTCTCATGAAGTAAGAAGTTTCGCGACTCAATCTCTCACGAGCTAAGGCAATCAGAAAAGATGCAAGCCAAGCCGCGTCCCGCCGCCACCCCGGGCCAGGCGCTGGAGGCGATGGACTCCCTCATCGCGGCCCACCTGCTCGGCCAGCAGGAGATGGCCCAGCGGCTGGGCCTGAACATCACGGACCTGCTCTGTTTCGGCTGTGTCCTGAAGGCCGGCGAGGACCTCCTCACGGCGGGCGACCTCGCGGAGCACGCCCATGTCACGACCGGCGCGATGACCGGCATCCTCAACCGGCTGGAACGCGCCGGCTTCGTCACCCGCCGCCCCGACCCGACCGACCGCCGCCGAGTCCGCGTGGCCGCCGTCCCGTCCGCGGTCACCCGCGTCGAGGCCCTCTACGGCCCCTACTACGCCCGCCTGACCGACCTCTTCGCCGACTACTCCGCCGACGAGATCGCCGTACTCACGGACTGGTTCACCCGGACAACGGGCCTCGCCCAGGCCTACATCGACGAACTCCGCGACCAGGACAAGGCCTGACGGCGGCCTCGCCGCTGGCCCGACTCAGTCCCACTGCGCAGCCGTTGTTGCCGATGGGGATGAATACGCCGATGCCCATGCCGCTCCCCAGCGGTCGGGTTCGCTTCAACTCCACCGTAGATACCTGGTGTTGACGCCGCGTCGGTGGGCGGGCGTCGTGTCCGTGAGGCCTGACGTCATCCCATCCCGCTCTCGGGCGGCCAGGTCGCCCTGGTCGTGGGCGACGTCATGGGCCACTCCCTGCCCGAGGCGGCGACGACGGGCCGGCTGCGCACCGCCGTCCACACCGTGGCCGCCCAGCGCTCCAGGACTCCAGGACTCCAGGACTCCAGGACTCCAGGACTCCAGGACTCCAGGACTCCACGACGAGGATCTGCTCCACAGCCGGGGCAGGCCACCCGCCCCCCACCCTGCTGCAACCCGACGGCACGGTGACCTTCCCGCCCCTGTCGGCCGACCCGCCCCTGGGCGCTGCCGAGCCCCCCTTGGGACTGCCTGAGCTGCCGAATCCTTCGGGGGCGGTTCGGGGGCGGTTCGGGACCAGGAGGACCCTCCCACCGCCGGGGTACGGTGAAAGCGCCATATATGTGAGGCAATGCGGCAGGCGCGAGTTATGCCACATCTGGCGCTCCGCAAGAACCGGGGTGTGACGCCATGGCCCACCGCCGCACCGAATCGGCCGGTACCGCCAGAGAGCTGTTGCAGCAGCTCGGGGATCTCACGGGCCGGATCATGGACCAGATCAAGCTCCAGCAGGCGCGCGTCGAGCTCGCCGCCGCGCTCCAGCGCCAGGTCCTCGCCGCGGAGCTCCCCGCCCTGCCCGGTCTGCAGGCGGCGGGACGGTACACGCCCGCACGAGGCGGGCTGGACATCGGCGGCGACTGGTACGACGGCTTCCTGATGCCGGACGGTTCGGTGGGGTTCGCCATCGGGGACGTACAGGGCCATGACGTCGAGGCAGCGGCGCACATGGGGCAGGTGCGGACCTGTCTGCGTGCCGTCGCGACCGCCACCACGGACCCCGCGGAGGTGCTCGAACGCACCAATGACCTGCTCGTCGCGATGGCCTCCGAGCTGTTCGTGACCTGCTCGTTCCTGCGCTTCGACCCGGGCACCGGGGAGCTGAGCGACGCCCGCGCGGGGCACGTCCCCGCCGTCTGGGCGACGACCGGCGGCCGCTGCGAGATCGTCCTGCACGACGGCGGCCTGCCACTGGGCATCCACGCCGGCGAGCACTACCCGTCGTCCCGTCGGCTGCTGACCGGCGCGGGCGCGTTCGTGCTGCTCACCGATGGTGTGGTGGAGGGCCCCGACTACCCGATCGACGACGGCATGAAGAAGGTGGCCGACCTGGTCGGCTACGCCTGCTGCAGCGACCCGGAGGAGCTGGCCGCGCAGGTGATCAAGGTGGCGGACCTCACCGGCCACAACGACGACGCGGCGGTCCTGGTGCTTCGCTACGACAGCATCGGGGACCGCACGTGGACCGGCGGAGGGTGAAGGGCATGCATGGTCGCGACGACGACCGCTGCGGTGGGCGGCGATGACCGCGGTGGCGCCCGGTGCGCGGCTCCGCCGGTACGGCGCCGAGGGCCTGCGCCTGGCTGCCGTGGCGGCGGCCTACTACGGCAGCGCCGAGCTCGGCCTCGAACAGGAACTGGTACGAGGGCAGGTCACGCCCTTCTGGCCGCCGACCGGCATCGCGCTCGTCGCCCTGATGCTCTGGGGGCTTCGCATGTGGCCGGCCGTCGCGGTCGGGGCGTTCGTGGTGAACGTGACGCTCGGACCGTCCATCCTCCCCGTGCTCGCCATCGCGGCCGGCAACACCATCGCCCCGATCTGCGCCTGCCTCCTCCTGCGCCGCGCGGGATTCCGCACCACCCTGGACCGGCTGCAGGACGCCCTCGCCCTGGTCTTCCTCGGCGCCCTGGGCGGCATGGTGATCAGCGCGACCATCGGCACGGGCGTCCTGGTGGCCGCCGACGCGCTGCCGGCCGGCGACTTCTGGGCGACCTGGTCGGTGTGGTGGACGGGCGACGCGATGGGCGTCCTGTTCATCGCCCCGCTCCTGCTGGCCGCCCGCACCGCCCGCCTGCCCCGGGACTCCCCGGTGCTGCGCGGCGCGGAGGCCCTGCTCCTGCTGGGCGGCACGGCGACGATCACCCTGGTCGCCACCCACAGCTCGGCCGACCTGCTCTTCCTGGTCGTCCCCTTCCTGATCTGGGCAGCCTTCCGCTTCCAACTCCACGGCGCCGCCCCCTGCGCCCTCACCGCATCCGTCATCGCGATCAGCGCGGGCGCCGCCGGCTCGGGCCCCTTCGCCGGCCAGGACCTCCTCGCCAAGATGGTCGTTCTTCAGGCCTTCAACGGCACCGTCGCCCTGACGACGCTCCTGCTCTCAGCAGTGATCACCGAACGGAACCAAACCCTCCAGGCCCTCCAGGACGCCTGCGACGACCTGACAGAGGCCCTGACCCAACTCGCAGCGGACCGCCCCCTCAGCAAACAGCCGCCCCGAACCGACTCGATCCACAGCTCCGGCGCGAACCCTCAACGCGCTCTCGGAGGCACCCGCCAACGGGGGGCCTAGCGGCTCGCCATGGCGTCCGCACGGACGAACGGTCAGGGATGACTGGTGGCCTCGGTCGGCCCGTCCGTATCGCATGTGACGTTTGAGCATGCAGGTGCGCTGGGAATTGCGGACAGCCCGTGTGACGGCTGTGCCTGAGTCATGGAAATGAACTGGGGGCAATGAGAGTGGCACCGCCTGCAGCGCGGCATCGGCGTTCGGTGAAGCGCCGTGCTCTTGCCGGGGTTTCGGCCGCCCCGGCGGCCGGGATCGCGGTCACCGCGACGATGGCCATGAACGCCGAGGCGGCGTGGACGTCGACGTGGAACGTGTCGGCCTCCGGCTGGACGCCCGCGCTCGCGACCGGCCTCGACGGCTACTCGATGATCGTGTGGACCCGTTCCCACAGCACCGGCAAGTTCGAGGTGCTCGGCGACGACGGCGACGGCGTGCTGGTCCTCCACCCGGTCGTCCCCAAGTCGACGCCCCCGTACAGCTACACCAGGACCAGCGCCCTCAGGTCGGTCACCGGTCCCTGACCGGCTCCGACCGCCCCGTTGCCACCCGCTCGGCGGGTTCCCACTTTGCCCTCTGTGAAGGAGACGCATGCGCAATCGCGCTGCCATCGCCCTGTTCAGTGCCGTCGCCGCGCTGGCCTGCTTCGCCGCCCCCGGTGCCTACGGGGACGAGACCCAGACCGACGTCCAGATCAGCAACGTCTCCTTCGACGGTGGCAAGAACACCGTCGTCGGTCTCTACGCCAAGACGATCACGGTTTCCGGGACCTTCACCCACCCGTCGGGTGTCCAGGACGCGGACTTCGTCCTGTGGCGTGGGCCGGATGGTGCGAACCCCTACGAGACCTACGCCGACCGCATCGTGTCGGACCAGTACTACTCCCATGCGGACTGTGTCGCCTCCAGTGCCACCACTTCCACCTGCTCGCAGACGATCTCCCTCGAACCGGACTGGAAGTACGGCGGCACCGCCCTCACCAATGCCCATGCCGGCACCTGGAAGGTCAGTGTGCAGGGGGTGGCCAATGACGACAGCTGGACCCACTCGGCGAGCTACACCACGACCCGGCTGCAGAGGCACTCCAAACTCACCGTGAACGCGGCCCCGGAACCGATCGCCAAGGGCAAGACCCTCACCGTCACCGGCAAACTCAGCCGGGCCGACTGGGACAATCTCGATTACCGGGGCTACACCAACCAGCCGGTCAGGCTCCAGTTCCGCAAGGCCGGTACCACGGCCTACACCACCATCAAGACGGTGTACACCTCCAGCACCGGCAACCTGACGGCCACGGTCCCCGCGTCCGAGGACGGCTACTGGCGCTGGAACTTCGCAGGCACCACCACCACCCCGGCCGTCAACGCGACCGGCGACTTCGTGGACGTGCAGTAACCCGGAACCAACAACAACCCCCAGGTCTGTGACCTGGGGGTTTCGCATGGAGACTCAGTCAGAGGTGACGTTGACCGTGACCGAGCCATAGGCATAGGCATGCCGGGCGTCGCCGTAGTACTGGACGGTGTACTGCACCTCGCCCTTGGCCTTCGGCTGGTCGGTGTAGTGGAACGTGCCGTCCGCGGCGACGGTCGCGGAGCCGATCAGCGTGCCCTCACCCGCCATGGGGTCGTCGAGCCGCCAGATGTCGACGGTGGTCCCCGCGCCGAAGCCCACCGGCGCCACGAGCTTTCCGGTGAGGGTGAGCTGCTGGTTCCGGGGCGACGAGGCAGGCGCTTGCACGGTGACGGTGGTGGCGACCTGCGGGTGGTTCAGGACCTGCAACGTCAGGGACGAAGAGCCGCTGGTCTCGGTGACTGCGAAGATCCGGCTGCCGTCCGGGGCCCAGGCCAGACCGCCGGGCAGGAGGGTGGTGTCGGCGTACTCGGAGGGCGCCTGGAAGTCCCAGGCGGTGTAGGCCGTGGAGTCTCCCTGCGCGAACAGCTGCACGTCGGACCAGGAGGGCCCGTAGACGCCCGCCGCTGTCGTGCCGTCGGGGGCGATCGCCACGGCGGTGGGGGACCAGTTGGTGGTCTGGATGCCGTCGTCCGCCAGGTCGGCCGTGCGCAGCACCTGGTGGTAATGAGCCGCGGCGCAGGCGAGGACGACCTGCCGGCCGTCCGGCGTCAGGGCGAGGTCCTGCAGGCTCTCGCATCCGTCCGGCCCCGGATCGACGCGCTGCACCCGGGTGTCGGCCCGACCGGTACTCACGTCGTACACCGCCACGGCGGCTGCGTTGCCGTCGGACTCGGCAGCCACGAGAGTGTTCGGATCCTGCGGCGCGGCGGCCAGGCGGGGCGAGCCGCGGAACATGTCGAGGCCCTGGCCCCGGGTGACGACCGGCTGCGCGCCCCTCAGGTCCAGGGAGCCCAGGGCGCCCCTCCACGTGTCGAGGCTGTAGCCGAACCAGACCCTGCCTCCGGCCAGCGCGAGGGACGTCGGACCGGCATAGGCACCCGCGCCGGTGCCGGTGTCGTACCTGGCGGTCTCCTGCAGAGTGACGGTGTCGATCGCGGCGATCGCACCGGCGTCGCGCAGCGCCACGTACAGCGTCCTGGAGTCGCTGGACAGCGCGAATCCCCAGGCGCCGTCCGCACCGCTGATCTGCTTGACGACCTGGCCCGTGTAGTCCGTCACGAGAACGCTGTCACCGAACGGGTCACTGAGAAAGACCTGCTGATGGGCCGCGTCGACGGCGATGTCCCGATACGAGCTGATCGGCAGTGGGCTACTGGTGTCCGCGGCGGCCGCGGTCGTTCCGAGGCCGAGGAACGAGAGGCTCAGGGCAGCGGAAAGTGCTGCTCCTTGTGCGAACTGTCTTATGCGCACGTGGTCGGTCGCTTCCTTCAGTAGAACGTCTGGAGGTGAGCTCCGCGGAAGGCACAACGAGCACAGCGGTCAGGCACTGTGCTCGTCACTGCCACTGTCATGATCGACAGGCGGCACTCCTCCAGCGCAGAGCCCGAGCCGGACGTCACACCAGGGGATCACTCAGTGCGGAGCCGGCCGGGAAGCCACCGAGCGCCGAGGGACAAGATCCCGGCGGCCGCACGGGCACTACGACCCTGGTGTTCATGGTCGTGGACACGGGGCGGGCCGGGGTCCGCGCCGTACCGGCGGTGACCGCACCGGGCAGCGCCGCGCCGTGCAGTCGTTCGTGACCGCCCTCTCCTGGCCACCCTGCTCTGGTCGATCCCCCGCCTTCAGGCCAACCACGCGCTGGGCACAGTCTCCTGGCAGGGCGAGCCGCACGTCCATGAGCGAGACGGGGATCGCGGCCGAGACCGCACACGTGACGCTAGCCCGCAGGCCCGGCCAACTCGGCGCTTGCTTGGAGAGTTGGGCCTCGGGAAGCCCAGGACGTCCAGCACGACTCCCCGGGCCGCGACGACCGCACCAACGCTCCCTGGACCAGGGCCCGGAAATGCCGAAGGCCCCGGAGTGATCCGGGGCCTTCGAATTGTGTGCACTCGGCAGGATTCGAACCTGCAACCTTCTGATCCGTAGTCAGATGCTCTATCCGTTAAGCTACGAGTGCTTGTTGTTCTGTTTTCCCGCCGCTCCCGGCCCTTCCGGCCCGCTCGCGGCGACAGGAAGAACATTACATGACTGCCGCCGCCATGTGAAATCCGTTTGCCATACCCCTTGTGACCTGCGGAAACGGTCCGATGGGGCCGGATCTCGGCGAGGCCGCAAAACGCCGAAGCCCCGGTCCGAGGACCGGGGCTTCGTGATCTAGCGCGGAGGCGGAGGGATTTGAACCCTCGATGGGCTTTAAGGCCCAAACCGCATTAGCAGTGCGGCGCCATAGACCGGACTAGGCGACGCCTCCAGCACAGCCGCCCGCGCGAGCGCGAGTGGTGCGTGCAGATGATGACACAGTCGAGCGTGCTGTCACCAATCGACCTCCACGGTACTAGGCGGGTAGGCCACAGGGCAAAGCTCTTCCCGGCGCGCTTCCCGGCACGCTTCGCGGAGCGCCGGGCAGGGAGGGGCGGGGCCGCAACGTCCGCGGAGGTGCGGCGTTAGTCAGGTCATGTTGCAGGTCAAGCGTTCCGCCCCGGCCCGGCGCCTCCGTCGGCTGCTCTTCGTCGCCGCCGGCTCCCTCGTCGCCGTCGGCGTCACCTCCGTCGCGCCCGCCGCCGCGCACGCCCAGGCCGCGCCGGTCCCCCTGGCGCCCCCGTCCCTGAAGGACCCCGGCCGCTCCGGCGACCACCTCACCGTCACCGTCCGCAACGCCGGCGGCGGTGCCGACGGGACCTTTGAGCTGTCCTGCCACCCGGCCGGCGGTGATCACCCCGACGCGGCCGACGCCTGTGCGGTACTCGAACGCGGTAGCAGGTGGGGCAGGGACACCTTCGCCCCGGCGGCGCGGGACGGCTTCTGCACCATGCAGTACGGCGGGCCGGCCACCGCCCATGTCACCGGGACCTGGGCCGGGCGCCCCGTCGACGCGCGGTACGACCGCAGTAACGGGTGCGAGATCGACCGCTGGGACCGGCTCGTGCCGCTCCTTCCCGACCTGCGGCAGCAGGGGCGGCCGTAGCCGCACGACAGCACCGCAGCGCGCCACGTCAGGGAAGCAGGGGGTCCGGTACGCCGTCGCACAGGCTTTCCATGGGGGAAGCATCGGCCCCGTAAAAGTCCCGCGAAGGTCTCGCGAAGTCCGAAGGGCGCTGGCAGGACGTCGGCACAGGCGGTCATACGTTCTGGGTCACTGCGTCGTGCGACCTCCCTCTCATCCGGCGTCGCGAGCGCAACCCCAGCCTTTAGACTCCCTCGCGTGACACGTCGCGGGCCGGTTGGCAAGATGGCCCGAGCGGTCGGCAAGGTGCGGTAACAGGGAGGAAGCGTCTCGTGAGCAGCAGGCCATCCCGAGGCGCTGCTCGCCTCGCAGCCATACTCGACGCGCTTCCCGATGCGTTGGTGCTGGTCAACGCCAATGGGACCGTCGTCAACGCCAACACCATCGCCCTGGAGGCCTTCGAGACGCCGGGGACGGCTCTGGTGGGGCGGGGGCTGCTCGATCTGCTGCCGCAGTTCGACTCCAAGCTGATCCCGGGGTCCATGCGGCGGCCCGACCACATGGATCCGCAGGGCCGGACCAAGCCGACCCGGATGATGGCCAGGCGGACCGACGGCAGCGAGTTCCCGGTCGAGGTCACGTCCGCGAATCTCGAGAACGGGCAACAGGCCTACGACGGATACGGCTACGGCGGTGACGAGCTGCTCATGCTCGTCGTACGGGATCTGACCGGCACCGTCGACACCGAGGCCGAGCTGGCGCGTTCGCAGCGGCAGACCGAGATGATCCTGCGGGCCGCTTCGGAAGGTGTCGTGGGCACCGACACCGACGGGCGGATCGTGCTCGTCAACCCGGCCGCCGCTCAGATACTGGGTTACCGGGCCAGCGACCTCGGCGGACGCGAGCTGCACACGCTCGTCCTGCACTCCCGGGCCGACGGGTCGCCCTTCCCGTACGAGGAGTCCGCGCTCGCCGACACCCTGCGCTCGGGGCGCAAGCACCGGGTGCGTGGGCAGGTGCTGTGGTCCAAGGGCGGGGACGAGGTGTCCGTCGACCTGACCACCGCGCCCGTACGCGACGGCGACCAGCTCGTCGGCGCCGTGATGACCTTCACCGACCGTCGGCCCTACGACGCCCTCGCCGAGGAGAAGACCACCGCCGAGGAGCGGCACGCCCAGGAGCTGGAGCGGCTCGCCGAGGAGCACGCCTCCGAACTGACGGCCCTGCGGCAGAAGCACGTGAACGAGGTCGAGGAGCTCCAGGAGCTGCACGCCGAGGAGCTCGCCGCGGGCGAGGATCGGTACGCCGCGCTCGGGGAGCGGGAGAAGGACCGGTACGAGGCGCTGGCGGCTCGGCATGAGCAGTTGCTGACGCTGCTCGCGGGCTCACTGCGGGGCCCGCTCGACGAACTCCGCCGTGAACTGGCCGCGCTCGCCGCGGACGACGCCGGGCAGCTGTGGCCCGAGGCCAACCAGGTGCTCCATCATCTGTCGGCCGGCTACTCCCGGATCACGACTCTCATCGACAACGTCCTCGGGTACCAGCAGCTCGACTCGGGGACCGACCAGGTCTCCCGTACGAAGGTCATGCTCGACGCCGTCGTCGCCGCGGGTGTCGACGGGGCCGTCGAGCTCATCGGGCCGGGGCGGGTGCAGTTCGCCGTGCACGCGCCGCCCATCGAGGCCGAGGTCGACCCGCAACGCCTGGCCACCGCGCTCGCGCATCTCGTCGCGGATGTCGCGGGGGTCGACGCCACCGGGAACTCGCCCGTGTCGGCGGGCGGTTACATGGACAACACCGTGGTCGTCGCCGCGGCACAGCGCGGTGAGGTCGTACGGATCGAGGTGCGTGGGCCGTATGCCGGGGGAGACCCGGTGCACGAGCCGATCGTGCGCGGGATCGTGCGGGCCCATGGCGGGGTGCTGCAGACGCACGAGGTGCCGGGGATGAGCGGCAGTGCCTACGTCCTCGAAGTGCCCATCGGGGGTGGGGCGGGAGCCGTTCCGGCCGCCCCCGTGGACGGCGTCGCGCCTGAGGTCGCTGACGGGACCGAGGGTGCCGCTGCGGCTACCGGTGCCGAGCAGGGTGGCGGTGCCGGGGGGCGACGGCGGGCCCGGCGGTCCTCCGTGGACGCCTTCCTGGACAGCGACAGGCCCGGTGCCGATTCCGCTGCCGATTCCGCTGCCGCGGAGGGCTCCGCGCCCACCGGGCGGCGGCGCAGGCGGGCAGCAGCTGCCGCTCCGGAGCTGCCCCAGGGTGCGGCGGATGCCGGCGGCGAGCCCTCCGGCGGTACCGGGCGGCGGCGTGGACGGCCTGCCGAGGACGGCGGGGACGGCGTCGCCGAGGGTGCAGTCGTCACGGCCGCCGAGCATGCGGCGGGGGCCGCGGCCACCGGGAACGGCCTGGGCGGGACCGTACCTCCGCAGGGCGTGCCCGCGCCCGGCGGACGACGCGCCCGGCGGGACGGCGGGGAGCAGCACGCTCTGCCGCCCGCCCTGCCCGCTGC
The DNA here is from genome assembly GCF_042900345.1 of Streptomyces sp. NPDC012935. Classification (NCBI taxonomy): domain Bacteria; kingdom Bacillati; phylum Actinomycetota; class Actinomycetes; order Kitasatosporales; family Streptomycetaceae; genus Streptomyces; species Streptomyces sp. NPDC012935. Next base: position 137,109 of record NZ_JBIBBC010000002.1, read on the forward strand.
CGGTTCCTCCGCTTCGGCTTCCGGGTCCGGTACGGCCGGCTCGGGCGATGCTCCGCAGCCGTCCGGGCGGCGTCGACGTGCCCTGGCCACGGCCGCCGAGCGGGGTGCCGCGCAGGCGCAGGAGGCCGGGCCTCGCCCGGTGTTCGCGCTGCCGCCCGCGGCGGCGGACCGGAGTGCTGTCAGCAGGGGGGAGGAGCAGGGCGGCGGTGAGCCGGCTGCGGCTCCCTCTCCGGCCGCGGCTGTGACGCCGGGTATCGCTGGGGCGCCGGGTGTGGCTGGGGCGCCGGGTGCCCCTGTGGCTCCGGGTGCTGTGGCTCCGGGGGCGATCCCGGCTCCTCCGCAGGGTCAGGTTCCGGGGCAGGTCCCTGCGCCCGCGCAGGTGCCGGCTGCCGGGCAGGGCATTGCTGGGGACGTTCTCGTCGACGAGGGTCGACACGATGCCGTGCCGCACGATCAGGCCGCGGACCACACCCCGCCGCAGCCGCATCCGACCAGCGCTCCGACCGGACGTCGCCGACGGGCCGTGGGCCAGCCGGTTGCGGACCAGCCCGTGCCGGCCGCCGCGCCGAACCCCGCTGCCCCGAGCCTGCCCCTCCCCGCCGAGGCGGCCCCCGGTCAGGCAGCCCCCGAGCAGGGCACCCCGGCTCAAGGCACCCCGGCCCCGCAGCCGTGGCCCGCCGCCGATGACACCCCGGACGCCGGGACTGCCGTACCGGCGAACGTCGCTGCCGGCACGCCCGTACCCCCGCAGGCCGCGCCGGGCGCCCCCGTACCGCCGAAGCCGAACAGCCCTCAGCCGGCCCAGCCCCAGCCCGCCTCGGGCACCCCGGCTCCGGGCACGCCGCTGCCTCCGGAAGCCGCGGCCGGACAGACCGAGCGGGCGGCCCAGCCGCTGCCCGCCGAAGCCGGCGCTTCGGGTGCCCCGGCCGCGCCCGTCGACCCGAACTCGACGCAGGGCCGGGCGATCAGCGTGCGGACGTTGGGGCAGGGGGTGCCGTTCACGCGGCAGGCCGCGCAGGTGCAGCAGCCGACGCCGCCCGCGCAGTCGTCGGCCACGCCTCCCCCGCATCAGACCAGCGGCGGACGGCGCCGCAAGCTGGGCACACCGCCCGACCCCGCCACGCGGCCCGGCGCTTCGCCGGAGCAGGCGGCGCGGCCGCATCCGCCGACCGAGCAGCCGGTGCCCGCACAGTCGCAGCAGTCGCTCGGCGGGCAACCCGCGTCCCAGCCCCAGCCCCAGCCGTCGCTGGCCGGGCAGTCGCGGCTGGCGCCCACGGCCGAGGCGGCCGGGCGGTCGTACGCCATAGGCGCGCCGGACGAGAACGCCGCCGAGGGGCCCGAGCCGCTGGACGGTCCGGGCGGGGCCGTCGAGGTCGCCGACACTCCGCGGCCGCAGCCGATGGACGACGAGCTTCCGCCGGAGCCGCTCGACAACCCGCGGCGGCTGCTGGTGTGGCCCGCCCCGGATGTGACGACCCAGCAGGCGCTGAGCGACCGCGGCTACCGGCCGGTCATCGTGCACTCGCGCGAGGAGGTCGACGCGCAGATCGCGGCGTTCCCCGCCGCGCTGTTCGTCGACCCGCTGACCGGGCCGATCACACGGACCGCGCTGCAGTCGCTGCGGCAGGCCGCGGTCGCCGCGTCGGTACCGGTGATGGTGACCGCGGGCCTCGGACAGGCCTCGCGGGAGGCGGCGTACGGCGCCGACCCCGCCGTACTGCTCAAGGCGCTGGCGCCGCGGGACAGTGAGCAGCACCCGCCGCGGGTGCTGCTGATCGAGGAGCACGCGGAGATCGCGTTGGCGCTGACCGCGACGTTGGAGCGGCGCGGGATGCAGGTGGCACGGGCCGCGAGTGATGCCGACGCGGTGGCGCTGGCGGGTGATTTCCGGCCGAACCTGGTGGTGATGGACCTGCTGCAGGTGCATCGGCGCCGGGCCGGGATCGTCGACTGGCTGCGCGCGAACGGGCAGCTCAACCGCACCCCGCTCGTCGTCTACACCGCCGCCGTCGACCAGGCCGACCTGCCCCGCCTGGCCTCGGGCGAGACGGTGCTGTTCCTGGCCGAACGGTCCACGAGCGGTGAGGTGCAGAGCCGGATCGTGGACCTGCTGGCACGGATCGGTACCAACTGACCGACCGTGCCGTGGCGCCCCTGAAAGGGGGCGCGGGACTGTCTCGATGTGCCCCCCTGCCCCCCCCCTGAAAAGGGGCGCGGGGCTGTCTCGATGTGCGGCTACCGACGCGTGGGGCGGGCAGCCACGGACCACCCGCAGCTGCCCGCCCCACGACGGTTCCCCGCAACGACGCCCCGTCAGAGCTGGGTGACGTCCAGGCCGCCCTCGGCGTACTGCCTGCGCAGCACCTTCTTGTCGAACTTGCCGACGCTCGTCTTCGGCACCGCCGCGATGACCGTCCACCGCTCCGGCAGCTGCCACTTTGCGATCTTGCCCTCGTCGGCGAGGAAGGCGCGCAGGGTCTCGAAGTCGGCGCTTGCGCCCTCCTTGAGGACCACCGTGGCCAGCGGACGCTCGCCCCACTTCTCGTCGGGGACGGCGACCACGGCGGCCTCGGCGACGTCCGGGTGGGACATCAGCGCGTTCTCCAGGTCGACCGAGGAGATCCACTCGCCGCCGGACTTGATGACGTCCTTGGCGCGGTCGGTGAGGGTGAGGAATCCGTCGGCGGAAATGGTGCCGACGTCGCCGGTCTTCAGCCAGCCGTCCTCGCTGAACTTGTCGGCGGGGCGCAGCGGTTCGGCGTCGGGGCCGTTGTAGTACGCGCCCGCGATCCAGGGGCCGCGCACCTCCAGCTCGCCCGCCGACTCGCCGTCCCAGGGGATGCGCTCGCCGCCGGGGCCGGTGAGCCGGGCCTCGACGCTCGTCGGGAAACGGCCCTGCGTCAACCGGTACGCGAACTCCTCCTCCGTACCGACCGCGTGGGCCGGCGGCCGGGCGACCGTGCCGAGCGGCGAGGTCTCCGTCATGCCCCAGGCGTGACAGACCCGCATGCCGAGCTCGTCGAACGCCGCCATCAGCGACGGCGGGCAGGCCGAGCCGCCGATGGTGACCTGGCCGAGGCTGGAGACGTCCCGGGGGCTCGCGGTGAGCTCTGCGAGCAGGCCCTGCCAGATGGTGGGCACGGCGGCCGCATGGGTCGGCTTCTCGCGCTCGATCATCTCGGCGAGGGGCGCGGGCTGAAGGAAGCGGTCCGGCATCAGCATGTTGACGCCGGTCATGAAGGTGGCGTGCGGCAGACCCCAGGCGTTGACGTGGAACTGGGGCACCACCACGAGCGAGGTGTCCTGGTCCGTCAGGCCCATCGACTGGGTCATGTTGACCTGCATGGAGTGCAGGTAGATCGAACGGTGCGAGTAGACGACGCCCTTCGGGTCGCCCGTGGTGCCGGAGGTGTAGCACATGGCGGCGGCCTGCCGCTCGTCCAGCTCCGGCCAGTCGTACGTGGTCGGCTTGTCGGCGATCAGTTCCTCGTACTCGTGCACCTGGACGTCGGCGGCCGCGAGGCCCGAACGGTCACCCGGCCCCGACACCACCACATGCTCCACCGTCTTGAGGTGCGGCAGCAGCGGCACCAGCAGGGGGAGGAGCGAACCATTGGCGATGACGACCCGGTCCGCCGCGTGGTTGACGATCCAGGCCAGCTGCTCGGCCGGGAGGCGCAGGTTGAGCGTGTGCAGGATCGCGCCCATGGAGGGGATCGCGAAGTAGGCCTCGACGTGCTCGGCGTTGTTCCACATCAGGGTCGCGACCCGTTCGTCGCCGGCCACGCCCAGGTCCTCGCGCAGGGCGTGCGCGAGCTGGGCCGCGCGATCGCCGACCTCGGCGAAGGAACGGCGATGCGGCTCCGCCTCACCGGTCCAGCTGGTGACCTGCGATGTTCCGTGGATCGTAGACCCGTGGGTCAGGATCCTCGAGATCAGCAGCGGTACGTCCTGCATGGTGCTCAGCACGGCGGTCCTCCCGGGGCGACATTGCCTACGCGGTAGTAAGGGTTGCGGAGATTCTGCGCGCATACCGCGCGGTATGTCACTAGTACCGGCTGATCGATCACGTCACGTTGCGTTCACGGGGCTGTGACGGTAGGCGGGGCGGTGGCCTTGTTTCGGTGCCGCCCTTGTTTCGGTGCCGGCCTTGCTTCGGCGCCGGCCTTGCTTCGGCGCCGGCCTTGCTTCGGCGCCGGCCTTGCTTCGGCGCCGGCCTTGCTTCGGCCGCGCCCTAGTTTCGGTGGCGGCCTTGCTTCGGGCGCCGCCCTTGCTTCGGTGCCGGCGTCGGCGTCGGCCCTGCTTCGGTCTGGCGTCGGCGTCCGCCCTACCGGACCAGCACCAGCTCAGGGTCCTCTCGCAGCTTCCCCAGGGCTCTCGACACCGCCGACTTCACCGTGCCCACGGAGACGCCGAGCACCTCGGCCGTCTGGACCTCGCTGAGGTCCTCGTAATACCGCAGGACGACCATCGCCCGCTGCCGCGCCGGCAGCCGCATGATCGCGCGCCACATGGCGTCGTGCAGCGCCTGCTGCTCCGCCGGGTCGTCGTCGTGGCCGGGGGTGGGCTCGGGCTCGGGCAGCTCGTCGCAGGCGAACTCGTCGACCTTGCGCTTGCGCCACTGCGACGTCCGCGTGTTCAGCAGCGCCCTGCGCACATAGCCGTCGAGCGCGCGATGGTCCTCGATGCGCTCCCAGGCCACGTATGTCTTGGTGAGCGCGGTCTGCAGCAGGTCCTCCGCGTCGCACGGGTTCGCGGTCAGCGACCGGGCGGTACGCAGCAGCACCGGCTGGCGGGCCCGCACGTACGACGTGAAGGAGGGATACGTCGCGTTCGGAAAGGACCGCGTCGCGGCGTCGGAAGCGCTGGTGCAGACGGGTGTGGTCATGGCTCCACGCTATGAGCGGCCCCTGCTTGAGCGGATCGGCCGCAGGTGCCGAAGCAACGTCCGCCTCAGGTTGTAGGGGTGGGGCTGACTCCACCTCCTGAAGGTGGACGAGCGACGGACGCATACTGCGGGATTACCCCTGAGGGTCATCCGCCGACAGCGAGGCCTGGATCAGCCGTCGGCGGTCAGGACCAGCCCCGATGTCGGCACCCCTGTCCCCGCCGTCACCAGCACCCGCTCCGCCCCGCGTATCTGGTTCACCGACCTGCCCTGCACCTGCCTCACCCCCTCCGCTATTCCGTTCATCCCGTGCAGATACGCCTCCCCGAGCTGCCCCCCGTGAGTGTTGAGCGGCAGCCTCTCCTCGGCCACGAAGTCCGCGGCCTCCCCCTTTCCGCAGAACCCGAACTCCTCCAGCTGCATCAGCACAAAAGGAGTGAAGTGGTCGTACAGAATCCCCACGTCGATCTCCCCCGGCCCCAGCCCCGCCGTCCGCCACAGCTGCCGCGCCACCACGGCCGTCTCGGGCAGGCCGGCGAGGTCGTCCCGGTAGAAGCTCGTCATCTGCTCCTGCCCGCGGCCGGCGCCCTGGGCCGCTGCCGCTATGACGGCCGGCGGGTGGGGCAGGTCACGGGCCCGGTCGACGGACGTGACGACGATCGCCTGGCCGCCATCCGTCTCCTGGCAGCAGTCCAGCAGCCGCAGCGGCTCGACGATCCAGCGGGAGGCCGCGTGGTCGGCGAGGGTGATGGGTCTGCCGTGGAAGTACGCGGCCGGGTTGGTCGCGGCGTACTTGCGGTCCATGACCGCCACATGTCCGAAGGCCTCCGGCGTCAGCCCGTAGGTGTGCAGATACCGCTGCGCCGCCATCGCCACCCAGGAGGCGGGGGTGAGCAGCCCGAACGGCAACGACCAGCCCAGCGCCACGCCCTCCGCCGACGGCTCCCGGTGCTGTACTCCCGAGCCGAAGCGCCGCCCCGACCGCTCGTTGAAGGCCCGGTAGCAGACCACCACCTCCGCAATCCCCGTCGCCACGGCGAGCGCCGCCTGCTGGACCGTCGCACAGGCCGCGCCGCCGCCGTAGTGGACGCGGGAGAAGAAGGACAGCTCACCCATTCCGCACGCCTGGGCGACGGTGATCTCCGGGCTGGTGTCCATGGTGAACGTCACCATCCCGTCCACATCCCCCGGCGTCAGCCCCGCGTCGTCCAGCGCTGCCCGCACCGCTTCCACCGCCAGCCGCAGCTCACTGCGCCCCGAGTCCTTGGAGAACTCGGTGGCCCCGACACCGACGATCGCCGCCCGCCCGGCGAGGGCGTCCCGCGCCCGCACGCTCATGCCGGGCCCTCCGGCACGGTCACCGTCACCGTCCCGGTCACGTGCTTGCCGATGCCGTTCGCGCCGGTCACCCGAACCGTCGCCGTGCCGCCGTCGACTGCCTCGACCTTGCCCGTCAACACCATCGTGTCTCCCGGGTAGTTGGGCGCTCCGAGACGAATGGCCACCTTGCGCAGGACGGCTGTCGGTCCGAAGTGGTCCGTGATGTAGCGGCCGACCAGGCCGTTCGTCGTCAGGATGTTCATGAAGATGTCGGGGGAGCCCTTCTGGCGGGCCAGCTCCGCGTCGTGGTGCACGTCCTGGTAGTCGCGTGAGGCGATGGCGCCGGCGACGACCAGCGTGCGGGTGATCGGGACCTCCAGCGGAGGCAGTTCGTCACCGGCCTTCATGTGCCTCCCTCTCACTCCCTCACCGCCCGTCAAGCGCCTCCCCGTCACTCCCTCACCGCCCGTCATGTGTCCGCCCCCTGCATCCCCTCGGCCTCCTGAACGCGCCAGACCGGCAGCGCCAACTCCTCCTCGTACTCCTGGAATTCGAGCCGCACCGGCAGCCCGATGCGCACCTTGTCGTACGGCACCCCCAGCACGTTGCCGATCATCCGCACCCCTTCGGCCAGTTCGATCAGGCCGACCGCGTACGGAGGATCGAAGGCGGGGAACGGGGGGTGGTGCATCACGACGTACGAATAGACCGTCCCCTCGCCACTCGCCTCGACCGTGTCCCAGTCCGGCCCGCCGCAGGCGTTGCAGCCGGGCAGCCAGGGGTGGCGGAGGGTGCCGCAGCCGGTACAGCGCTGGATGAGCAGTCTGTGCTGCTCCACGCCCTCCCAGAAGCCGGCGTTGTCGCGGTTGACGACGGGGCGAGGGCGTGCGGGCTTCTGCCGCCGGTCCGGCTGTGATGGCTGCTCCCGCCCTGCCCGACGTATGGGCGCGTACTTGAGGATGCGGAAGCGGTGGGTGCCTACGAGGTCGGGGCCGACGCGGATGTCCATGCGGGTGGTGACGAAGTACCCCGTGCCCAGCTTCGTCGTCTTCTTCTCCGAGATCGACTCGATCACCGAGTCGAAGGTGATCTCGTCCCCCGGGCGCAGGGGCCGTAAATACTCCTGCTCGCAGTCCGTGGCGACCACCGAGGTGAAACCCGCCTCGTCGAGCAGGCCGAGCAGGTCGTCGTACGCGTGCGTGCGTCCCGTATGGCCGACGAGGCCGCTCATGGTCCACGCCTGGAGCATGGTGGGCGGCGCAATGGCGTCCGGTCCCGAGTACGCCGGGTTGGTGTCGCCCATCGCCTCGCACCAGTGCCGGATCATGGGCATATTGACGGGGTCCCTGCCGGCGCGGGCCACGGCGGCGCGCCGCCCCTCGTAAGCCTTGAGCCGCGTCGCGAACTCGTCTCCCGCTTTCACCTCATGGCTCACCACCGACTCGTAGCTCACCGTCGCCACCCCTCGTCCTCATCGCCCCACGGCGCATCGCACTGACACTTCTGGTACACCGCGACCGCCGATCCGGTTCCCACCACTTCTCGGGAACGTCCACGAGGCCCTACGAAGGTTTCTGACTGTCCGTCAGATACGACACACTGTCAAGGCCGCAGAAAACGCCTGTGCGGCGGTACCGAAGTACCGCCGCACAGACGCGTTGCACCTACAGAGCACACCCCACACAGTCCGAGGAGGCCGGTGCCTGAGCACGGGGCACCGACCCCCTCAGCTCACCACCAGAGCGGCGTGAAGTTGACGGACGTGTTGTCGTTGCCCTGGTTGACGGAGGTGAACGCGGAGCCGTTGACCTGGGCGGTGTTGCTCTGGTTCGAGGCGCCGGAGCCGGTCGCCTGCTGCTGGGTGGTGGACGAGGTGCCGTAGTTGTCGCCGCCGACCCCGCTGCCGATGAGGCCCTGAGCGGCGGTCGTGACAGCCGCGCTGGATCCGTCGTCCGCGAAGGCGCCGTTGTCCGCCGTCGCGACGCCGGCGAAGAGGGCGGCGGCCAGCGGGAGTGCGGAGACGGCGGCGATGACGCGGGCGGTACGGATGCTTGCCATGTTTGTTCCTCCAGAACAGGTGCGCCCAGGCTCCCCGCCGGACGCATTGGTGGTGCATGAAGTACTGCTCGTTCCCGGGCAGTTGGCCGACCGCCCCGGAGTTCTGCACGACGTCGCGAGATCAGAGTTGCCCACCGAATCCCCGGCGAACCACCCCGGAAGCCCCTATTCGCCCTGAAGCGTGATGACAAGTCGATAAACCCCTTTCGCCACTTCCAACTCCCAAGACAGGGCAGTACGGGCAGCTCCGCCCCAAGCCCCACAAGGGAGGAAAGGTTCCCGCGCACTTCCGGCCAATCCCTGCCGACCGGCGGGTCGCCCGGCGAGTCACACCCTCCCCCTCTTTCTTTTTTCGAACACACGTACGAACATAGAGGCATGGCCACCACCGACCGGCAGGCCACGACGCTGGCCCTCGCACACGCCCTGTCAGCCGCCGAACGCGGACTGGCCGTCATCCCCCTGTCCCGGACGAAGCTCCCGGCCCTGCGCTCCCCACACCGCGACGACCCCGATCCCGCGCCCTGCCACGGCGAGTGCGGCCGCTTCGGACACGGGGTCTACGACGCCTCCACCAACCCGGCCCGCATCCGCGAACTCTTCGCCGCCGCCCCCTGGGCCACGGGCTACGGCATCGCCTGCGGCCTGCCCCCGCACCACCTGATCGGCATCGACCTCGACACCAAGTCCGGTACGGACTCCTCCGCCGCCCTGCGCGAACTGGCCCTGCGCCACCTGTTCACCATTCCGCCCACGGTGGTCGTCCTGACCCCCAGCGGCGGCCGCCACCTCTGGCTGACCGGCCCGGCCGACGTCGTCGTCCCCAACTCGGCGGGGCGCCTCGCACCCGGCATCGACATCCGAGGCGCCGGCGGCTACCTCGTCGGCCCCGGCTCCCGCACCGACCACGGCACCTACAGCACCGCTCCCGGCACCTCCCACATAACCCCCGCACCCTGCCCGCGCGCCCTCCTGCGCCTTCTGCTCCCCCCGCCCCGTACGCACCACTTCACGCCCCCGTCGGCCGGCGACCACGGCCAGGGGCTCGTCCAGTTCGTGCTCGCCGCCCATGAGGGCCAGCGCAACACCCGCCTGTTCTGGGCTGCCTGCCGGGCCTACGAGGACGGCATCGGCCCCGCCCTCGTCGACCCCCTTGTCGAGGCGGCACTCAACACCGGCCTGACCGAACGCGAGGCCCGCGCGACGATCGCGTCGGCGGCGCGGATGACGAGGCACCGGCCCTGACGGGCGCAGCCGCCCGACCGAGGCCTCGAAAAATGCACGGGAGCTCGATGCACCACCGCCCTAGAGTGCCGACCATGTCGCTGACCCGAGTCGTCCTCACGTCCGGCCGCTCGCTCGACCTCGCCGAGCTGCGGCTCTCCTCGACGTACGGCGGAATGCTGGAGGGCTACCCGTGCAGGCTGGTCAACGACATGAAGATCAAGGGCCTCGTCCACACCGCGGAACGTGCCCACCCGTCCGCGCCGGTGCACCTCGTGCCGCCGCCACGCGACTATCCCGACCAGTACGCGGGTGCGTTCGGCCCCGTCGAGGTGCTGCCCTCCGTGGCCTGCGTCGGCGCCTTCCACTCCACGGCCCTCGACCGCGACCGCGACCCGGTCCTCCACCGCTCCGCTCTCACGATCATCTGGTTCCAGCCGACCACGCACGTGCCGTACGGCTGCGATGCGGAGGAGGCGCTGCGCGAGGTGGATTGGGAGGGGCTGGCGCGGGACTACGAGCTCTAGGGATCGCGGTCTCCGGCACGCTACGACCTCCAGCGTTCCAGCGTGCTACGGCCCGTCACGCCCTACGGCCTCTCGCGGGCTACGGGCTCTCACGTCCTACGGCCTCCCGCGGGCTACGGTCTCCACGTCCTACGGCCTCTCGCGCGCTGCGGGCTCTCGCGCCCTACGGCCCTGAAGGCAGCCCTCCCGGGGTAGCGGGGGTGGGGAAATCGGCTTGCCCCGCGGGGGAGCCCCTGTGCCAAGGTCGGCCGATGAGCGTTTCCCGACGTGACCTGCTGCGCTGGCAGTTCGATCTGACCTGGGCGTTGTTCGAGTACCACCTCGAGCGGCTCCGGCCCGAGGACTTCCTGTGGAAACCGGGGCCGCACTGCTGGACGGTGCGCCGGGCCGACGACGGCACCTGGGTGCCGGACTGGGCAGAGACGGAGCCCGAACCGGTCCCGGTGCCGACGATCGCCTGGGTCAGCTGGCACATCGGCTGGTGGTGGAGCGTGGCCACGGACCATCTGCGAGGACGCCCGCCCCGGGAGCGGACCGACGTCGCGTGGCCCGGCGACGGCACGGCAGCCGTCGCCTGGCTGCGCGACCTGCGCGCGGACTGGCTGACAGCACTGGAGGGGCTCGACGACGCGGATCTCGACGCCACGGCGCCGTTCCCGTGGCCGAAGGACCCGCAGTACACCGTCGCCCACATGATCGGCTGGGTGAACGCCGAGCTGATGAAGAACGCCGCGGAGATCGGGCAGTTGAGGCTGCTGCGGGCGAGCCGTACGGGCGGCTGACCTGGGATTTCACTGCACGTCGCCACGAGATGTCCAACTCGGCCCGCACCCCCAGAATGGGCATTACCGGGTGTTTTGTGCGCTGGATCGGATCGGAGACGCCATGACGGACCTCAAGTTTGAGCAGAAGCGCTCCCTCTCCCGCCTGGAGGCGGCTGATCAGCTCGCGGCGCTCGCGGCCGCTTTGCGGCAGGGCGGGGACGCCGAACTGGAAATCGATCCCTGGAAGTTGAGTCTGCGGATCCCTGCCGACCTTCACAGTGAGATCGAGTTCGAGGTCGAGGATGGGGAGATCGAACTCGAGATCGAGCTCAAGTGGCCGATCACACCGGCCGCGCGGTCGGCGTCGTCGCCGCCGACAGAAGAGCGGGCCGCCACGAAGCGGACGACTGCGAAGCGGACGACTGCGAAGCCGGCCACAGCAAAGCGATCCACCGCTGCCGGGAAGCGGGCCGGAGCGAAGCAGTCCTGAACTCGGCGGCACCGCGCTTCGCAGCGCAGCACGTGAGAGCGGCGAGCGGCGAGCGGCGAGCGGCGAGCGGCGAGCGGCGAGCGGCGAGCGGCGAGCGGAAGGAACGCCTGTTCTCGAAGTCACGGTGTGCCTAGGCTCGGCACATGACCTTGGAATGGGAACAGGTAATTGTTCACTCGGCGGATCCGGTGACCTTGGGGCAGTGGTGGGCCACGGCTCTTGGTTGGGTTGTGGTCCACTCCGATGACGACGAGTTCGAGATCCGCCCGGAGCCGGATAGCCTGCCAGGGTTGGACTTCGTCCGGCTTGATGAGGCCAAGAAGGCCAAGAGCCGTCTGCATCTCGACTTCAGGCCTGATGACCAGGACGCCGAGGTGGCACGCCTCGAGGCTCTCGGCGCGAAGCGCGTGGACATCGGCCAGGGTGACCAGTCGTGGGTCGTCATGGCAGACCCTGAAGGCAACGAGTTCTGTGTCCTTGCCCAACGGCGTAAGTGAAAACCGATGAGGGCACGCGTGGCCGTCAACGCCCCCGCCGATAGGCCAGGACGATCCCGACCGTAGCCAGCACCGCGACCACGACAACGAACCAAGTGGGCATTGAGTCAAGCCCCTTGTAGGCGATCGGGACGGTCACGGACATCGGACCCCCTTGGGCGGCAACCATCTCCGAGTGCCCACGGCCAAGCTCGAGATGCTTTGCCCGGAGGCATCCCCCGCGACGTGCAGGTGTCGCGCACGAGAACGGCCCCTGACCCCTTCACCCGGTCAGGGGCCGTTCACCAGCTTCTGCCAAGGTCAGACCGGCGAACCCGCGCCGCCGCAGTCGCAGCCACGCTCGCCGTGCTCGCTCAACCACCAGTCACAACAGGAACGATCACTGCGGCGGCAGCAGACAGCAGGCCCCCTACAGCGAGAGCGCCGTTGAACTTCTCTTTGGCCGTTGGGAACACGGAGCGGCTGACGTTTCCCACCTTGCTGCGCAGGACGATCATCTTGATCTTCTGCCACCTGTGCTGACGCTTCGAGCAGCCCATCAACACGCCGTAAGCGTTGTTGCGGCAGTAGGTCTGCCCGTCTCGGTTGACGGCTCCGCACCAGACCGGCACCTGGAAGGCGGCATAGGCCGAGACACCGACTGACAGAGCCGCGATCACCGGCAATGCCCATTGCTGGCTCCAGGCAACGACCAAGGCAGCAGCCACCATGTATCCCCAGTACAGACGCACTACTTTCCCCATGGGCACGCAGAGTATCGGCGCATATGCGCAGCGCATAGGCGTGAATTGGACAGGCGCCTGTGCGGGCCCTGACCGCGTCGCCGGCCACGGACGTCACAAGTGCGGGCGTCCCAGAGCGGGTTGTGCACTTCGGGAGAGCCGATCCCTTGCCGTCCGAGCCATGCATCCGCCGTTGCCGCCACCTGGTCATCGCGGCCGACGACCGGCGCCGCCAGCCGTATTGCCGGGCAGCAACGCTCGCGTTTGAGTGGCCGAGCCGGTGATCCAGCGGTTGCGCTGAGACTCCGGGATGGACAGGACCCCGTTCGCGAGTGCCGAACGAGCTGGGGCATGCGCGGGGAACCCCCACCCCGTCTGCCTTTCCCGTCCGCGTCGCGCCAGGGGAAGGTGATGGCTTGGCAGATCCGTCAGCCGCAACGATCGCGGCCAAGGGCGGGACGTAGCGCAGTGGTCGACGCGAGCGGTCTCCAGAACCGCGGGGACGCCGGTTCGAATCCGGTCGTCCCGCCCCCTTGAGCGATCACGAAGCAACCCTCGGTTCGAGTGGCGGCGTTAGCGAGCAGTCCAACCGTTGAGGGCGATCCGCCCCGTCTCGCGCTCTCTCTACACGCCAGTCGGATCAACAGCAGCCATGGCCAGAGGCTATGCGTGCCATGCCCCTGTCGTGCCCGCTCGACCGGGGAGCCACGGGGAACACCGGGGGCCAGCGGTGCCTGGACATGCCAACGGCCCCTGACCGATCCAGCAGGTCAGGGGCCGTTCACATGCGGTGGGTGTGGGATTTGAACCCACGGTGACATCGCTGCCACGACGGTTTTCAAGACCGTTCCCTTAGGCCGCTCGGGCAACCCACCTCGGCCCCGGCCCACCTGCGCCGGAGCGGCTACAGCCTACCGGCAGCGCGGGCTATACGGAGTGCGTGGTCCACATGGGGCCCAATGGCTCCGCCGTCAGGATGGGTTGGTCGGGCGGAGCCGGTCGTACGCGCGCGTGGCCGCGTGGCCGTCGGTGTCAGCTGTCGCCCGTGCGGGAGCCCAGGGTCAGGTCGACCGTGTGGGACTGGCTGCCCCGTTCGTAGGTGATCGTGACCTTGTCGCCGGGCTTGTGGGTCCAGATCTCGCCGATCAGGGTCGGGCCGGAGTCGATCACCCGGTCGTCGAGCTTGGTGATGACATCGCCGGGCTTGAGGCCGGCCTTGGCTGCGGGGCCGCCCGCCTCGACCGCGTCCGACCCGCTGGCACCCTGCTCGGTGATCTTGGCGCCGTCGGTGGTGTCCTCCAGGGAGACGGAGGCGCCGATCTTGGCGTAGACCGGCTTGCCGGTCTTGATCAGCTGCTGGGCGACGTACTTGGCCTGGTTGATCGGGATGGCGAAGCCGAGGCCGATCGAGCCGGACTGGCTGGTGCCGCCCAGGCCGTTGGCGGCGGACTGGATCGCGGAGTTGATGCCGATGACGTTGCCCTGCGCGTCCAGCAGCGGGCCGCCGGAGTTGCCGGGGTTGATCGAGGCGTCCGTCTGCAGGGCGCTCATGTACGAGGCGTTGCTGCCGGTGCCGTCGCTGGAGGCCACCGGGCGGTTCTTGGCGCTGATGATGCCGGTGGTGACCGTGTTGGACAGGCCGAAGGGGGCGCCGATCGCGATCGTCGAGTCGCCGACGGCCACCTTGTCGGAGTCGCCCAGCGTGAGCGGCTTGAGGTCCGACGGGGCGTTCTTGAGCTTGATGACCGCGACGTCGTAGCCCTGCGCGTTGCCCACGACCTCCGCGTCGTACTTCTTGCCGTTCGCGAAGGTCGCCGTCAGCTTGCCGCCGTCGACCGCGTCGGCCACCACGTGGTTGTTGGTGACGATGTGGCCCTCGGTGTCGAAGACGAAGCCGGTGCCGGTGCCACCCTCGCCGCCGCTGCTCTCCGCCTGGATGGTGACGGTGCTCGGCAGCGCCCTTGCGGTCACGCCCGCTACGGTGCCCGGGTCGCGCTTGACGGAGCCGCCGCTGTCGGGGGCGGAGACGGTCGTCGAGGAGGTGTTCTCGTTGTTCTTGGCCAGGGTGTAGCCGAGACCGCCGCCCAGGCCGCCTGCGACCAGCGCGGCGATGAGGACCCCGGCGAGCAGTCCGCCCCGCCCGCGGCCGGACTTGGGCTCCGGCTGCTGGTAGGCCGTACCCCAGCCGGAGCCCCCACCGAAACCACCGGCACCGAAGCCACCCGCACCGGCACCACCCGTGGCGGCACCGCTGTCGGCGTACGACGGTGTGCCGGGCGGCGGCGGGGGCGGCCAGGACGCGTCAGGGGCAGAGCTTTGCGGAGCAGGAGCAGGAGCAGGAGAAGGGGCGGAGTCAGGCGCCGGGGCCGGCTGCTGGGCTCCGTGCGAAGCGGACTCGGCGGCGGGCGGCTGAGAGCCCTCGGCGGCCCTGTGGGCGTAGGGCTCGGTGCCGGTCGAGACCGCCGGGGCGTCACTCGGCACCGGAGGGATCTGAGCGGTCGGGGCGTCGCCGCCCTCGGGAACCGGGCGCTCCTGGGACGCCGGAGCAGCAGGAGCATCCACCGGCACAGGGGGTGCGGACGGGGCCGGGGGTACCGCGGCGCCCTCGTTCTCGGTGCTCACAGCTTCTCTCCTCGATCCACGGCTGTTGATATCGGTCGCACTCGGTCACGCCCGTTCACGCTGGCCAGTAATTGTCGGCTGTCGGCGCTTCAGCTGTGCATGGCTTTTTGTATGCCGTCAGCTTTTCCCACGGGCCGTCAGAGCACCATAAGCGGTCGCTGTGGGTTCGCGGCCACTCTTTATATAGGTCATGTGCGACTAAACGAGCACAATCCGAGTGTCTTTACGACTCCTCCGGTCGCACGTCTACCCCCGCTCGGTGGCACCATGACGCGGTGACCCACGCACGGCAGCAGCAGATCCAAGTCGTCGCCCATCGCGGAGCCTCCGAAGACGCCCCCGAGCACACCCTGGCCGCGTACAAGAAGGCCATCGAGGATGGCGCGGACGCCCTTGAGTGCGACGTACGCCTCACCGCCGACGGTCACCTCGTGTGCGTCCACGACCGTCGCGTCAACCGTACGTCCAACGGCCGCGGCGCGGTCTCGGCGCTGGAACTCGCCGAGCTCGCCGCCCTGGACTTCGGCTCCCGCAAGAACCGTGACTCATGGAAGAACCGTGCCGAGGAGCCGGACTGGGAGTTCCGGCCGGAGGACCCCGAGGACACCTCCGTACTCACTCTGGAGCGGCTGCTGGAGCTCGTCGCCGACGCGGGGCGGCGCGTGGAGCTGGCGATCGAGACCAAGCATCCGACCAGGTGGGCGGGGCAGGTCGAGGAACGGCTGCTGCTTCTGCTGAAGCGGTTCGGGCTCGACGCGCCCACCTCGGGCGCCGAGTCCCCGGTGCGCGTCATGAGCTTCTCCGCGCGCTCACTGCATCGCGTGCGTGCCGCCTCGCCCACGCTTCCCACGGTCTATCTGATGCAGTTCGTCTCACCGAGGCTGCGGGACGGACGCCTGCCCGCCGGCGTCCACATCGCGGGCCCTTCGATCCGGATCGTGCGCAGTCACCCGGCCTACGTGGAGCGACTGAAGCGGGCCGGCCACCAAGTGCACGTCTGGACCGTGAACGAGCCACAGGATGTCGATCTCTGTGTAGAGCTCGGCGTCGACGCCATCATCACCAACCGCCCGCGCGCGGTGCTGCGCCAGCTCGGCCGCTGAAAACTCGGGGCACACGGGGAAACCCCTAAAACCCCTACAACCACTGCGCAACCCCTTGACCTCATAGCCCCTCCAGCCCCATCCTCCACTCTCGGCCACACCTACGAATTCCAGCCATCCCGATTACAGGGAGTGCTCCGGCGCGTTCGTTCCGTATTCGATCGTTCTGAATGCGTCCCCGGACCTTGGTTGGCCGGTTTCCGGTACAGGCCAATGGGGCATCCACACCGTGGCGTGGGGCAAAGGAGGTCTCGGGGGTGGCGTTGGTGGTGGCACAGGAGGTGCCCACGTCGTCGAGCATGGCCGTTCCCCATGGCCCTGCGGGCGTGGGGAAAGCGCGACACCGTATGCGCTCTCAATTGCGCAGGGGTGGCGTGGCGGAATCGGTCATCGACGATGCCGTACTGATTCTTTCCGAACTCTTGAGCAACGCGTGCAAACACGGCAGGCCGCTGGGTGACGCGCTGTCCGGGGACGGCGACGTCCGTGCCGCATGGCGCGTGGAGACGGGCGGCAGGCTCACGCTGGAGGTGACGGACGGCGGCGGACCCACTCGCCCTGCTCCGGCCACGCCCTCGGTCACCGCGCACGGCGGCCGCGGGCTCAACATCATCACCGCCCTGGCCGACGACTGGGGTGTACGGGACGACGCCCGCGGCGAGGTCACGGTCTGGGTCGTGGTCCACTGCGGCGTTCATGATCCGGATGCCGGGCACCGCCGCGACGATTTCGCTACGCGCGTCGCAGCGCCGGCCGTGGGCGCGATATCCGGCCTCGACTTCGCGGACGCCTTCGACGATCTGGACTGAAGGCAGCGAAGCGTGGGACACGGCATGACGACAGCGGTTTCGGCCGACGCTCCGCCTGCGCCGCGAAGCGCCCCGCTCCCGGCGCGACCCGTGGGTTGTCCACAGCCTCCCGTCGACCATGGCGCGAACGGCTAGGCTCGCGCCCGTACGAGACGAGCCGTAACCGGGAGACACCCACGATGGCCAAGAAGCGACCCCAGACCAAGGCCAAGCGCCCGCAGATCATCGACGGCGAGGTCCCGGTCGTCGGCGCACGCGAACCCTGCCCCTGCGGCAGCGGCCGCCGCTACAAGGCCTGTCATGGCCGGTCGGCCGCGCAGGCGGTGACCGAGCTGGTGCAGCGCCCGTTCGACGGGCTGCCAGGCGAGTGCGACTGGGTGGCCCTGCGCGAGCTGGTGCCCGCAGCCACCGTCGAACTGCCCCTGAAGGGCGGCCTCCCCGAAGGTGTCCCGTCCGTCACGCTGGCCACGGTGCTGCCGATGGCCTGGCCGGCCCTGCGCCGCGACGACGGCTCGGTCCTGCTCGGCCTGCAGAACGACACGGCGTCCGGCGACATCAGCCGCGACCTCGCCGACACCCTCCAGCAGGCGCTCGCGGCACAGCCCGGCACCCCGGTCCAGGGCCGCCGCGCCCCGGCCGACGGCCCGCGGCTGCAGGATCTGCTCGACCCCGAGGGCGCCTTCGAGCCAGTTGTTCACCCCGGCTTCGAGTTCTGGGTCCCGGACGCGGAGAACGCCACTCCGGAAGTGGCCGCCTCCCTGGAGCGGGCCAACGCCGCGGCCATCCCCACCGTCAAGCTGACCGGCGTGGACGCCGCCTACTGGTGCCAGACGCCGGACAAGAACCACCTGCGCTGGGTCATGCCGCACCCCGAGGAGCAGCTTCTGGACGCTCTCGCGCGGCTGCACGCGGCAGGGAAGTCGAACCTCGGCGAGGGGACCCGCCTGGTGGGCTCCTTCCGCGCTCACGGCCTCACCGTGCCGGTCTGGGACCTGCCGAGCGGCGTCGGCGCGGAGGACGTGGAGAAGCCGGCGGCCGAGTTCGCCGAGCGTCTCGCCGCGGCCCTGGCCACGGACGCCCCGCTCACCGCGGACGAGCGTCGCGCGCGGGGCGGCCTGACCAACCGGCAGGTCACGCTCAGCTGACGGGTGCCTCGCGGATCGGGTGCGGCTGAACGACCGTTCAGCCGCACGGCACCCCTCTCGAGGGGTGAATCCGATCACAACTCCCATGCGGAGCAAGGGAATCCGTGACTGGAAAGCCCGGATCGAATTTGCGAACCGCCGATCTCTTGTTACCGTTCCAGTAGCCCGGTTGCTGGTGCATCCCCCGTCGCCAGCAACCGGGTCTTTCCATGTGCGCAGACCTTTACGGAATGGCGTCACATGTCAACCGCCCGCACCCGCCCCGGATTTGCCCGGTGCGGAGTTGCTCGCGGAACGCAGCAACAGCGCCCCGCGCCCGGCCCGCTCGGCGAACTCCGTGACCGCCGTGTAGGCGCCCGCATCTCCGCGTGTGCGCTCCCGGGGCGTCTCACAGGTCCCCGGCTCGTCCTCGGCGCCCACGACGCAGCGCATCTGCAGCGTGCGTCCACCGGGCCCCATGAGGCTCAGCACGGAGTCCAGCGCGCCGCCGGTCGCATTGCGGAAGTAGGTGCGCGCCCAGGTGTCCTCGCCCTGCGTGAGGACACAGGTCTGCGCCTCGATGCCCTCGGGCGAGGTGAGTTCGGGACCGCAGCGGACGGCGGTGGCAAGACCCAGGTCGAGCAGCAGCGGGGACCCGGTGTCAGCGGCGGACGGTGCCTTGGCGTCGCCGCCAGGGGACGGACGTACGGTGCCGCCCTTCGGGGCGGGCGGGGAGGACCGTACGGCATCACGGGCGGGAGCCCCCACGGCGGCCCGGCCCGCTTCGACGACCTGGCCGGCGGCCGCCCAGGCCAACGGCAGGGCGACCGCGGCCGCCGCGACGGACGCGAGGGCGATCAGACGGATTCTTCTGTGCTTCGGCCCGCGGCGATGCGATGACGGTGACGGTGCCCGGTTTCCCCTGGAATGACGCGACATATAGCGGAACATAACGACCGTGCACGTGTGCACCGTTCCGCGCGCGCCGGAGAGCCCTACAACTCGGGCGCGCTCACACCCGTACGAGTGAGGGCCTCGACCACGGCGTCCACCACGGCCTCCACATCCGGCACCCACGGGGAGGCCGAGCCGGGCAGCGGTGCCCGCTGCCAGCTGATGGGGCCCAGGCCCGTCTCGGACGGGGGCAGGGCGATGTAGCCGCCCTCGCCGTGGAAGCGCAGGGAGCCGGGGACGAAGTCCTTGGCGTACAGCAGTTCGCCCAGTTGTTCCATGGAGTACGGCTTCACCAGGATCGCCCAGCGGGTGGGCGAGGCGACGACCGGGCCGAGGCGCATGCCCTTGCGGTCGAGTGCGGCGAGGGCGTGGGCGGCCGGCAGGGCGGGCAGGCTGACCGCGCAGGGAGCCTGGCCGCCGGTGGCGAGGATGACCGGCGCCGTCGGCCGGTTGGTCCACCACCAGCGCAGCATGCGCTCGTCGGTGGTGGCCGCGAGGAGGCCGGGGTCGAAGGGGTGCGCGCCGGGCACCGTGCATTCCGGGTCGGGGCAGCCGCAGAGGGAGTGCCCCTGCGGGTGCGTCGTCACGCCCGGGAGTACGGGCCAGCGCCATTGCGTCGCGAAGGTCAGGGCCGCGCTGATCTGCTCAGACTTCCCGTCACCGCGCAGGAGCCTGCGTCGCTTTCCGAGGATCTCGCGCATGAGCGCTCGTTCCTTTCCGTTGCACCGCTGGCAACACCGTGGTCCACATCACACCATGTGTCGATCACTTCACTGTGCGTACCTGTTGGCGCATCACACCCCTGCAACGAGCAAGGGGAACCCCTATGGGCCGAGCGTTGGCTGCGTCCGCGGCAGCCTCGTCCATACTGCGTCTAGCAAAAGCATGGGCGTGGCGTGGGGTGGCGAAGTCTGGCGTTTTGCCGTCGCGCGTATTTCTCTTCGCCTCCGCCACGGGAGGATGGGGCACGATCGTCAGTGGCTAAGACGCCCGGGTCCGTCACCAGGTTCCGGGTGGTTGTCCACCGCTCCTGGCCTTCACCGAGTACGTACCCATCACGACCGCTGTGACGCTCCGTCGAGCGAAACCAGTCGACCGCAATACCCCGTTCCCTGAGGCAGTTTTAAGCCAACTTTGCCTTTACGCAAGAGGTATACCAGGAGTGCTCGGGTGACCCACGGACACCAGGAATCCCGGCAGGACAATGCTGGACATCCCCTTACGAGTGCGTGTACATGTGGAGACACTGCTAGCGGCGCAGAATGACATGGGGGTTTGCGATGCTTTTGAGCAATACGCACCGGTCGGAAAGCCGGACGCCATGAACGCCCCTCACCCTCCGAAAGTGGCCGGAATCGATTCCACGGTTCCCTCGCCCGCACACACTGTCGCGCCCGCGCCCGGGGCCACGGGAGCCCCAGCGGTTCCCCCACCGAACCCGCCGGGCGCACTGCTTCAGGACCGCCTCGCCGGTTGGGTCTCGGATCTCACGACGCTCCATGAACTCACCGAACGTCTGGCGCGCACGGACGCACTCGACGACGCACTCCAGGAACTCCTGCGCGCCGGATCCGCCCTCGTGGGCGCCCGGCGCGGTCTTGTCGTCCTGGAACCCGCCGACGGCCTCGGCCCGGACACCACCATCGGGCTGGGCCTCGCGCGCGCCGACCTCGGGCACATCGAGACCGTGCCGCGCAGCTCGCTTTCCTACGGCAGGATCCTCGACGGCCTGCCCGGCGGCGACGGCGAGATCGCCGAACCCGACCTGTTCGCCGAGGCCAAGCTCGACCCCCGCCACCGCGAGGTGGCCGCCCGCCTCGGCTACGCCGCAAGCTACGCCCTCCCCCTGTCCACCGGTGCCGCCGGCCGCCTCGGTGCCGCCGTATGGCTGTACGACGAGCCCGCCGAACCGGTCGAGCGCCAGCGCCACCTCGTCGGCCTGTACGTCCGCTACGCCACCGAGCACCTGGCCCGGCTCCTCGAGGTCGAGCGCACGCGCACGGCCATGAGGACGATGGCCGAGGAACTGCTCCCCTCCCGGCTGCCCCGCATGGCAGGCGTCCAGCTCGCCGCACGGCACCGCACCGGCCCGCGCGGGGGCGGCGACTGGTACGACGCCCTGCCGCTGCCGGACGCCGCGCTCGGCCTCGCGGTCGGCTCGGTGACCGGCTCCGGCCCCAGCGCCATCGCCGCGATGGGGCGGCTGAGGGCCAGCCTGCGGGCGTACGCCGTCATGGAGGGCGAGGACCCGGTCGCGGTCCTGTCCGATCTGGAACTGCTGCTCAGACTCACCGAGCCCGCCCGCTCCGCCACCGCCCTGTTCGCCTACTGCGAGCCCTCCCTGCGCAAGATCACACTCGCCGGTGCCGGGCACACTCCGCCGCTGCTGATCGGCGATCGGCGCACGGAGTTCGTGGAGACCTCCGTGTCCGCGCCGCTGGGCATGCTGGCCTGCTGGGAGGCGCCGAGCGTGGAGCTGCTGGCCGAAGCCGGAGAGACGGTTCTGCTGTACACCGACGGGCTGCTGCACCGCACCGGCGATCCCACCGACCGCGCCTTCGCCCGGCTGCACTCGGCGGCGGCCGGGGTGCCGAGGGCGATCCGGCACGACCCGGACGCCGTCGTCGACCACGTCCTGCGGACCGTGCTGCCGGGCGGAGTGGATCAGGCGGACAGCGAGGAGGACGTGGTGCTGCTGGCGGCTCGCTTCGAGTAGTGCCCGGACCCCTGCTTCGAGCAGCGGCCCGTGGCCCCTCGGTCACTCACCCATAACAAGGGCGTGGCCTGCGCCATAGCAGCGGTGGGCAACCGGTCCTTCTCCCCTGGGCCCTCTCCCGTACGACCGTACGATGGAGGGGGTCCAGTGCCGTATCGAGGAGGATGACCGCCGTGGCAGAAGAGCTCTCGGAGACCCCGGAGACTGCCGAAGAAGAGCCCGTGAAGCAGCGCAAGAACGGCCTGTACCCGGGCGTGTCCGACGAGCTTGCCGAGAACATGAAGTCCGGCTGGGCCGACACGGAGCTGCGCGGCCTGGAGCCGATCCCGCAGGCCGCCGAGACCGCCGCGCGCCGCGCCGCGCTGTCGGCGCGGTTCCCGGGCGAGCGGCTGGTGATCCCCGCGGGCAACCTCAAGACGCGGTCGAACGACACCGAGTACCCCTTCCGGGCGTCGGTCGAGTACGCCTACCTCACCGGCAACCAGACCGAGGACGGCGTGCTCGTCCTCGAGCCCGCCGCCGACGGTCACAAGGCGACGATCTATCTGCTGCCGCGCTCCGACCGCGAGAACGGTGAGTTCTGGCTGTCCGGCCAGGGCGAGCTGTGGGTCGGCCGCCGGCACTCGCTCACCGAGGCGGAGAAGCTGTACGGCATCCCCGCTTCCGACGTGCGCCAGCTGGCGGACGCGCTGCGTGAGGCCACCGGCCCGGTGCGGGTCGTGCGTGGCTTCGACGCCGGCATCGAGGCGGCGCTCACCGACAAGATCACCGCCGAGCGCGACGAGGAGCTGCGGGTCTTCCTGTCCGAGGCGCGGCTCGTCAAGGACGAGTTCGAGATCGGCGAGCTGCAGAAGGCCGTCGACTCCACCGTGCGCGGCTTCGAGGACGTGGTGAAGGTCCTCGACAAGGCCGAGGCGACGTCCGAGCGCTACATCGAGGGCACGTTCTTCCTCCGCGCGCGTGTGGAGGGCAACGACGTCGGCTACGGCTCCATCTGCGCGGCCGGGCCGCACGCCTGCACGCTGCACTGGGTGCGCAACGACGGGCCCGTGCGCTCCGGTGACCTGCTGCTGCTCGACGCGGGCGTCGAGACGCACACGTACTACACCGCCGACGTCACGCGCACGCTGCCGATCAACGGGCGGTACAGCGAGATCCAGAAGAAGATCTACGACGCCGTGTACGACGCCCAGGAGGCCGGTATCGCGGCCGTACAGCCGGGTGCGAAGTACCGGGACTTCCACGACGCCTCGCAGCGGGTGCTCGCCGAGAGGCTCGTCGAGTGGGGCCTCGTCGAGGGGCCCGTCGAGCGGGTGCTGGAGCTCGGGCTGCAGCGGCGGTGGACGTTGCACGGGACCGGGCACATGCTCGGCATGGACGTGCATGACTGCGCTGCCGCGCGCGTGGAGTCGTATGTCGACGGCACGCTGGCGGCGGGCATGGTGCTGACCGTCGAGCCGGGGCTGTACTTCCAGGCCGACGACCTGACGGTGCCGCAGGAGTACCGCGGTATCGGTGTGCGGATCGAGGACGACATCCTGGTGACCGAGGACGGGAACCGGAACCTCAGCGCCGGGCTGCCTCGGCGGTCGGACGAGGTCGAGAGCTGGATGGCATCTCTGAAGGGCTGATGTTCGATCGATGGCCGGACACCAAGGGGGTGTCCGGCCATCGTCGCGGTCTGCAGGCAGTTCGTGGCCGGTCACGCCCACGCGGCGGAGCCGCAAAGCGACACAGCCCCGCGCCCCTTCAGGGAGTTGGTGTGGACCTGCATATAGAACTCGCCGCCGTCGAAGGGCGCCGCGCGGGACTGGAGCGTGCCCTGCGCGACGCTGTACGGGACGGGCGGCTCAGCCCTGGCGCGCGGTTGCCGGCCACCCGGCGGCTCGCCGACGAACTCGGCATCTCGCGCAACACCGTCAAGGCGGCGTACGACCAGCTTGTCGCCGAGGGATATCTCACCGCTCGGCAGGGCGCAGGCACCCACGTCGCCGAGCTGCTTCCCGTCGGCGCCGAACCGCCGGAGGCCGCCGCACGCGCGCGGGTGCCGCGTTTCGATCTGCGGCCCGGGAGCCCGGATGTGGGGACGTTTCCGGCGGCTGCCTGGCTGCGGGCGTTGCGCAGGGCGATCGCCGCGGCGCCCTCACTGGCTTACGACTACGGCGATCCGCGCGGGCGTACAGAGCTGCGGACCGCGCTGTCGGGGTACTTGGGGCGGGCCCGGGGGGTGATCGCTCCGGCGGAGCGGATCGTGATCACCTCCGGGTACGTACAGGGGCTGGCGCTGCTCACGCGTGTGCTGGAGGGCGGCACGTTCGCGATGGAGGACCCCGGGCTGCCGTTCCATCGGGAGGTGGTGCGGCGGGGCGGTGGCACCGTTGTGCCCGTTCGGGTGGACGAACGAGGGGCATGCGCCGAGGGGTTGGGGGACTGTGACGCCGTTGTCGTCACGCCCGCGCATCAGTATCCGACCGGCGTGACGCTGCACCCGGAGCGGCGGCGGGCGCTCACGGACTGGGCACGCACGCGTGGAGGCTTGATCGTCGAGGACGACTACGACGGGGAGTTCCGCTACGACCGCCAGCCCGTCGGGGCGCTGCAAGGGATGGCGCCGGGGCAGGTGGTCTATCTAGGCACGGCTTCGAAGACTCTCGGGCCCGCGCTGCGGCTCGGCTGGATGGTGCTGCCCGCGCACCTGGTCGACGCTGTGGCCGACGCCAAGCTGCACAGTGACCATCACACCGAGTCCATCGGCCAGTTGGCGCTCGCCGAGCTGATCGACAGCCATGCCTACGACCGTCATGTGCGCGCCTGCCGGCTGCGGTACCGGCGGCGCAGGGACCAGCTCGTGGAGCTGCTGGGGGCGCGTCGGCAGGTGCGGGGGATCGCGGCCGGGCTGCACGCGCTGGTGGAGGTCGACGACGAGGCACGGGTACTGGCGCGTGCCGAGGAGGAGGGGCTCGCGGTGGGGCACCTCGGCGAGCACTGGCACGCGCCGGGCTGTGGTGAGGGTCGTCCGCAGGGGCTGGTCGTGGGGTACGGGACCCCTCGGGAGCGGGCGTATCCGCAGGCGTTGGCGGTGCTGGGGAAGGTGCTGGAGGGCGGCTGAGAGGGTGGCCGGCCGGCCCTGAATTGGGCCACTGAAACAGCCCGTGATTGGTGCTACTGAGCAGCCCACTGCGTTTCTAGTGTCGTAGGCATGACGAACTCGCTCGTTCCGCCCGCCGGTCCGCAACGCGTCCTGGCCCTTGCCCAGTTGAGCAACTCGGTCGGGGACGGGGCCTACTACACGACGTCGGCCCTCTACTTCACCCAGGTCGTAGGCCTCGCCCCCGCGCGGGTGGGACTCGGGCTGACCGTCGGCTGGGCGGTCGGATCGCTGGTGGGGGTTCCACTGGGGCGGCTCGCCGACCGGCGCGGCGCGCGCGGTACGGCCGTGCTGCTGGCCCTCGCGACGGGGCTCGCGGTGGCGTCCTTCGTGGCCGTACGCGGATTCGTGCCGTTCGTGCTGGCCGCGTGCGGGTACGCGGCCGCGCAGTCCGGGCTCGCGGCGGCCCGGCAGTCACTGCTCGCGGGGCTCGTGCCGGCCAGGGAGCGGACCGGGCTGCTGGCGCATCTGCAGTCGACGCTCAACGCCGGTCTCGCGGTGGGCGCCGGGCTGGGCGGGCTGGCACTGCACGCCGGGACGCGGGCGGCGTATCTCGGGGTGTTCGCGCTGGACGCGGTGAGTTTCCTGCTGTGTGCCGGGCTGCTGATGAGGCTGCCCGCCGTGCCGCGGCCGGCGCTCGTGCCGGTGCCCTTGCAGAAACGTCGCAGTATGGGCGTCCTGCGGGACCGGCCGTACGCCCTCGTCGCGCTGCTCAACACGGTCCTGCTGCTGCGGCTGCCGCTGCTCAGCCTCGTGCTGCCGCTGTGGATCACTCGTAGGACCGAGGCGCCCGCCTGGCTGGTCTCCGCGTTGTTCGTGCTCAACACCGGTGCGGTGATGCTGTTCCAGGTCAGGGTGGCGCGCGGGGTCACGGGGCTGGGCACCGCCACGCGCGCGGTGCGCCGTGCGGGCTGGGTGATGCTCGCCGCGTGCGTGGTGTTCGCGCTGTCGGCCGGGGCCTCCCTGTGGGTGGCCGCAGGTGTCCTGGTGGTCGGTGCGGTGCTTCAGGTGGTGGCCGAGATGGGGCAGTCGGCGGGTTCCTGGCAGCTGTCCTTCGACCTGGCTCCCGAGGGCCGCGTCGGCGAGTACCAGGGCCTGTTCGGGACCGGCGTCACCGTCGCCCGCACCCTCGGCCCGCTGCTGCTCACGGCCCTGCTGGTGGAGTGGGGGACACCGGGCTGGCTGCTGCTGGGCGGGGCGATGCTGGCCGCGTCGTACGCGATGGGACCGGCGGCGCGGTGGGCCGCCGGTCGCCGGGCCGAGGAGAACAGCGTCAGGCAGCCCGCGCTCGTGCCGTGACGGGCAGGGCGTCCAGGAACAGCGCCCCCGCGAGGAGCCCCGCACTCCCCCGCGGGCTCCACGCGCGTGCGTGCAGGTCGGCGTCGAGGGCCGCCAGGGCTTGTGCGCCCGCCTCCGTGTACGTGCCGCCCGCTTCCAGGACCGCGCGGGCGCCCGCCTGGACGTGCCGCAGTCCCATCGGGCCCGCGGTGTAGAGGAGTTCGGTGTCCTGGAGGGTGGACATCACGGTGAGCAGGGCGTCCAGGCGGGCCTGATCCTCCGTGGCCCCGGCCGCGCGGGCCGTGGCGAGCGCTGCCAACGCCCGCCGTACGTGCGGGAATCCGGCCCGCGCCTCGCCCCGCGCCCCGGCGGCGCCGTACTGCGCGGACACCGAGGAGCCCCGGGAGGGCCGGCGAGGGGCGCGCTTGTCGGTGTGGGCGGCGATGCGCTTGGCGGTCGAGGCGACGTCCCGTGCGCCGGCCCGGGGGTCGAGTGCGGCCGCGGCAACCAGCAGGCCGAGCGTCCACAGCGCGCCCCGGTGGCCGCCGCCCGCGAGGTGCACGGAGTGCTCGGCGCACCTGCCGATCGCGCCGAGTTCGCCGCGGAGCCCGGGCGTCGGCTCGCCCGTACGCCGGGCCGCGGCCGCCATCGCCGCAAGGCCCGGCGTCAGCGCCTTGGCCGACCAGCGCAGCGTGCCGTGGTCCCGACGGGTGACGCGGGCGCCCAGGTCGCGTGGGTCGGGCAGGCCCGGCTTGGGAGCCAGCGCCAGCTGCCCGGTCAGCGCGGTCACGGCGACCTGCGCCAGTGCCTCGTCGTCGCGGCTTCTCATGGCCGTACCCCTAGGAGGAGGCCGAGGCCGAGGCCGACGGGGTGCCGCTGGGCGGGTCGCTCGGGGTGCCGCCGGGCGGGTCGCTCGGTGCGCCGCTCGGTGCGCCGCTCGGTGCGCCGCTCGGTGCGCCGCTCGGTGCGCCGCTCGGTGCGCCGCTCGGGGGCGTACCGCCACCGCCGCCGCTGCCCGCGCCGGTGTTCTCGGCGTCCGGGTCGACGCCGATGGTGAGCGAGCCCTTGTAGCCCTTGGACGGGTCCTTCTTGTGGACGGCCTTCAGGGTCAGCAGGCCGCTGGATGCGCCGCCGCCGTCGTAGACCATGTCGTCGTCGAGCGTGGTGTAGCTGCCGGAGTGCTTCGCGTACGGCTCCAGCGTGAAGATCTCCTCGGCGATCGCGTCGTCGAAGAACAGCTGGCCGGTGTGGTTGACCTCGCCGCCCTCGTACGTCCCGTCCTCCTTCTGGCCGCCGGTGTGCACCTTGAGATGGATGTGGCAGGTGCGCGGGGTGTACCAGCCCGGGAAGATCGTCTCGAACTTCACGACCCCGTTGGCGTTGGCGATCTGATACCCGCGCAGATAGGTGTTGTCGTTCGCGGTCGAGCCGTCCTCGCTCTCGGCGGGCGCGGAACCGCCGGGGTTGGCCGTGGTGTAGCCGGAGTAGTAGCCCCAGGCGTCGCAGTGCCAGATCTCCACCGCGGCGCCCTTGACCGGGGTGCAGCCGTCGGTGGCGTCCACGACGGTGAGGCGGAGCGTCAGCGGGACGCCGCTCTTGCCCTCGGTGATGTCCTTCCGCACCAGGGCGTTGTCCAGGTAGTACGGCCCTTCGGTGACGCTTGACATCAGCGTCATGCAGGTGCCGCCGCTCTCCGAGGCGGTCGTGGTGGCGGTCGCCGCGGCGCCGGTCGCCGTCTCCGCCGTGTCGGCGAAGGCCGCCTGATAGCCCGCTACGGCCAGTCCGCCCGCCGCGACCGTGCCACCGGTCACCACGAGCGCGCGGCGCCGGGTGATCGACTTGTCCTTGTGGTTTCCCGTCATGGCCAGGAAGTTAGGGACGCAGCCCGTCAGCAGCTTGGGGTGGCACTGTGCTGGGGCTGTGAGTCCTGAGGAAGCTGAAGCCGCTCGACGTGACGTGAAGCCGAACGGCTCGACGTGACGTACGGGGTCGGCGCTACACCGCCATCAGCGACGGATCCTTCTTCCACTTGAGGATCTTGTCGAAGCTCACCACCGCACCGCCTCTGCCCGGCTTGTTGCCGAACTGGACGTGGTCGGCGAGCTCCTCGATGAGGCAGAGTCCCCGGCCGTGCTCGGCGTCGGTGGTCGCCGGACGTGGTGCGTGCACCGGTGCGGTGAAGCCGGGGCCCGAGTCGGCGACCTCGATGTGGCACTTCTCGCCGTCCAGGTACGCCGTCACCCGGTACGCCTGCGGGGAGCCGTCGGGCATGGTGTCGCCGCCGTGTTCGACGGCGTTGGCACAGGCCTCGCTGAGGGCGACCGAGAGGTCGTAGGACACGTCGGGGTCGACGCCCGCGGTCTCCATGGTGCCGATCAGCAGCCGCCGGGCCAGGGGCACGCTCGCAGCTTCGCGCCGCAGATGGAGTGACCACCAGATGCTCATGCTCCAGCCTCCTGGCCGCGGCTCGACATACCGTTACGTATTGCCACGAGTGCCCATCGGTAAGCACATCATTGACGTGATGCCGCCCATATGGTCGATGTGCCTACGCGGGAATCGGTGTATGTGGGGGCGGCACACACCAGAGGGTGACCTTCCGGTCGTACGGCCCCAATGCCCCGTACTGCCCCTATGCCCCGTACGTCCCCTACCGCTCGTATGTCATCTTGCGGACCTGCCGTATGGCGGCCATAAGGCCAGTGCGATGATGACCCCGCCATGACTGCCCCCCACCCGCGCACGGTGCGCTCCGGGAGTGATCTCCGGATACTGCGGGCCGCGGTGTTCGCCGCGGTCTGCGTCGTGCTGGCCGGGGTCGGGCATGTTCTGGGCTCCTGCGCCACGATCCCGCTGTGGACGCTGGGCGCGGGGTTCCTCGGAGTCCTCCTGGTCACGGTGCCGTTCACCGGGCGGGCACGCTCGCTGCCCGGGATAGCCGCACTGCTCGCGGCGGGCCAGACCGTCCTGCACACGCTCTTCGGGCTGGGGCAGCACGGGGCCAGTACCGGGGCAGTCACCGGATCCTCCGCCGCTTCCGCCCCCCTGTCGGACGCCGCACTCGTGGAGCAGGCCGCGCGGCTCGTCTGCGGGACCGCCGCGGCGGCCATCAGCCCCGCCCAGGCCCAACGGCTCCTCACCGAGGCGCGGCTGAACCCGGCCGCCGGGGCGCACGCGTCACACCCGTCGGCGGACGCCATGTCTGCCGCCACCGACTCCTCCGCATCGCTGCTGCCGTCCCTGCCCATGGTGCTCGCCCACGTTCTCGCTGCGGTCGTCGCGGGGTGGCTGCTGCGGCGCGGGGACCTGGCCCTGCTGCGGATCGCCGAGATGTCCGCGGTGTCGGCGCATGTGGTCGCCGAAGGGGCTCTCGTACGTTCCCTGCGCGGGGCGCTCGCGCTGGTGCGCGCCCTGCGCGCCGGGCTCCCGGGCGCGCCCGAGGCAGGCCTGCGCCTGCCGCGCGCCGAGACGCTCGTACGGTCGGCACCCCGCACCGTCGCCCTCCAGCACACGGTGATCAGGCGCGGCCCGCCGGCCGCTGCGTTCGCTCTCGCCGCCTGACACGACGCGACCGCCACTCCACCGAGGTGGGGATGAGGACCGCCGTCGTGCGGCACGCGCGTGTGCCTGCGTGCACCGATCGCAGGAAGAGGGGCTTCCCGCCTCCGGACTCTGGACTTCCGGGCTCCGGGCCTCCGGATACCAGGCCTACCGGCTCCGGACCTCCGGACACCAGGCCTCCGGGCTCCGGGCTTCCGGGCTTCCGGACAACGGACTTCCCGGGAGGGTCACCTCTTTTCCGTCTGATCGGGCACCCCCGCGCACGCGTACTCCTCTTCACCACCGGAATCCCGATCTCACTCACAGTGGAGTGCTCAGCATGAAGGCCTCTCGTATCGCCACCGTCGGCGCCCTCGCCGGTACGGCCGTGCTCGCCCTGTCCGTCCCCGCCTTCGCCCACGTCAGCGTGCAGCCGGAGGGCACCGCCGCCAAGGGCGGTTACGCGGTCGTCGACTTCAAGGTCCCGAACGAGCGCGACAACGCGTCGACCACCAAGCTCGAGGTCACCTTCCCGACCGACCACCCGCTGGCCTCCGTGATGCCGCAGCCCGTGCCCGGCTGGAAGGCCGAGGTCACCAAGTCCAAGCTGGACAAGCCGCTGGAGATGCACGGCAAGAAGATCACCGAGGCCGTCAGCAAGGTCACCTGGACCGCCGACGGCAAGGGCGTCGAGCCCGGCTTCTTCCAGAAGTTCCCCGTCTCCGTCGGCACGCTGCCCGAGGACGCCGACGAGCTCGTCTTCAAGGCCATCCAGACGTACTCCAACAAGGAGGTCGTGCGCTGGATCGAGGTGCCGCAGGAAGGCCAGGAGGAGCCCGAGAACCCGGCCCCGGTGCTCGAACTGTCCGCCGCCGAGGAGGGCCACCACGGCTCGTCGTCCTCCGACAAGGCCTCCGCCGAGGCCTCCGCCGAGGCCTCCGACTCCGATGACGCCGAGGCCGCCTCCGCGAAGACGGACGCCGCCGAGCCTGCCGACAGCAGCGACACCACGGCCCGCGTCCTGGGCGTGGTCGGCATCGTCGTCGGCGCGCTGGGCGTGGCGTACGGCGTGATCGCCGGCCGTCGGCGCACCGACGCCTGACGGCACCTTCGGTTCACGGCGCGCGCCGGGGCACGCCCCCGGTGCGCGCCGGAGCTCACACAACTGGGAACTTTTTCTATGCGTACGAAGACCCGTAAGAAGACCTTTGCCGCGGCCGCCCTGCTCGCAGCCGCCACCCTCACCCTCTCCGCCTGCGGCAACGGTGACGACAGCGCCGAGCCCGTCACCGTGGTCTCCGAGGAGGCCGGCTCGGACAAGGCCGCCATCGTCCTCGACAAGCCCTTCGAGAAGCCGGACCTGGTCCTCACCGACACGAACGGCGAGAAGTACGACCTCCGCAAGGAGACCAAGGGCAAGCCGACACTGATCTACTTCGGCTACACCAACTGCCCCGACGTGTGCCCGCTCACGATGAACAACGTCGCCGTCGCCAAGAAGCAGCTGCCGAAGGCAGAACAGGACGAGCTGCGCGTGGTGTTCGTCACCACCGACCCCGAGCGCGACACCGCGGCCGCGCTCGGCAAGTGGCTCAAGGGCATCGACCCGCAGGTCGTGGGCCTGACCGGCGAATTCGACACCATCCAGGCCGGCGCCCGCACCCTCGGCATCTCCATCGAGCCGCCACACAAGGACAAGAACGGCAAGATGGTCTCGACCCACGGCACGCAGGTCGTCGCGTTCTCGCCGAAGACGGACGCCGGGTACGTCCTCTACACCGAGTCCGCCACCGTCGACGACTACACCAAGGACCTCCCCAAGCTGATCAAGGGGGCGAAGCCGTGAGGCGGTTCGCCCCTGTGACCGTGGTCCTGACCGGAGCCCTCGTCCTTACGGGCTGCGGCTCCGGCGATTCCCAGGGCGACTCCAAGGCGGAACTGTCCGTGGGCGGCGCTTACATGCCACAGCCGGTCTCCGACTCCATGGCGGCCGGTTTCCTGACCGTCACCAACAAGGGCGGTACGAAGGACGAGTTGACGTCCGTCACCAGTGACGTCGGCGACGTGACCGCCCACGAGACGGTCGGATCGTCGATGCAGGAGGCCAAGGACGTCGCCGTCCCCGCGCACGGTCAGCTCGTCTTCAAGAGCGGTGGCAGCCATCTGATGTTCGAGAAGCTGAAGCGGAAGCCGAAGCAGGGCGAGAAGGTGACCGTGAAGCTCCACTTCGCCGAGTCCGGCACGGTCACCGTCGAGATGCCGGTGAAGTCCGCCACGTACAGCCCGAAGACCGGACACTGAGGGAGAGATCGCCTTGACCCAGACCATCGCCCCCCGCGTCCGGACCCTGGTGCTGCTGCTCCTGGCCGCCACCGGTCTGCTCCTCGCCGGAGCCGGGCCGGTCTCCGCGCACGCCGCGCTGACCGGCAGCGACCCCGCGCAGGGGGCGGTGGTGGAGAAGGCCCCGACGCAGGTCTCGCTGACCTTCTCCGAGGGCGTGGCCCTCTCGAACGACTCCCTGCGCGTGCTCGATCCCAAGGGCAAGCGCATCGACCGCGGCGACCCGGCCAACGTCAGCGGCACGACGTACGCGGTGAAGCTCCACAGCGGCCTGCCCGACGGCACGTACACCGTCACCTACCAGGTCGTGTCGGAGGACAGCCATCCCGTCGCCGGCGCCTACACCTTCTCCATCGGCGCGCCCTCCCAGACGAGCGTCTCGGTCTCCGGCCAGGAGGCGGGGGGCGGTGTCGTCGGCTGGCTCTACGGGTTCGGGCGGTACGTGTCGTATGCCGGGTTCATCGTCCTGGCCGGCGGTGCCGCCTTCGTGCTCGCCTGCTGGCAGCGCGGCTCGGGGGTGCGGGCGCTGCAGCGGCTCGTCGTCACCGGATGGCTGGCCCTGACCGCCGCCACGCTCGGACTGCTGCTCCTGCGCGGCTCGTACACCAGCACCGGGAAGGTCGGCGACGTCTTCGACCTTGACCTGCTCGGGCAGGTGCTGCAGACCAAGACGGGTGCGGCACTGGTGTCCCGGCTGCTGCTGCTCGCCGCGGCGGCGCTGTTCATCGCCGTGCTGTTCGGGGCGTACGACAAGCGGGAGGACGAGGAGAAGCGGGACCTGACCTTCGGGCTGGCCATCGGCGGGACCGTCGTGGCGGCAGGGCTCGCGGCGAGCT
Organism: Streptomyces sp. NPDC012935; assembly: GCF_042900345.1. NCBI lineage: Bacteria > Bacillati > Actinomycetota > Actinomycetes > Kitasatosporales > Streptomycetaceae > Streptomyces > Streptomyces sp. NPDC012935. The sequence continues at coordinate 170,069 of NZ_JBIBBC010000002.1, forward strand.
GGGCGATGTCCGAGCACGCCTCGACCGGGCTCCAGGCCCAGATCGCGATGCCGGTCGACATCCTGCACCTGCTGGCCGTCGCGAGCTGGCTCGGCGGGTTGGTCGCGCTCCTCGTCGCGCTGTACCGAGGACCCGTGGACGCGCCGCTCCCGGGGTCGGCCGTACGACGGTTCTCGCGCGTCGCGTTCGGCAGCGTGCTGGCACTGGTCGCGACCGGGATCTACCAGTCGTGGCGGCAGCTCGGGTCGTGGTCGGCGTTCACCGGCACGCGGTACGGGCAGTTGCTGCTGGTCAAGATCGGGCTCGTGGTGCTGCTGGTGGGGATCGCCTGGATCTCGCGGCGGTGGACTGCGCGGCTGGCGGAGACGGTCGTGGCCAAGCCGCGGAAGGCGACCGAGGACTCCGACGGCGAGAAGGAGCACGCCACGGCCCAGGCCGGCGCATCCTCCTCCACCTCTGCCGCTGCTTCCGGCGAGAAGGGTGCCTCGGCCGGGGACTCCGGTAAGAAGGGCGGCGGCTCCCAGCGCGCCGCCCAGCTCGCACGGCAGCAGGCCGCGATCGACACGGCTCGGCAGAAGCAGGAGCGGGACGCCGATCCGGACAGGTTCGGGCTGCGCCGCTCGGTGCTCGCGGAGGCGGGCGTCGCCGTCGTCCTGCTCGCCGTCACCACGATGCTGACGTCGACCGAACCGGGGCGTACGGAGGAGGACGCGCGGGCGGCCACGTCGTCCTCGTCCGCCGAGGCGTCGTCGGCCGGTGCTCTGACGCTGGACATGTCCTTCGACACCGGGGGCGAGGACGGCGAGGGCGTCGTACGCATCGACCTCGATCCCGCGCGCGTGGGCGGCAACGAGATGCACGTCTACGTGCAGCGCCCCAACGGCCGCGCCTTCGACATCCCCGAGGTGAAGGTCGCCTTCACCCTGGAGTCCCAGGACATCGGGCCGCTGCCCGTCGTCCCCGACCACATCGCCACCGGACACTGGTCGGCGAGCGGAGTGCAGATCCCCGTGGCGGGCGAGTGGAAGATCACCGTGACCGTGCGGACCTCCGACATCGACCAGACCACCGTCTCCAAGAACGCGCAGATCGGCTGAACCCCACCATGGCTGACCAGTCCATTCCGGAGGCCCGTACTCCCAGGACGCCTGCGACTCCCGCACCGGCGCCAACGGGCGAGAGGGCACTTAATGGCGGCGTTTCCGAAGGCGCCACTGATAGGGAGGGTCTGTCGAGGCGGCGGCTGCTCGGGACCGCCGGTGCGACCGGGCTGGTGCTCGGTGCGGCGGGTGGCGCCGTGGGCTACGCCGCCCGGCCGGCCGAGGCGACACCGCTCACCTCCCTGGGCGCCGATCAGGTGATGTTTCACGGGAAACATCAGCCCGGCATCCTCCAGGCACTCCAGGCGCGCGGCCACGTCGTCGCCTTCGACCTGGCGGCGGGCGCGGGCCGCAAGGAGGCGGCGGCGTTGCTGCGCCGCTGGTCGGAGACGGCTCGACGGCTGATGGCGGGCGAGGCGGCGCAGCAGGACGACACGGATGTCGCCCGGGACGCCGGGCCGTCGTCGCTGACGATCACCTTCGGCTTCGGGCACAGCTTCTTCGCGCGGACCGGCCTGGAGAAGCAGCGTCCGGTCTCGCTCGATCCGCTGCCCGACTTCTCCTCGGACCAGCTCGACAAAGCGCGCAGCAACGGTGACCTGTGGGTGCAGATCGGCGCCAACGACGCCCTCGTCGCCTTCCACGCCCTGCGCGCGATCCAGAAGGACGCGGGCAAGGCAGCCCGGGTGCGCTGGCAGATGAACGGCTTCAACCGGTCGCCGGGCGCCACCGGGCACCCGATGACTGCGCGCAACCTGATGGGCCAGATGGACGGCACGCGCAATCCGAAGCCGACGGAAGCCGACTTCGACAAGCGCGTCTTCGTGCCGGAGTCCGGCTCGAAGGACCCGGCCTGGATGGCGGGCGGCTCCTACGCCGTCGTACGCCGCATCCGCATGCTGCTCGACGACTGGGAGCAGCTCTCGGTCAAGGCGCAGGAGGACGTGATCGGGCGCCGCAAGTCCGACGGGGCGCCGCTGTCCGGGGGCACCGAGAAGGCCGAGATGGACCTGGAGAAGACGGACAAGGCAGGGAACCTGGTCGTCCCCATCAACGCCCACGCGCGTATCACCCGGCCCGACCAGAACGGCGGGGCGGCGATGCTGCGGCGCCCGTTCTCGTACCACGACGGCATCGACGCGGACGGGGTGCCCGACGCGGGGCTGCTCTTCATCTGCTGGCAGGCCGACCCGCTGCGCGGCTTCGTCACCGTCCAGCGCAAGCTCGACCGGGGCGACGCGCTGTCGAAGTACATCCGGCACGAGGCGAGCGGGCTGTTCGCGGTGCCGGGCGGGGCGGCGGAAGGGGAGTACGTGGGGCAGCGGCTGCTGGAGGGGTGATGTCCGCCCTCCCGCGCCATCGGCGACGTCGGCCCCTTCCCGGACCATCGGTGACGTCGGCCCCTTCCCGGACCATCGGCCACGGACCACCCCTTGCCGCGCCCGGGTGAGATGTGTACGCCGTGTTTCGCAAGGCCCATTAGGGTGAGGTCATGCCAGCGAGCTATGCCTATCTCGGCCCCGAGGGCACCTTCACCGAAGTCGCCCTGCGCACGCTTCCCGAGGCCGCGACCCGGGAGCTGATCCCGTACGTGTCCGTGCAGTCCGCGCTCGACGCGGTGCGCGTCGGCGAGGCCGAGGCCGCGTTCGTGCCGATCGAGAACTCCGTCGAGGGCGGGATCACGACCACGCTCGACGAACTGGTCGCGGGCGCGCCGCTGATGATCTACCGCGAGGTGCTGCTGTCGATCACCTTCGCGCTGCTGGTCAGGCCCGGCACGAAGCTGTCGGACATCAAGACGGTCTCCGCGCACCCGGCCGCCCAGCCGCAGGTGCGCAACTGGCTGAAGCGGAACCTCCCGGACGTCCACTGGGAGTCCGCCGCGTCGAACGCGGACGCCGCGCGCCTGGTCCAGGCGGGCCAGTACGACGCCGCCTTCGCGGGCGAGTTCGCGGCCGCCCGGTACGGCCTGGAGGCCCTGGAGACCGGCATCCACGACGCGGAGAACGCCCAGACGCGGTTCGTGCTGGTGGGCCGGCCCGCCCGGCCCGCTGCGCCGACCGGCGCGGACAAGACGTCCATCGTGCTGTGGCAGCGCGACGACCACCCCGGCGGGCTGCGCGACCTCCTCGGTGAGTTCGCCACGCGCGGCATCAACCTCATGCTGTTGCAGTCCCGGCCGACCGGCGCGGGCATCGGCAACTACTGCTTCTGCATCGACGCCGAGGGGCACATCTCCGATCGGCGGGTGGCCGAGGCGCTGATGGGGCTCAAGCGGATCTGCCTGGGGGTGCGGTTCCTGGGCTCGTATCCGCGCGCGGACATGCAGCCGGGGGATGTGCGGCCACCGCGCCTCGGGACGTCGGACGAGGAGTTCGTGTCGGCGGCGGACTGGGTGGCGCGATGCCAGGACGGGCGGTTCTGAGCGGCCCCTCGGCGGCCGGTGCCGACTGGGTCCAGCGCAGGTTTCCGGCCAGTACTACCAGCGGATTATCGTTATCCACAGGGGTTATCCACAGGTACTCATCTCGACCTGGGGACAAGTCGACAGGGGGGCATGAGTCTGTCGACAAATCGCTCCCCAGGCCCTTCCGGCGTCCACCAACGCGCAAGTCACCCTTCGTCCACTCTTTTCCTTTGGGCAATCCTTTGGGGCGACCAGTTTCCACCCAAAAGTGCGGGTAGACTGGGTTTGTCCTGGGAATCCTCGACTCACGCGGCGCGTTACGGAGTGATCAATTCCGGCATCCACAGTCCATCCACACACCCTGTGGATAACTCTTCGGAGGCTGGGGATCCCTGTGGACAACCGCGACCCAAGTCCCGTTCTCCACAAGGGAATCGAGTCAACCGGCCGCCTCCTGCCTGCCCCGTTCCAGGGAGTGAGACACCTTTTATTGACACGATTAGCAATTCCCCCATAACGGTACGTAAGCCGCAGTCCGGAATAGCGAGTCGTGGGCTGTCACCCCTCCCCGGTAGCCTTGAGCGCGTGATTGACCTTCGCCTGCTCCGTGAGGACCCCGACCGAGTGCGCGCCTCGCAGCGCGCCCGTGGAGAGGACGTCGCGCTCGTCGACGCCCTCCTGTCTGCCGACGAGCGGCGCAGGTCGTCCGGCGTCCGCTTCGACGAGCTCCGTGCCGAGCAGAAGCAGCTCGGCAAGCTCATCCCCAAGGCCTCCGCGGACGAGAAGGCCGAGCTGCTGAAGCAGGCCAGCCAGCTCGCCGCCGACGTCAAGGCGGCCGACGCCGAGCGCGACGCGGCCGACACCGAGACCCAGGAGCTGCTCCTCCAGCTCGGCAACCTCGTCCACCCGGACGTCCCGGTCGGCGGCGAGGAGGACTTCGTCACGCTGGAGACGCACGGCGAGATCCGCGACTTCAGTGCCGAGGGCTTCGAGCCGAAGGACCACCTGGAGCTCGGCTCGCTCCTCGGCGCGATCGACGTCGAGCGCGGCGCGAAGGTCTCGGGCTCACGCTTCTACTTCCTCACCGGCGTAGGCGCCCTTCTGGAGCTCGCTCTCGTCAACGCGGCGATCGCCCAGGCCACGGCGGCCGGCTTCACGCCCATGCTGACCCCGGCGCTGGTCCGCCCCCAGTCGATGGCCGGCACCGGATTCCTCGGCCAGGCGGCCCAGGACGTCTACCACCTCGCCGACGACGACCTCTACCTGGTCGGCACCTCCGAGGTCCCGCTCGCGGCGTACCACATGGACGAGATCATCGACGCCGACAAGCTCCCCCTGCGCTACGCGGGCTTCTCGCCCTGCTTCCGCCGCGAGGCCGGCTCGCACGGCAAGGACACCCGGGGCATCTTCCGCGTGCACCAGTTCGACAAGGTCGAGATGTTCTCGTACGTCGACCCGGCGGACTCGCAGGCCGAGCACCAGCGCCTGCTGGAGTGGGAGAAGCAGTGGCTGACGTCGCTGGAACTGCCGTACCGGGTCATCGACGTCGCCTCCGCCGACCTCGGCTCCTCGGCCGCCCGCAAGTTCGACTGCGAGGCGTGGATCCCGACGCAGGGCAAGTACCGCGAGCTGACGTCGACCTCGGACTGCACCGAGTTCCAGTCCCGCCGGCTGTCGATCCGCGTCCGTGACGGCAAGAAGGTCAAGCCGCTGGCCACGCTCAACGGCACGCTGTGCGCCGTCCCGCGCACCATCGTGGCGATCCTGGAGAACCACCAGCAGGCCGACGGTTCCGTCCGGGTCCCCGAGGTGCTGCGCCCGTACCTGGGCGGCCGGGAGGTCCTGGAGCCGGTCACCAAGTGAGCACCGGTTTTCCTTACAAGCTGATCGCGACCGATCTCGACGGAACGCTCCTGCGCTCCGACGAGTCGGTCTCGCAGCGCACCCGTGACGCCCTCGCCGCCGCGACCGCCGAGGGCGCCGCGCACATCGTCGTCACGGGCCGGGCGGTCCCCTGGACCCGCCACGTCCTAGACGACCTGGGCTACGAGGGCCTCGCCGTCTGCGGCCAGGGCGCCCAGGTCTACGACGCCGGCGAGCACCGCCTGCTGACGTCGGTGACCCTGGACCGTCAACTGGCGGGCGTGGCGCTGGCCAAGATCGAGGCGGAGGTCGGCCCGCTGTTCCTGGCGGCGAGCCGCGACGGCCTGGACGGCGACGTGCTGGTCGGCCCGGGCTACGCGCTCACGGGCACGCTTCCGTCCACCCCGTTCACGGACGCGTCGGATCTGTGGTCCGCCCCGCTGAACAAGATCTACATACAGCACCCTGAACTCTCGGACGACGAGCTGGCCAAGGCCGCCCACAAGGCCGCGGGCGGCTTCGTCACGGTCGCGATGGCCGGCGAGGGCATCGTGGAGCTGCTCCCGCTGGGCCTCTCCAAGGCCACGGGCCTGTCGCTGGCAGCACGCCGTCTGGGTCTGAAGGCCGCCGAGACCATCGCCTTCGGCGACATGCCGAACGACATCCCGATGTTCGCCTGGGCAGCACATGGGGTGGCCATGGCCAACGCCCATGTCGAACTGAGAGCGGTGGCGGACGAGGTGACGTCCTCCAACGAGGAGGACGGGATCGCGGTGGTGTTGGAGGGGTTGCTGGGCTGAGGGTGCGGATGCCGGCCGGCGTCCCGCGCCGCCGAAACCCGCGGGCATGTGTGCCGCTTGGGGGCGGCACGGGTGGCCGCGGGCGGCACCTCGGAACGCGGGGCCGCGCCGCCGGCCTCTCAGCTGCAGTGCCGGCCACCTGCTCAAGGCCCCGGCCGGCGCAGGCGGCCAAGCCGCAGTGGCAACGTCTCGCGGAGGATGCACGGATCGAACGTGCGCGGGCCTTTCGGACCCGACCACGGTTTAGCAAACCGGTGCCTTACCACTCGGCCAATCCTCCGGGTGGGCGGCCCACGCGAGAGCGACGTCGCGTGCTCGAAGCGGCCGCCCCGGGCAGCTCCCCATGCGGTAGGGACTCGACGGAGGGGTAGCGATTACTCCGGAGCCCGCCGCGGACTGCCCTGACGGGAGCTGGACGTACTGTCGTGCATGGACATCGTCCCGCTCCTCTCCCAGCAAGTGGCGCCGAACTCACCGTCCGGCGATGTGGACACAACCACTGTGCCTGTACGGAGAGTTGGGCGCCACCGATTAACAGGGCCCCAGAAGGCCGCCGGAAGGAAGCCGTACGCCCCTACCGGCGGCGCCACTTGCGACGGCGCCCCTTGCTGAAGAACCACCCGGCAGGCGGCTCGTCCGAGCGCCACGGCTGCGGCTCTGGCTCCTCACGGCGCCAGCGCGCGGCCAGCATCCGGGCCCGGGCGGACGGCTCGGCGGTGTCGGCCGCGCGTATGAAGTCGTCGTCCAGGACCAGGCTGTCCCAGGTGTCGTCCCCGGACCCTTCGCGATCCTCGTGCTGCGACATGCCGCCTGCCATCCCTGTCCTCCAGTTCGTGCAGTGCACCCCGGTGCATCCCCTTGGCCCAGTGTGCCCGGACAGAGGTGAAGCCCCAGTCAAGAGCGGGCCCCCTCAGGGACCCGCCTCTTCACACGCCACCGGCACCGTCACCGGCACCGGCGAACTGCCTCAACTGCGCAATGGCGCCCGTCACTCCTCACCGGCGAGCGTCAGCGAACGCAGCTTCTGTCCCGCGTACCAGGTCGCGAGGACGGTCACCACCGCCAGCAGCGCAGTCGCCGTGGGAAGGGCGACGTCCGAGGTCACCATGTCCCCGCCGGCGACCTTCTGCGCCACCGCAAGCGCCCACTGCTGGACACTCAACGTGCGCGCACCCGGCACCAGGGAGCCGAACAGGGCCTCCCAGACGAGCGCGTAGACGAGCCCGAAGACCACCGCGTGCCGGGACACCGTGCCGAGCAGCAGGAAGAGCGCGGCGTACGCGATGGAGGCGACCAGCGCGGCCACCGTGTAGGCGACGGCGATCTGCTGGCCGTTGCCGTTGAGGATGAAGCCCGCGATGAAGGTGGGCAGCGCCGAGAACACCATCGTCACGGCGATCGCGACGATCAGCTTGGTGAAGATGATCGTCGGCCGCTTCACCGGCTTGGACAGCAGATACACCACCGAGCCGTCGTCGATTTCGGGCCCGATCGCGCCGGTGCCGGCGATGACACCGATGATCGGCACCATGGTGGCGAGCGCCAGCCCGCCGAGCAGGTCGGACGCGGTCTGGTCGTCGGCTCCGGCGAGGGCACGCACCACCACCGAGATTCCGATGAGCAGCAGCGGCAGCGCGCCGAGGATGAGGGCTCGGCGCCGGCCGAGCAGAGCCCGGTAGGTAAGTCGGGCGACTGTGGGGTCGTACATCTTTTCGGCCTCCTACGCCGCGACCAGATACGAGAACACGGACTCGAGGGACTCGTCGGACGGCGAGACCGTGAGCAGGCGGATGCCGTGCTCGCGTGCCACCCTCGGCAGCAGGGCGGTGAAGCGACCGAAGTCGACGGCCTGGATGTGCAACGCGCCCTCGGCCAGGTCGACCTCGATCCCGGACGTCGACGGGTCGGCGATCAGCGCGGCCGCGAGGGTGCGGTCGTCGCTGGAGCGCACCAGGTAGCGGTGCGGGCGGTCGGTCATCAGACGGCGGATCTTGCGGAAGTCACCGCTGGCCGCGTGCCGTCCCGCTACCACGACCTCGATGTGCCAGGCGAGTTGCTCGACCTCTTCGAGGATGTGGGACGAGAACAGCACCGTGCGCCCCTCGTCGCCCATGCGTCGCAGCAGATCCATGAGCTGCATGCGCTGCCGTGGGTCCATGCCGTTGAAGGGCTCGTCGAGCAGCAGCAGCGAGGGGTTGTGCACGAGGGCGCTCGCCATCTTCACGCGCTGGCGCATGCCCTTGGAGTACGTGGAGATCTTCCTGTCCTGCGCGTACTCCATCTCGACCGTGGCGAGCGCCTTCTGGGCGGCCTTGTCGCCCAGGCCGTGCAACTCGGCGTTGGCGACGACGAATTCGCGGCCGGTGAGGAAGTCGTACATCGCCTCGCGCTCGGGGACGATGCCGATGTGCTTGTAGATGGCCTCGTTGCGCCAGGTCGGCTGTCCGTCGAGGGTGACCGTGCCGGTGGACGGGGCCAGGAAGCCGCCCATCATGTTGATGAGGGTGGACTTCCCGGCGCCGTTGGGGCCGAGGAGGCCGGTGACGCCGGGGCCGATCGTCATGGTGATGTCGTTGACGGCGACCACGTTGCCGAACCAGCGGGAGACGTGGTCGATCTGGAGCGTGGTCACAGTCCCACCTTCTTGTAGCGGCGCATCAGGAGGCCGTAGGCGGCGGCGATCAGGCCCAGGGTGACGAGGACGTAGACAGCACCTTCGCCATTGCTCGGGCCCACCCCGCCGGGGAAGGCGGAAGTCGCGCCCAGGAAGGCGGACTGAACGCCGTCGATGAGCGTGATCGGCGAGAAGAGGCCGATCCAGGCGATGGCGCCGCTGCTGCCCCCGCCGTCGATGGACTGCGCGTCGGCGATGGCCTGAAGCGTGGAGACCGCGCCGTAGGAGATGGTCAGCACGGCGATCACGGCCGCGATGCCGAAGCCGCGGCGCGGCGTGACCGACGCGATGACCAGGCCGATTCCGGCGAACAGCAGCGAGAGCAGTGCCACGGACACGAGTCCCTGCGCGAATCCCTTGGTCTGGTCGGCGAAGTCGAGCTTGGCCAGCAGCGCGCCCACGTAGAGCACGAGCAGCGGGGCCGCGGTGAGGAGGAACAGCGCGGAGGCCAGCGCCGCGAACTTCGCGCGGACGTAGTCGGCGGTCTCGATCGGCCGTGAGAAGTACAGCGGCACGGTCTTGAAGCGCAGGTCGCGGGAGACGGACTGCGGTGCCTGCGAGGCGACGTACAGGCTGATCACGGCCTGCATGACGATCGCGTAGCGCGTGTAGTCGACGGGCAGGTCGTTGGCCTTGGTGGCGACCGCGACGGCGACCATGATGGCCGCGGGCACGCACATCACCACGAACAGCAGCATCGGCAGCACCTTGGACTTCACCGAGCGGCCGAGGCCGTAGGAGCCGCGCAGGGACTGCGAGTAGAGCGAGCGGGTCGCGTAGGAGCGGCCGAGGCGGGGGCCGTCGTAGCTGCGGTAGCCGATGTTGTGGATGCGGGTCTGGTCACCCGACTGTGTGGTCACGGGCTGCTCAACCGCCATGGCCGACCGCCTCCTTCCGCTGTGCGTCGGTGCTCTGCTCGCTGTGCTCGCTGTCCGTGAAGACCTCCGAGATGTGGTGCCGGCGCTGCTCCATGCGCACCAGGCCGAGCCCGAGGTCGGCGACCACGTCGCGCACCAGGTCGTAGGTCTCCTCGCCCTGCGCGGTGAGCAGCAGGATGTGACCGGCGCCCGGGAGGCCGCCGCTGCCGTCGAGGACCTCCACCCCGCGCGCGTGGAGCGCGTCGCGCACCGCGCGGGTGCCGTCCGGGTGGTCGTCGGTGTCGGTGACCTCGATGGCGAGCGTCGTGGTGGTCTGGGTGAAGTCGGTGGTGGAGCTGGAGCGCAGCAGCTTGCCGCCGTCGATGACGACGACGTGGTCGCAGGTGCGCTCCAGTTCGCCCAGCAGGTGCGAGGTGACCAGGACCGAGATGCCGAAGTCGGTGTGGATTCGGCGGATGAGGCCGAGCATCTCGTCGCGGCCGACCGGGTCGAGGCCGTTGGTGGGCTCGTCCAGGAAGACCAGTTGCGGGTCGTGCACCAGGGCCTGCGCCAGCTTCACACGCTGCTTCATGCCGGTCGAGTAGCCGCCGATGGGGCGGTAGCGCTCCTCGTACAGGCCGACGTGGCGCAGCGTGTCCGCGGTGCGCTCGCGCGCGGCGGCGGGCGGCAGGCCGGACATGCGCGCCATGTGGACGACGAACTCGGTGGCCGAGACGTCGGGCGGCAGACAGTCGTGCTCCGGCATGTACCCGACCCGCTCGCGGATGGCGGCGCCCTTGGTGGCGACGTCGAGTCCGAGCACTTCGGCACGGCCCTCGGTGGCGGGGGACAGACCCAGCAGAATCTTGATCATGGTGGACTTGCCGGCTCCATTGGCTCCGACGAGTCCGGTCACCCCGGGCCCGATGTCCATGGTCAGCCGGTCAAGCGCGGTCACCCTGGGGAACCGCTTGCTCAGGCTTTCGGTCGCGATCACAGTCACGTCATAGACGGTAGTGACCCGTACCACTGCGGTCATCAGACCCGAGAGCCGTCTTGGTATCAGACCTCAGGTGTACGGGCATCTAAGGGTCCCCCTGAGGTCTCACGCGATCTATTGACGCAACCTCTAACAACTGTCACATTCGTCGGTGTCAAGTTACAGACACGTACCGCAGTCAGCGTGGACGAGGGTGGGCGGTGGCATGACGACGGCAGTGGCAGCAGGTTCGGGTGAACTGGCCGGGGAACTGCGCGGGTTCAGAAGGGTGCAGCGGCTCGCGTACGAGTGCGCGGAAGCCGTCGCCGCGCAGCTGGAGCCCGGCATCACCGAGCGCGAGGCGGCGCGCATGCAGCGCGAGTGGCTGCGCGAGCGCGGGGTGCGTGACTGGTTCCACCTGCCCTTCGCGTGGTTCGGGGACCGCACGGCGTTCGTGAACTTCCGGGTCCCGCTGCAGTTCTTCCCCACCAACCGGCGCCTGGAGCCCGGGATGCCGTTCATCCTGGACATGGCCCCTGTGTACGACGGCTTCACGGCCGACATCGGCTACTCCGGCTCGCTCGGCATCAACCCGGTGCAGGACAAGCTGCTGGCCGACCTGGAGGCGCACCGCGAGCTGATCCTGCGCGAGGTGCGCGAGCGCCGGCCGCTGCGGGAGATCTACGACGACGTGGACCGGCTCATGGTCCGCCAGGGCTACGCCAACCGGCACCGCGCCTATCCCTTCGGCGTGATCGCGCACAAGGTCGACCGGGTCAGACAACGCCGTTGGTCACCGCATGTCTTCGGGTTCGGCACCCAGTCCCTCAAGGGCCTGGCGAGCGACGCGCTGCGCGGTCACCGCGAGGGCTGGTCCCCGCTCTGGTCGCCGTACCGCTTCTCCGACCACCCGCCGCAGCCAGGCCTGTGGGCGGTCGAACCGCACCTCGGCTTCAGAGGTACGGGTGCCAAGTTCGAGGAGATCCTGGTCGTCACCGACTCCGAGGACCCCGAGCAGAGCGCCTTCTGGCTGGACGACGATCTGCCGCATGTGCGGCGCTGGGCGGAGGAGAAGTGACGGTGCCGGTGACTCTTCAGGGCGCGCGCGAGCGCCGGGTGCGGACCGGCGACGTCGAGCTGTGCGTCGCCGAGCTGGGCGACCCCGGCCAGCCGACGGTGATGCTCGTGCACGGCTACCCGGACAGCAAGGAGGTGTGGTCCGAGGTCGCGCCGCGGCTGGCAGACCGCTTCCATGTCGTGCTGTACGACGTCCGCGGCCATGGCCGGTCGACGGCACCGAAGCCGCTGCGCGGCGGGTTCACGCTGGAGAAGCTGACGGACGACTTCCTGGCCGTCGCGGACGCGGTCAGTCCGGGCCGGCCCGTGCATCTGGTCGGGCACGACTGGGGCTCGGTGCAGTCCTGGGAGTTCGCCACGGTCCAGCGCACCGAGGGCCGGATCGCATCCTTCACCTCGATGTCCGGGCCGTCCCTCGACCACTTCGGCCACTGGATCGGCGGGCGCCTGAAGCGGCCCACCCCGCGCCGCGTCGGTCAGCTCCTCGGCCAGGGCGTCAAGTCCTGGTACGTCTACGCGCTGCACACGCCCGTGCTGCCCGAACTGGCCTGGCGCGGCCCCCTCGGCAAGACCTGGCCGCGCATCCTGGAGCGTATGGAGAAGGTCCCCGGCGGTGGCTACCCGACCTCGTCCCTGCCGACGGACGCGGCGCACGGGGCATGGCTGTACCGGGACAACGTACGAGCCCGGCTGAGCCGCCCGCGCGCGGACGCCTACGCACACGCATCCGTGCAGCTCATCACGCCCCTCGGGGACGCCTTCCTTTCGGAGCGGCTCTACGACGAACTGGAGCAGTGGGTTCCGCAGTTGACCCGGCGCACGCTTCCGGCGAAGCACTGGATCCCGCGCTCACGCCCCGACCAACTGGTGTCCTGGATTACGGAGTTCGTGACGTCCGTCGAGGGCGGGCGGCCGAAAGGCGTGACCGCGACCGGGAAGTACGCCGACCGCTTCGGCGGGCAGCTCGTCCTGGTCACCGGCGCAGGCAGCGGCATCGGGCGGGCGACGGCGTACGCCTTCGCGGAGGCCGGCGCGCGCGTGGTGGCCGTCGACCGGGACTCCGAGGCCGCGGGCCGCACCGCCGAGATGTCCCGGCTGATCGGCGCACCCGAGGCCTGGGCCGAGACCGTCGACGTCTCCGACGAGCAGGCCATGGAGAAGCTCGCCGCGAAGGTCGCCACCGAGTACGGCGTGGTGGACGTCCTGGTGAACAACGCCGGAATCGGTCTGTCGGGCTCCTTCTTCGACACCACACCGGAGGACTGGAAGAAGGTCCTCGACGTCAATCTGTGGGGCGTCATCCACGGCTGCCGGCTGTTCGGCAAGCAGATGACCGCGCGCGGACAGGGCGGCCACATCGTCAACACCGCGTCGGCGGCGGCGTACCAGCCCTCCAAGGCGCTGCCCGCCTACAGCACGTCCAAGGCGGCCGTGCTGATGCTGAGCGAGTGCCTGCGCGCGGAGCTGGCCGGCCAGGGCATCGGCGTCACCGCGATATGCCCCGGCTTCGTCAACACGAGCATCACCTCGACCGCGCGCTTCGCCGGGGTCGACGCCGACGAGGAGAAACGGCGCCAGAAGAGGTCCGCGCGTCTGTACGGGCTGCGGAACTATCCGCCGGAAAAGGTCGCCGACGCGATCCTGCGGGCGGTGGTGCGGGGCGACGCGGTTGTTCCCGTGACGCCGGAGGCGCGTGGGGCGTATCTCATGTCGAGGTTCACGCCGAAGGCGCTGCGCAGGATCGCGCGGTTGGAGCCGCCGCTATGAGCGACGGGGGTCCTGCGCGCGGGGGAGCGGTTGCCGGTGAAGGCCTGTCCGGGCGGCGCGATGCGGCCGGGCGCGCGCCCGAGGCGGTGCCCGCGCCCGCCTACCGGATCGAGGACCTCGCACACCTCAGCGGCGCCACCGTGCGCACCATCCGCGCCTACCAGGACCGCGGCCTGCTCCCCCGCCCGGAGCGCCATGGCCGGGCCAACCTCTACTCGGACGCCCATCTCAACCGCCTGCGCCAGATAGCCGATCTCCTCGACCGCGGTTACACCCTGGCGTCCATCAAGGAGCTCCTGGAGGCCTGGGACGCCGGTCGTGGCCTCGGTGGGGTGCTCGGGCTGGTCGCCGAGGTGGACGGGCCGTGGACCGACGAGGAGGCGGTACGGATCTCGCGCGTCGAGCTGGAGGAGCGCTTCGGCGGCACCCCGGACGACGCGGCGGTGGCCGAGGCCGTGGAGCTCGGCGTACTCGAGCCGGTTCCCGGCGACGCAGACTCCTTCGTCGTGCCGAGCCCTCAAGAGCTCGCCGTGGCGGTCGAGTTGCACTCCGCCGGGGTTCCGCTGTCTGCGATCGCCGGTCACCTGCGGGAGTTGAGGGGTCAGGTGGAGCACATCGCCGCGCGTTTCCTGGAGTTCACCACCGAGCACGTCTTCGCGCGCTACCTCGACGGCGCCCACCGTCCGACGGACGCGGAGGCGGCCGAGGCGGCCTCTCTCGTACGGCGGTTGCGTCCGCTCGCCCAGCACACCGTGGACGCTGAACTCGCCCGCGCCATGCGGCGGTTGGCCGTGCGACATCTGCGTCAGCACCTGGGCGCGGACGAGACGCCCGGCCTTCGGCAGCGGACGAGAGTGGTGCCCGTACCCGAGGAGACAATGCAGGCCGTCGAAAGCCTGGTTGGCGAAGAGCAATCAGCTGAGTTCATCGCGCTCGCCGCCGAACGGGAAGTCCAGGCGCGGGCCTTGGACAGGCTCGCCGCAAATCACAGCTCAGCAGGTGATCTTGACGAAACCCCTTGAGACGACGGCTCGTTGTCCACAGAATCGCCAATTCCCCTGTGGATAACCGCACTTGGTTGTGGACCAAACATCCGGAGTGAAATCGTTCGCGTGATTCGGGCCTCTCCCGGCAGTCTGGTGGCATGGACGAAAGACGCACCGTGAAGGTGTCGAAGTACCTCTCGAAGCACCTGCGCCACCAGCCGGAGCGCATCGGGCTCACCCTCGACGAGGGCGGCTGGGTCGAGATCGGGACGCTGATCGCCGCCGCGACCGCGCACGGATTCCGGTTCACCCGGGAAGAGCTGGATCACGTGGTGGCCGCCAATGACAAGAAGCGCTTCGCGATCGAGGGCACCCGGATCCGCGCCAGCCAGGGCCACAGCATCGACGTCGAGCTGGGACTGCCCCCGGCGACCCCGCCGGCCTACCTCTACCACGGCACCGTGGCCCGCAACCTGGACGCGATTCGCAGCGCCGGCCTCCTGCCCATGAACAGGCACGACGTGCACCTCTCCGCCGACCGCGAGACAGCGACGCGGGTCGGCGCCCGGCGTGGGCGCCCGGTGGTGCTGTCCGTGGATGCCGGCGCCATGCACCGCGACGGCCACGTCTTCCATGTCAGCGCGAACGGGGTATGGCTGACGAAGGCCGTGCCGCCGGAGTATCTGCGGTTTCCCGAGACTCACTGATCGGGCCACCACGGGGCCCCTGAGTACATACCGGTGATCGACTACGTATCACTGATCGACCCCGCTCCGTGGCCGAGCAGCCGCGGGCGGTGGCTGTTTCACGTGAAACCCATTCGGCCGCATAGGCTCGATGCATGAGTCTGCGCCTGAGCACCGTGATCCTCCCTTACCGCCGCTGGTCCGAGGGGGGCCGCCAGGCATGGCAGCGCGCGGAGGAGCTCGGCTTCCACACCGCGTACACCTACGACCACCTGTCCTGGCGGAGCTTTAGGGACGGCCCCTGGTTCGGCGCCGTGCCGACACTGACCGCCGCCGCGGCCGTCACCGACCGGCTTCGGCTGGGCACCCTGGTGACCTCGCCGAACTTCCGGCATCCGGTGAACCTCGCCAAGGAACTGATCTCCCTCGACGACATCTCGGGCGGCCGGGTCACGCTCGGCATCGGCGCAGGCGGCACCGGCTTCGACGCCACCGCACTCGGCCAGGAACCATGGACCCCGCGCGAGCGTGCCGACCGGTTCGCGGAGTTCGTCGCGCTGCTGGATCAGCTGCTGACCGAGGACTCGGTGTCGTACAAGGGCGACTTCTACTCGGCGCACGAGGCGCGCAACATCCCGGGCTGTGTGCAGCGCCCCCGGCTGCCGTTCGCGGTCGCCGCGACCGGGCCTCGCGGTCTGCGGCTCGCGGCGCGCTACGGACAGGCGTGGGTGACCACGGGCGACCCGAAGCTGTATGAGAACGGCACTCCCGAACAGTCGGTTCAAGCCATTCGCGGACAGGTCGGGAAGCTGACCGACGCCTGCGCAGAGTTCGGCCGGGATGTGGCCGGGCTCGACAAGATCCTGCTCACCGGGTTCACCCCGGACCGGGGCCGTCCGCTGGAGTCCCTCGACGCGTTCGTGGACTTCGCCGGCCGCCATCAGGAGCTGGGATTCACCGAGATCGTGGTCCACTGGCCGATCCCGGACTCTGACTTCGCGGCCGACGAGAAGGTCTTCGAGCAGATCGCCATGGAGGCAGCGGCGCAGCTGCACTGAGCTCACGGCAGCGACGGCGCTGGTCAGGAGGATGTGGGCGGCGCTCGGGGGCGGTTTCTGCTCAGGGGCGGACTCAGATGTGCGGACTGCTGCACGGCCGTGCAGGCATATGCGGGAGAATGGCCCGGTGACCTCAGCGACTCGACAGCCCCAGACCCCGGCCGCCGCTGTCCGCCCGCGGCTCATCGCCACCGACCTGGACGGCACTCTGCTGCGGGACGACAAGTCGGTCTCCCCGCGCACGATCGCCGCGCTGGCCGCCGCCGAGGCGGCGGGCATCGAGGTGTTCTTCGTCACCGGCCGCCCCGCGCGCTGGATGGACGTCGTCAGCGACCACGTCCACGGGCACGGCCTGGCGATCTGCGGCAACGGCGCCGCCGTGGTCGACCTGCACGGCGGCCCCGGCACCCACCAGTTCGTGAAGGTGCGCGAGCTGGCCCGGGAGAACGCCCTGGACGCCGTACGGCTGCTGCGTGACGCGGCTGAGGGCACGGTGTACGCGGTGGAGCAGACGTACGGCTTCTACCAGGAGCCGGACTATCCCAAGCTGCACATGGAGATACCGGACAACCTCGCGCCGGCCGAGGACCTCCTGGCGCCGGACGCCCCCGGAGCCGGCGAGCCGGTGCTCAAGATCCTCGCCTACCACCCCACCCTCGACCCCGACGCCTTCCTCACCCTGGCCCGCCTCGCGATCGGCGACCGTGCCAACGTCACCCGCTCCAGCCCCAGCGCCCTGCTGGAGATCAGCGGCCCCGGAGTCTCCAAGGCCAGCACACTCGCCCTGTGCTGCGCCGAGCGCGGCATCTCGCACGAGGAGGTCGTGGCCTTCGGGGACATGCCCAACGACGTCGAGATGCTGACGTGGGCAGGCCAGTCGTACGCGATGGGCAATGCGCACCCCGATGTCATCGCCGCCGCGTCGGGGCGGACGGTCGCCAACAACGAGGACGGCGTGGCTGTCGTGATCGAACAGCTGCTGGCGAAGCGGGTCTAGGGCCTGATCCGTCGGACACGCCCCAGACCTGTCCGAGTTACCCGAGCGGCACTCCGCGCTCGGACAGCCACGGCACCGGATCCACCCCCGAGCCCAGGTCGGGGGTGACCCGCACCTCGAAGTGCAGGTGCGGGCCGGTGGAGTTGCCCGTCGTGCCGGACTGGCCGATCCACTGCCCGGTGTCGACCCGCTCGTCCTGGTCGACGGCGACGGAGGCGAGGTGGGCGTACTGCGTGTAGTAGCCGTCCGCGTGCCGGACGACGACCTCCATGCCGAAGGCGCCTGCGCACGCCACCTTCACCACGCGTCCGTCCCCGACCGCCCGCACCGGCGTGCCGATCGGAACCGCGAAGTCCTGCCCGGTGTGCCGCTTCGCCCAGCGCTTTCCGCCACTGCCGAACGCGGCGGACAGCTCGTACTTCGCGACCGGCGTGACCCAGGCGCTCGTGCCGTCCGTCTTCTTCTGGTCGAGCCGCGCCGCACCCGGGCACGATCCGGCGGCCACGGAGACGTCGGCCTTGCCCTGCAACGCCCACCGCGCCTCTTCGAGCTTGTCCTCGATCCCCTGCTTCAGCACGGCGAGCTCGGCGTTGCGCTTCTCCAGCGCCTGCCAGGCCGCTGCGGCCTTGGCCTCGTCCCCGGCGAGCCGTACCTCGGCGCGACGGCTCTTCTCGATGGAGTTGGCGACAGCCAGGTTCGCCTGCGAGAACACATGCTGACCACGCATCAGTTGGTCAGGGCTCGTCGCGAGGATGATCTGCGCGGTGAGCGGCATGCCGCCGCCGTTGCGGTACTGGGCGCGCGCGATCCGGCCCAGGTCCGCACGCAGGGCGCCGATCTCCCGCCGCTCCCGTTCGAGCAGCGCCTCGATCCGCAGCGCCTTCGCCCGCCGCGTCTCGGCCTGCTTCCGCCCCGCCTCGTACCGCTCCGTCGCCCGGGCCGCCTCCTCGTACAGCTTCACCACCCGTGCGCTGAGGGCCGAGTCGGTGCCGTTGTGGCCCGGGGTTCCCTTGCCGTCACCGGCCGCGCCGGCAGGGCGGGCCACGAGGCCGACGAGCGCACACAGCAGCGCCGGAACGACCAGGAGGCGACGGCGATATGAGCGCATGCCAGCGATCCTGGCCCGAGGGGCGGGCGAGGGCACTGTTCAAGTCGTACAGGTGGGGGACGTGTTGCTGCGGATGGGTCAGTACGCCCGTTGACGCGAGCGCCGACGAGCGTCACCACCCCATCCGCTGACGGCAGCGGATGGCCGGCGAACAGCAGGCGCCCACAACTACGGACCGGCCGGCCGCTACGGCGCCCCCACCAGCAGATCCGCCTGCTCCTCCCGCTCCACCATCCCCCGCAACGGCCCGTCCACAGCTACCAGCTGCGCGAACGATCCCCGCTGCGCCACCCGTCCCTCATCCAGGACGACCACCTCGTCCACGGCCTCCAGCCCGGCGAGTCGGTGCGTGATGAGCAGGGTCGTACGGCCCTCGGTGGCGGCCAGCAGGTCGGCGGTGAGGGCGTCGGCGGTCGGCAGGTCCAGGTGCTCGGCGGGCTCGTCCAGGACGAGGACGGGGAAGTCGGCGAGCAGTGCGCGGGCCAGTGCGAGCCGCTGGCGCTGACCGCCCGACAGCCGTGCCCCGTGCTCACCCACGAGCGTGTCCAACCCGTCGGGCAGACCGTCGGCCCAGTTGAGCAGCCGGGCCCGGTGCAGGGCGTCTCGCAGTTCGGCCTCGGTGGCGTCCTTCCTGGCGAGGAGCAGGTTCTCACGCACGGAGCTGTCGAAGAGGTGTGCGTCCTGCGCGCACAGGCCGATAAGGCGCCGTACGTCGTCACCATCCAGCGCGTGCGCGTCCACGCCTCCAAGCGTGTACGAGCCCGCATCGGCTTCCAGGAAGCGCAGCAGTACCTGCGCAAGCGTCGTCTTACCGGACCCGGACGGCCCGACCACGGCGATCCGTCGGCCCTCCTCCAGAGTCAGGTCGAGTCCGGCGAGTGCGTCCCGGTCCTGCCCGGCGTGGCGAGCGGTCAGGCCCCTGACGGCAACCGGGAAGGGCGACGCGGGCGCCTGCCGGGGCCGGGTGGGTTCCCTTACGGGTTCGGGCGCGTCCAGCACCTCGTACACTCGCTCGGCGCTCTTGCGCACCCGCTGCCGGTACTGCACGGCGAGCGGCAGCCCCAGGACGGCCTCGAACGCGGCCAGCGGGGTGAGGACGACGACGGCCATCGTCACGCCGCCCAGCCGCCCGTCAGCGACCGCCTGGGCGCCCACGAGCGCGGTGGCGGCGACGGTGAGCCCGCTGATCAGCGCGGTGAGCCCGTCACCGAGCGCGGTCGCGGAGGCTGCGCGCGAGGCGATCCGGGTCAGCGTCCCGTCGGCCCGCCTCGCCTGTGCCGTACGGCTGGGCAGGGCGCCGGCGACGGTGAGCTCCGCGGTGCCGGTGAGCAGATCCGTCACGCGCGTCGCGAGCATTCCGCGGGCAGGGGCCAGCCGGCGCTCGGCGCGTCGAGCGACGGCACCGGTGAGGAGCGGAACTCCGGCCCCGGCCGCGAGGAGCCCGGCCGCGAGCAACGCACCGGCCTCGGGCAGCAGCCAGGCCGTGAAGCCGACGGCCCCGGCGGACACGACGGCGGCGGCAGCGGCAGGCAACAGCCACCGCAGCCAGTAGTCCTGCAGCGCGTCCACATCCGCGACGAGCCTCGACAGCAGATCGCCCCGCCGCGTGCGGCGCAGCCCAGCGGGCGCCAGCCGCTCCAGCCGCCGGTACACGGCGACCCGGGTGTCGGAGAGCATCCGCAGCACGGCGTCGTGCGACACCAGCCGCTCGGCGTACCGGAACACGGCCCGCCCGATACCGAAGGCCCGCGTCGCCGTCACGGCCACCATCAGATACAGGACGGGCGGCTGTTGCGAGGCCCGCGAGATGAGCCACCCGGAGGTCGCCATGAGCCCGACGGCGCTGCCGAGCGCGAGGCTGCCGAGCACCAGCGCGAGGACGAGGCGACCGCGCCGGGGTCCGGACATGGCGCGGACGCGGGCGAGAACCCCTCGTGGGGCTGCCGTGAGCGAAACGGCCCCGGCATCGTCGGAAGCGGTATCGCCGTGCGGGTCCAGCTCCTCCGGACGGTCAACGGGCGCCTTGGGCAAGGCCTCTGCCGACACCGGCGCCACGGCCTCCGCCAGCCGCACCACCCGGTCCGCCACACCCAGCAACGCCGGCCGATGCACCACCAGCAGCACCGTCCGCCCCACCGCCAGCCGCCGCACGGCCTCCACGACCTCGGCCTCGGTGGCTCCGTCGAGTGCGGCCGTCGGCTCGTCGAGGAGCAGCACGGGCCGGTCCGCGAGAAACGCCCTGGCCAGCGCGAGCCGCTGCCGCTGTCCTGCTGACAGCCCGACTCCGTCCTCGCCCAGCGCGGTCTCGACGCCCTGGGGCAGCGCGTCCACGAACTCCAGCGCCCCGGCGTTCCCCAGCGCCTGCCGCACGGCAGCGTCGTCCGCGTCGGGTCGCGCCAGCCGTACGTTCTCGGCGATCGTCCCGGCGTACAGATGCGGCCGCTGCGACACCCAGGCGATCCGTGAGCGCCATTCCTCCAGATCGAGTTCTGCAAGATCCGCTCCCCCGACGAGGATCCGCCCCTCGGCCGGCCGCACGAACCCCAACAGCACGTTCAGCAGCGTCGACTTGCCCGCGCCGCTCGGCCCGACGAGCGCGACCGTCTCCCCGGGCTCGACATCGAAGGACACGTCCGACACCGCGTCGGAGGACCGTCCGGGGTAGCGGACCGAGACCCCTTCGAACGACACCGCCCCTGTCGGCACCGCCGCGCTTCCCGACGCCGGCGCCGGAGTCTCCAGCACCTCGAAGATCTCCTCGGCTGCGGACAGGCCCTCGGCCGCCGCGTGGTACTGCGCTCCCACCTGACGCAGTGGCAGGTAGGCCTCGGGTGCCAGTACGAGGATGACCAGGCCGTCGTACAGATGCATGTCGCCATGGACAAGGCGCATGCCGATCGTCACCGCGACCAGGGCCACCGACAGCGTCGAGAGCAGTTCCAGCGCGAAGGAGGAGATGAAAGCGATCCGCAGGGTCCGCATGGTCGCCCGGCGGTATTCATCGGTGATCCGCCTGATCGACTCGGCCTGCGCCCTGGCGCGCCCGAACACCTTCAGGGTCGGCAGGCCGGCTACGACGTCCAGGAAGTGCCCGGACAGCCGGGACAGCATCCGCCACTGACGGTCCATCCGGGACTGCGTGGCCCAGCCGATCAGCATCATGAAGATCGGGATCAGCGGCAGGGTGCCGACGATGATGGCCGCCGACACCCAGTCCTCGGTCACGATCCGCGCCAGCACCGCGATCGGCACGACCACCGCGAGCCCCAACTGCGGCAGATAGCGAGAGAAGTAGTCGTCGAGGGCGTCGACGCCTCGCGTGGCGAGCGCGACCAGAGATCCGGTCCGCTGACCGCTCAGCCAGTCGGGCCCCAGCTCGGTCGCCCGCTCCAGCAGTCGCCCGCGCAGCTCCGACTTCACGGCCGCGGCGGCACGGTGAGCGGCGAGTTCGGTGAGCCACGCGACCACTGCGCGGCCTACGGCCACAGCCACCAACAGCAGGAGGGGAGTGCGCAGTTCAGCGCCGGACATGCCGTGCTGGAAGGCCCCCACCACCGCCTCGGCGATGAGCATCGCCTGTGCGATGACCAGCACGGCACCGACGGTGCCCAGGCCGACGACCGCGATCAGGAAGAGGCGAGTGGCACGGGCGTATCGGAGGAGACGCGGATCGATCGGTTTCACGTGAAACATGCCCTTCGGTCCAGGGCGGGGTGTTTCACGTGAAACATCGTGAACCACCCCGCCACAGCGGACTCAGTGCTTGGCCCCCGAAGCGGCACCCGCGGCAATGTGCTGCGTGCCGATCCGCTTGCGGAAGACCCAGTAGGTCCAGCCCTGGTAGAGCATGACGACCGGCGTGGCGATCACCGCGCACCAGGTCATGATCTTCAGGGTGTACGGGCTCGACGACGCGTTGGTGACCGTGAGACTCCACTCGTCATTGAGCGAGGACGGCATGACGTTCGGGAAGAGCGTCAGGAACAGCATCGCGACGGCGGCCACGATGGTGATGCCGGAGAACGCGAACGACCACCCCTCGCGCCCCGCCTGGTTCGCCACCAGGGCCGCCACCAGCGCGGCCACGGCCACGACGAGGGCGACAAGGCTCTGACCGTCGCCGTTCTCGATCTGCGTCCAGAGCAGGAAGATCAGCGCCAGCACAGCAGCAGCGAGACCTACCCACAGGGCCAGCTTCCGCGCCCTCTCCCGGATCTCCCCGACAGTCTTGAGCGCGGTGAACACCGCACCGTGGAAGGTGAACAGCGTCAGCGTCACCAGGCCACCGACGAGCGCGTACGGGTTGAGCAGGTCCAGGACGTTGCCGACGTACTCATGGTTCTCGTCGAGCTGCACGCCGCGCACGATGTTGCCGAAGGCGACGCCCCACAGGAATGCCGGGAGCAGCGAGCACCAGAAGATGGCGTTCTCCCAGTTGCGCTGCCACTGCTCCTCGGGGCGCTTCGCCCGGTACTCGAACGCGACGCCCCGGACGATCAAGGAGATCAGGATGAGCAGCAGCGGCAGATAGAAGCCGGAGAAGAGCGTGGCGTACCACTCGGGGAAGGCGGCGAAGGTGGCGCCGGCCGCCGAGAGCAGCCACACCTCGTTGCCGTCCCAGACAGGGCCGATGGTGTTGATCAGCACCCGCCGTTCGGGCCGGTTGCGGGCCAGCAGCTTGGTGAGGACGCCGACCCCGAAGTCGAAGCCCTCCAGGAAGAAGTAGCCGATCCACAGGACGGCGATCAGTACGAACCAGACGTTGTGAAGTTCCATGACTGTGCAGCTCCCTCGGCCTAGTACGAGAAGGCCATCGGCTTGTCGGCGTCACGGTCGTCGCCGCCGATCTTCGTTGGCGGGTTCAGGTCGGCCTCGGTGAGCTCGGGCGGGCCGGCCTTGACGTACTTCGCGAGGAGCTTGACCTCGACGACGGCGAGGATGGCGTACAGCGTCGTGAAGACGATCATCGAGGTGAGAACCTCGCCCTGGGAGACGCCGGGGGAGACCGCGTCCCGGGTGCGCAGGACGCCGTACACGACCCACGGCTGGCGGCCCATTTCCGTGAAGATCCAGCCCCAGGAGTTGGCGATCAGCGGGAAGGCCAGCGTCCAGATCGCGATGCGCCAATACAGCTTGGTCAGCTTCGGGCCGAGCGCCTTCTTCGGGAGCAGCACCAGGTGCGGCACCTCATCGTCACCGACCCTCAGGTGCTGCGGCAGCATGAACTTCTTGCGGGTCAGCCAGAGTCCGATCAGGCCGATGGTGAACGACGCCATGCCGAAGCCGATCATCCAGCGGAAGCCCCAGTAGGCGACGGGGATGTTGGGCCGGTAGTCGCCGGGGCCGTACTTCTCCTGCTCGGCCTTGTTGACGTCGTTGATGCCGGGGACGTACGAGGTGAAGTCGTCCTTGGCCAGGAAGGACAGCAGGCCGGGAATCTCTATGGCGACCTTGTTGTGGCCCTTGTCGACATCGCCGATGGCAAAGACCGAGAACGGTGCCGGCTCCTCGCCGTCCCACAGCGCCTCGGCCGCGGCCATCTTCATCGGCTGCTGCTCGTACATGATCTTGCCGAGGGTGTCACCGCTGATCGCGGTGAGCAGGCCTCCGACGGCGACGGTGACCAGGCCGAGCCTGAGCGAGGTCTTCATCTCGCGGATGTGCCTCTTGCGCAGCAGGTGGAAGGCGGAGATGCCGACCATGAACGCGCCACCGGTGAGGAAGGCCGCCGACAGGGTGTGGAAGGCCTGGGCGAGCGCGGTGTTCTGGGTCAGCACGAGCCAGAAGTCGGTGAGCTCGGCCCGCCCCTTCGCCTCGTTGATCCGGTAGCCGACGGGGTGCTGCATCCAGGAGTTGGCCGCCAGGATGAAGTACGCCGACAGGATCGTGCCGATGGAGACCATCCACATACAGGCCAGGTGGATCTTCTTCGGCAGCTTGTCCCAGCCGAAGATCCACAGCCCGATGAAGGTGGACTCGAAGAAGAAGGCGATCAGGGCCTCGAAGGCGAGAGGGGCGCCGAAGACGTCACCGACGAAGCGGGAGTAGTCGGACCAGTTCATGCCGAACTGGAACTCCTGCACGATGCCGGTGACGACACCCATCGCGATGTTGATCAGGAAGAGCTTGCCCCAGAACTTCGTCGCTCTGAGGTACTTCTCCTTCTCCGTGCGCACCCAGGCGGTCTGCAGCCCGGCCGTGAGGGCGGCCAGCGAGATCGTCAGAGGAACAAACAGAAAGTGGTAGACGGTGGTGATACCGAACTGCCAGCGCGCCAGAGTCTCCGGCGCCAAAGCCAGGTCCACGTCGCCGCTCCTTACCCCGCTTGTGAAAGCGTTCACATTCACAAGCAATTATGCAGCACGCCCATCCCTGCCCTCAAAGGGGGGTCCTTCGTCAGGATCAACCCCTTGGCGCACACTTCAACATATTGTTGAATCAGTGCCATGCAGACACCGACGCCCACACAGATACGGATCTCCTGGCCCGCGGGACACCTCACCGCGACCCTCGACGACACCCCCACCACGCAAGCCCTCGTCAAGGCCCTGCCGCTCGCCTCCAGCGCCCGCACCTGGGGAGAGGAGGTCTACTTCGACACAGGCGTCGCTGTTCCACGTGAAACCAGCGCACAGCAGGTCGTCGAGCCGGGCACGGTCGCCTTCTGGACCGACGGAGACGCGCTCGCCCTCCCCTACGGCCCCACGCCGATCTCGCGAGGCGACGAGTGCCGCCTCGCGAGCCCGTGCAACGTTCTGGGCCGCCTCGACGGCGACCCCCGTCTGCTGGCCACGGTCCGCGACGGCGACCCCGTGCGCGTGGAGCTGGTGGACGCCTGACCGTGCCCGCGGCCTCCTAGAGCTCCTTCCGGAACCCTTCCGCCACCTTCAGGAAGATGTCGTTCGCCTCGTCCTCCCCGACCGTCACCCGCACGCCCTCGCCCGGGAACGGCCGGATCACCACGCCCGCCTGCTCACACGCCTGAGCGAAGGCGACCGTGCGCTCCCCCAGTCGCAGCCACACGAAGTTGGCCTGGGTCTCGGGCACCGTCCAGCCCTGAGCGCGCAGCCCGTCGACCACGCGGTTGCGCTCGCACACCAACGAGCCGACCCGGCCGATCAGTTCGTCCTCGGCACGCAGCGAGGCGATCGCCGCCTCCTGCGCGACCTGGCTCACCCCGAACGGCACAGCCGTCTTGCGCAGGGCCGCCGCGACCGGCTCGTGGGCGATCGCGAAACCGACGCGGAGGCCGGCGAGGCCGTAGGCCTTGGAGAACGTCCGCAGCACACAGACGTTCGGCCGCTCACGGTAGATCTCCACCCCGTCCGGCACCTCGGGGTCACGGATGAACTCGCGGTACGCCTCGTCCAGCACCACCAGGACGTCACGGGGCACCCGATCGAGGAACCGCTCCAGCTCGGCCCGCTTCACGACCGTGCCGGTCGGGTTGTTGGGGTTGCAGACGAAAATCAGCCTCGTGCGGTCGGTGATGGCGGCGGCCATCGCGTCCAGGTCGTGCACGTCTCCCGGCGTCAGCGGCACCTTGACGGACGTGGCACCGCTGATCTGCGTGATGATCGGGTACGCCTCGAAGGACCGCCAGGCGTAGATGACCTCGTCGCCGGGTCCGGCGGTGGCCTGGATCAACTGCTGGGCGACGCCGACCGAGCCGGTGCCGGTGGCCAGGTGGGAGATCGGGACGCCGAAGCGCTCGGACAGCTCGTTCATCAGCCCCGTGCACATCATGTCGGGGTAGCGGTTGAAGGACGCGACGGCTGCCGTCACGGTCTCCATCACGCCGGGCAGCGGCGGATAGGGGTTCTCGTTGGAGGACAGCTTGTAGGCCACCGGACCACCGGCCGCGGCAGGCTTGCCCGGCTTATAGGTGGGGATACCCTCCAGCTCGGCGCGCAGCTTGGGGCTCGTCTCGCTCACCGCAGTCCTCCTCGCGACCACCGGCGGCCCATCACCACCGCCGGCTCCAATACTGCTCACCTTATGAGGATTCCGCGCCGATGCGTACAGGTGAGGGAGGGTCGATGCGCACGGAAGAGGCGAGCGCGCCCGCTGATCCCCCCTGTCACACCTGCATCAGGGGCATCGCCATACGAAGGCGTACGAATTGGGGGGCGCGCCACACATATATCTACGCGCCGGTGGCTCGCTCCGTGGCGCGCATCACCCGTGAAGGTGAGTTGAGACCTCTTCGAAACATCGGGCACTTGGCAGGCCCATGCGCGCCGACAAGTCACGTCCTGCCATTGGATCGTTCAACTCCCTTGTTTTCAAAGGGCATTGACGCATGATGACCTTGCAGAAACGTGTCTGTCAACGCGTGCATATGCGTCCGCACTACCCCACCGAATGAGCCCTACTATCGGCTCGCCATGACAGCAGCAGGGAAGCACCAGGTGAGCCGCGCGGAAACCTCTCGTCGAGGCAGTCGACCCGGCCGGGCGGGTATCAGAGACGTGGCCGCCGCCGCGGGGGTCTCCATCACGACCGTCTCCGACGCCCTCAACGGCAAGGGCAGGCTCCCCGACGCCACCCGACGCCATGTCCGCGAGGTCGCCGACCGGCTGGGCTACCGCCCGTCGGCGGCCGCCCGCACACTCCGTACGGGCAAGTCAGGACTCATCGGCCTGACCGTGACGACATACGGGGATGAACCTTTCACCTTCACCGAGTTCGCGTACTTCGCCGAGATGGCGCGCGCCGCCACCTCGGCCGCGCTCGCCCGCGGCTACGCCCTCGTGATCCTCCCCGCGACCTCACGTCACGACGTCTGGTCGAACGTCGCCCTCGACGGCACCGTCGTCATCGACCCGTCCGACCAGGACCCGGTCGTCAGCGAACTGGTCAGACAGGGACTGCCGGTCGTCTCCGACGGCCGCCCGGCCGGCTCGCTCCCGGTCACAGCCTGGGTCGACAACGACCACGAGGCTGCCGTACTCGGCATCCTCGACCACCTGGCCGACGCGGGCGCCCGCCGGATCGGGCTGCTGACGGGCACGACGACGGACACATACACCCATCTGTCGACCACCGCCTATCTGCGCTGGTGCGAGCGGGTCGGCCAGGACCCGGTGTACGAGGCCTATCCGGCGCACGACCCGTGCGCGGGCGCCGTCGCAGCCGACCGGCTGCTCGCCCGGCCCGACCGGCCCGACGCGGTCTACGGACTGTTCGACCCGAACGGCACCGACCTGCTCGCCGCCGCCCGCCGCTACGGCCTGCGCGTACCGGACGACCTGCTTCTGGTGTGCTGCAGCGAGTCCACGGTGTACGCCAACACCGAGCCGCCGATCACCACGCTCTCCCTGAAGCCCCGCCGTATCGGCACGGCCGTGGTCCAGCTCCTCATCGACGCCATCGAGGGGGTCGAGTCGGACCAGCCGGTCGAGCAGGTGATACCGACCGAACTGATCGTGCGTACCTCGTCCCAGCGACGCCCGCCGCGTACGACCGTCAGCCCGCCCCGGTCGCCCGAGGGCCGGTAGCAACCGGGCGAAGACCTGCCGCAGGAGCCGAACGAGGAGCGGCAGAGGCAGGTCGAAGGGCCGAAGCAGTGGGGCGAGGGGCTTCAGGAGCAGTTCGAGGGGCGTCAGTGACGCGGCGATCGAGCTGCCGAAGCCCGGGCCAATCGGGGCGAAAGCGGCAGTGAACAGGAGTCCTGCTCCGATTCACCACCCCTGGGTCATCACATGGCGCGATCGGCATTCCTATGATGGGCCCACGACACCCACGGGCCGCTGCGACCAGGCAGTCCGATGCGGTGCAGCTGCGGCGCGATGGTGGAGGGGTCTGATGACTCAGGGGGCCGGTCAGGGACCCGAGATGGAGCGGACGGCGACGTTGCGCGACTTCCGGGTGCCCGCTTACGTGCACGAGACCGGTCCGTACGTCCACAGCATGCACACGGGCGACGTCGCCCCGCCCCTCGACGAGACGTATCCGGAGGGGTACACGCCCACGCAGCGCGACCTGCCCGTGATCAACCGCGGCGACACGGTCCAGGTGCACGTCGACCCCGCCGCCATGCCGGTCCCGGACTCGACGGCAGGTGCCGGCCCGCTGTTCGTGGTCGGCGATGTGCACGGCTATCTCGACGAGCTGATGTCCGCACTCCAGGAGCAGGGCCTCATCGACTCGGCGGGGAACTGGTCCGCGGGCACCGCCCGGCTGTGGTTCCTCGGTGACTTCACCGACCGCGGCCCGGACGGCATCGGCGTCATCGACCTCGTGATGCGGCTGTCCGCGGAGGCCGCAGCGGCCGGCGGCTACTGCAAGGCCCTGATGGGCAACCACGAGCTGCTGCTCATCGGCGCCAAGCGATTCGGTGACACTCCCGTCAACTCCGGCGCGGGCACCGCCACCTTCCAGGCGGCCTGGCTGCTCAACGGCGGCCAGAAGACCGACATGGACCGTCTCCAGGACCACCATCTGCAGTGGATGTCGCGCCTGGACGCCATGGAAGAGGTCGACGGGCATCTGCTCGTCCACTCGGACACCACCGCCTATCTCGACTACGGCGACTCGATCGAGGCGGTCAACGACACCGTCCGCGAGACGCTCACACGCAATGACGCCGACGAAGTCTGGGATCTCTTCCGAAAGTTCACCAGGCGCTTCTCCTTCCGCGACGAGGGCGGCGCCGACCATGTGCGTTCCCTGCTCGATACGTACGGCGGCACCCGTGTCGTTCACGGCCACAGCCCCATTCCTTACCTGACGGGCGAGGTCGGCTCCGAGGACGGCGAGGACAACACCGGGCCTTTGGTCGAGGGGCCGCACGTCTACGCCGACGGTCTCGCCATCGCGATGGACGGCGGCGTGACCATGGCCGGAAAGCTGCTGGTCCAGCAACTTCCCCTGGATATCTGACCGTTCACGGGGCAGGTGTCGCCCATGGCGGGGTGACGGAAGAGGGCGCAGGCCAGGGCCCAATTTTGGCAAACCCCCTGTCACCGTGTGCCGTGACCGCTCTACCATCGGCTTATCCGTAGCAGGCTCCCCTCCGTTTCTGCCCGACGGCTCGTTGGCATGCGAGCCCCAAGCCCTACGGAGCATCGGGGGATGCACATGAACAGCGTTCCGCAGCACCTGCTGAGCGAGGACCGCCAGGAATACGAGCGGATCCTCGATGAGGCGCTGCGCTCCGCACCACACCGCCCGGAACTGGCCGCTGTCGGTCAGCGGCTCAACCCCGAACAGCTGCGCACGATGGCGCTCAACGCCACCGCTCTGATCACGGCGGCCGCGGCGACCGAGTACCAGCACTACGTGAAGGTCCGCGAGGAACTGCGCCAACCGGCGCCGTCCACCCCGTCCTCCACCCGCGAGTCCGGCTCCTCCGAGTCGGGCTCGGGCGCGATGGGGCTCGCCACGACCATGGGAGAAGTCGCCGAGACAGCCGGCCCGGGCGTCATAGCCGTGCTCGCCGTCCTGGCACCCGTCCTCGCCGGCACCGCCGCGGCGATCTTCCTGCTCGTCGGCTACATCCTCAAGATGTTCGACCCCGAGCCGGCGTTCGCCCAGACGATGCTCACCACCGGTTGGGTGTTCGGCGCCGTGGCAGCGGCCGCCATCCTGGTCGCCGCCGTCGGTCTCCTGCTCACCGCCCTGCGCAACCGTCCTGCGTTCGACGGCGGGCCGTACGGCGAACTGAGCGAGGAAGTCACCCGGGCCAGGGAAGCCTGGCGCGAGGCCCTGCTGGAGCGCGGCGTCCTGCCCTTCCTGCGGGAGGCACTCGCCGACCCCGGCACGGCAGCGGCCCTGGACCGCACGCCACCGTCGACACCGGCCGGCCGCATCCCGAACCTCGGCTACGACCGCCCGGGTTTCAGCAGCCCGGACGACGGCGCCTCCCGAGGCTCGCGGCCGAGCTTCAGCAGCCCGGACTACACGAGCCCGGACTTCGGAGGCCCGGAACACCAGCCGGAGTAGCGCCTCGGCTTGCGCCCCCGCCGCAGGAGAGCCCCGTCCGGGGCCCCCTCCTTCACGACGGAACCCCGGGGAGACCTCCTCGGGGAGGCGCAAGCCGAACAGCTGGGCAGCAGCAACGCCGGCCCACGACGGCAGCACGCCGGACACCGGGGCATCGCGCCCAGGGTCAGGACGTCGACGTCAGTCCGCGAGCGGCAGGTACACCCGGTTACCCGCCGCGGCGAACTCCTTCGACTTCTGAGCCATGCCCTCCTCGATCTCCTCCTTCGACCCGCCGTGTGCGCGGCGGATGTCCTGGGAGATCTTCATCGAGCAGAACTTCGGCCCGCACATGGAGCAGAAGTGAGCCGTCTTGGCGGGCTCGGCCGGGAGGGTCTCGTCGTGGAACTCCCGTGCCGTGTCCGGGTCGAGTGCCAGGTTGAACTGGTCCTCCCACCGGAACTCGAAGCGGGCGTCGGACAGCGCGTCGTCCCACTCCTGCGCACCGGGGTGCCCCTTGGCGAGATCGGCCGCATGGGCGGCGATCTTGTACGTGATGACGCCGGTCTTGACGTCGTCACGGTTGGGCAGGCCCAGGTGCTCCTTGGGCGTGACGTAGCAGAGCATCGCCGTGCCCCACCAGGCGATCATCGCGGCACCGATGCCGGAGGTGATGTGGTCGTACGCGGGCGCGACGTCGGTGGTCAGCGGGCCGAGCGTATAGAACGGAGCTTCATCGCAGATCTCCTGCTGAAGGTCGATGTTCTCCTTGATCTTGTGCATCGGGACGTGACCCGGGCCCTCGATCATGGTCTGTACGTTGAAACGCTTGGCGATCGTGTTGAGTTCCCCGAGCGTCCTCAACTCCGCGAACTGCGCCTCGTCGTTGGCGTCCGCGATCGAGCCGGGCCGCAGGCCGTCGCCCAGCGAGTACGTGACGTCGTAGGCGGCGAGGATCTCGCAGAGCTCCTCGAAGTTCTCGTAGAGGAACGACTCCTTGTGGTGCGCCAGGCACCACGCCGCCATGATCGAGCCGCCGCGCGAGACGATGCCGGTCTTGCGGTTGGCCGTCAGCGGTACGAACGGCAGCCGCACGCCCGCGTGGACGGTCATGTAGTCCACGCCCTGCTCGGCCTGTTCGATGACCGTGTCCTTGTAGATCTCCCAGGTCAGCTCCTCGGCCCGGCCGTCGACCTTCTCCAGAGCCTGGTAGAGCGGCACCGTGCCGATGGGGACGGGGGAGTTGCGCAGCACCCACTCACGGGTGGTGTGGATGTTGCGGCCGGTCGACAGGTCCATGACCGTGTCGGCGCCCCAGCGGGTCGCCCAGGTCATCTTCTCGACCTCCTCCTCGATGGAGGAGGTGACCGCGGAGTTGCCGATGTTGGCGTTGACCTTCACCAGGAACCGCTTACCGATGATCATCGGCTCGATCTCCGGGTGGTTCACGTTCGCGGGCAGCACTGCCCGGCCCGCGGCGATCTCCTCGCGGACCACTTCGGGAGAAACGTTCTCCCGGATGGCCACGAACTCCATCTCGGGAGTGACCTCGCCGCGGCGTGCGTAGGCGAGCTGGGTGACCGCCTCGCCGTCACGGCCGCGGCGGGGCTGACGCGGCCGTCCGGGAAAGACCGCGTCGAGGTTGCGCAGGCCGCCGCGCGGCGAGGTGTGCTTGATGCCGTCGTCCTCGGGACGGACGGGGCGGCCGGCGTACTCCGCGGTGTCGCCGCGGGCGATGATCCAGTTCTCCCGCAGCGGGGGCAGCCCCCTGCGGACGTCGGTGTCGGCGAGCGGATCGGTGTACGGGCCCGAGGTGTCGTACAGCGTGACCGACTGCCCGTTGGTGAGGTGCACCTGGCGGACCGGCACCCGCAGATCGGGGCGTGAACCCTCGACATACGCCTTGTGCCAGCCGATGGACTTCCCGGCCTCCTCGGACTTCTCGTCCTGAACGGAGGCAGGCGTGCGCGCGTCCTTGATGGTCATGAGACCTACTCCCTACGCCGGCATTACCCGGTAACAGGTTCGGCGGTCGACGCAGCCGTATCCGTCTGCCGACGTTTCGTGTGAAACATCACTCGCGATGAGTGATGTTTCATGTGAAACATCGCTGGGACGGAGGTCAGCGCCCTCTCAGCCCGGTGCTCCGAGCTCCCGCGTGTACAAAGGTGGCACCACGCTAGCGTCAATTCGGGCGCGGTGAACAGGGGGCCCCAATCGTTCTTGCGATGATCGGGCGGTGACCACGACGCATGAACCTCCGTACCCACCGCCCGAGCCGCCCCACGGCTCCGGCTCAGGAAGCGGCCCCGGAATCGGCCCCGAGCGGGGCAACGGCCGTACTGACGGCCGGGGTTCGGGGATGCCCGGAGGGAGATACGGCGGTGCTTACGGCCGTGGTCCCGGAGGCGGGAACCAGGACGATCATGCGACTGGGGACGGGGGCTGGCACGAGCACGGCCCCAGATCCGGTGGGCCGCAGAACCACGGCAGCGGGGTCGGCGGTGGCCAGGGGCACAGGCCCGGCCCCGGCGGTCCTCACGAGCGCGGTCCCGAACCCGGCGGCCCACCCGGGCCGGCTCCCGGCCCGGGTGGCGGGCACGGTCACGGCTCCGGGGGCGGTCACGGGCCTGGGTCCGGGGGCGGCCACGGGTCCGGGGGCGGTCACGGGCACGGTCCTGGGTCCGGGGGTCGGCGTGGCGGCGATGACGGGGACGAGAACGGGCACGGGCACTCGCACAGTCATTCCCACGGTCCGGCTGCTCCCGTCTCCAGGCATCTACGCAAGGTCATCGCGGCGGTCCTGATTCCGTTCGCCGCGGCGGTGATGGTGGGGCTCGCGGTGCTGTGGCCGGGCGGTGCCCCGCCGCACGAGCGCACCGGTGTCGGCTTCGACCGGCAGACACAGCAGGCCACGGTCACCAAGGTGGTCGAAGTGAGCTGCAAGGAAGTGGGGGCCTCGGGGGTGCCCCCGACCGGCGACACCTCCACCGCCGAGGGTTCCTCCGCGGTGCAGCAGGAGAGCGGCACCTGCAAGAAGGCGACGATCCGCGTCGACAGCGGCAAGGACAAGGGCCGTACGTTCACGGAGATCGTGCAGCCCGACCAGTCACGACAGTTGCACGAGGGCCAGGAGGTCGTGGTCGCCTACGAGCCCTCCGCACCCAAGGACCTGCAGTACTCGGTCACCGACGTGAACCGGCGCGTCCCCCTGGCCGTGCTCGCCGGCATCTTCGCCATCGCCGTCGTGGTCGTCGGGCGGTTGCGGGGCCTCATGGCACTGATCTCGCTGGCCATCAGCTTCGCGGTGCTCAACTTCTTCATCCTGCCCGCGATCCTCCAGGGCTCGAACCCGCTGGTCGTCGCGGTGGTCGGGTCGAGCGCCATCATGCTGATCGCCCTCTACCTGTGCCACGGCCTGTCGGCCCGTACGTCGGTGGCGGTGCTCGGCACGCTGATCTCGCTGTTGCTGATCGGCATCCTCGGCTCGGTGTTCATCGACTGGGCCGCGCTCACCGGCAACACCGACGACAACACCGGCCTGATCCACGGGCTGTATCCGTCGATCGACATGAGCGGTCTGCTGCTGGCCGGCATCATCATCGGTTCGCTCGGTGTCCTCGACGACGTGACGGTCACCCAGACGTCCGCGGTCTGGGAGCTTCACGAGGCCAACCCGACGATGGGATGGCGCGGGTTGTACCGGGCGGGTATCCGTATCGGCCGCGACCACATCGCGTCCGTCGTCAACACCCTTGTCCTCGCGTACGCGGGTGCCGCGCTGCCCTTGCTGCTGCTCTTCTCGATCGCGCAGAGCGGCGTGGGGACGGTTGCCAACAGTGAGCTGGTGGCGGAAGAGATCGTGCGCACACTGGTGGGCTCCATCGGCCTGGTCGCGTCGGTGCCCGTCACCACGGCCCTCGCGGCCCTGGTGGTCTCGGCCGACCGGCCGGAGAAGGGAGCCGTGCCGGCAGGTACCCAGCCGGTCCCGGCAGGCGGTGTGCCGACCTCGACGGGCGCGCAGCCGGCTCCGGGGCGCGGCGGGCGTGGGCGTCGGCGGAAGCGGTGACGTCGGCGGAAGGGGTAACGGTAGGGAAGGGCTGAGGACGGGGAAAGGCGGGGACGCCGGGAAGGGGTGAGGACGGGGACGCCGGGAAGGCGGGGACGGTGGGGAAGGGCGGGGACGCCGGCACAGGACGTGGCAGATCTGGTTCGCCGACCGCGCGCGTCCCGTGTACCGAACCCGAACCCGAACCCGAACCGAACCCTCGCCCTCGCCCTCGCGCCTACGGCCGCACAGGTCCGGCGTCATGGGGAGCGTGCCCGGCGAGGAAGCGCTCCCCATGCGCGCGGGGCGCCCGGCGAAGCGTTACGCCACCCCTGGCAACCGTAGGCCTCAGCCCGCGCTCTGCTCCTCCGCGAGGATGCGGTCCAAAGCCTCGTCGAGGTGTGCGTCGAAGTCGGCGAGCGCGCCCTCCTGACCGAGCGGCACCAGCTTGTCGGTGCGGTCGAGAAAGGCCACCAAAGGCGCCACCGAGGAGCGGAACAGCGCCTGGTCGGCACCGACCTGAAGCCGGATCAGCACATCGCCCAGCGTCTCGGTGCCGGCCGGTGACACCCGTACATCTCCCTCCCCGCACGGGCGGCCCACCCCGTCGACCAGCAGTTCCCGGCCGAAGGCCCAGGTCACGGGGGCGTCGCCGGGCAGGTGGAAGGTCAGCCGTACGGCATAGGGATCACAGGTCTCGTAGCGCAACTCCACCGGGATGCGGAAGGAGAGCTCCTCGGACACGAGAAAGCTCATCATGACCTCTGCTTCTACGGACTCGCGCATCGCCCTACCCCGTCGTTTGCAGTCGACTGGCCGGGAACGGACCCCGACACTGGTGGAATCTTGCTGAACGTACACGAGAGATCACAAGGAGTGAGTTTTCAGATACTGATAGAGATCGAGAGTGACCCCAGGAGCCGCCCGATCTCCTCCTGCAGTTGCAGCACCGCCGACAGCAGCCGGTCGGCCTGGTGGGCGGGCAGCGAAATGGCCATCGTCGCGGCCGTGGTGCCCACCGTGATGGGGATGGCCGCGCACACGGTGCCCAGCGCGTACTCCTGACGCTCGGTCACCGGATCCATCCGACGGGTCCGTTCGAGACGTTGCAGCATGGTGCGGGTATCGCGCACGGTGTAGGGGGTGATGGACTCCACGGGATGGCGGTCCAGGTGATCGCGGCGAGCGTCCTCGTCCAGCTGGGACAGCAGGCACTGACCGATGGCGTGCGCGTGGCCGGTCTCCCGGAAGTCGGCCCATTCCTCGACCGCCGGATTGCCCGGCGTGTCGGAGACGCACATCACCTCGATCTCGCCGTCGCGGTACTGGGCGTAGTAAACCGGGACACCGATGGCGTCACGCCATTGAGCGAGCGCGTCGGCAACCGTGCTGCGACGTTTCTGCTCGGCTGCGCTGCTGCTGAGTCGTACGGCCGCCTCGCCGAGGAAGAACAGTCCTTTGTCACGGCGCAGATAGCCCTCGTGCACCAGCGTGCGCAGCAGGTGGTACGCGGTGGGCAGGGCCAGGCCCGCCTCGCGGGCGAGTTGCTTGGCCGGGGCGCCGTACTCATGCTCGGCGACACATTCCAGCAGGCGCATCGCGCGCTGGACGGATCCGATGAGCGTCGCGGACTGCGGCTGCTCGGCTGAGGCCGGGGCGGCCTGCCGCGGGACCTGGGGGACGGAGGAGCGCGGCTGTTCGAGGGGTGCCTGGGGCTCTGAGGGTGCGGTGTCAACCGTGGCCAAGGGTTACTCCCGAAGCGCGAGGGGGGAACCCGTGCTGGGGAACACGGGGAGGTGCACGCCGCCCGCGGGGTCGCCCCCGCGTCGATTTCCGGACTCTATTGGCCCGTCACCGCTCGTAGACGCCCTGCTCGGAAAACTTCCCTCGCCCGAGGGAACCGGCGATTCCTGTTACCGCCCGCCGGTCCCCACAGCCCCCACGGACCTCACCAGTCGCTGCGCGACGAGGAGCTCGACGTGAACTTCCGTACGACGTAGATCAGTCCACCGACCAGTGCTACGAAGACCAGCGCCTTGAAGAGCAGTCCGATGACGAACCCCACGACGCTGGCTATCAGCCCACCGAACACCACCAGAGCGATGACCGGCACCGCGATCCACTTCACCCACCACGGCAGTCCTGCGAAGATCTCACGCATCGCCCTCGTCCTTACCTCTCCGCCCGCTACTGTGCCGGGTCCTGATCCTTCGAATCTGCTGATCCTGCACTCGATGCTAGGTCCGGCGGGTGCCCGGCGGACGCCTCGCAGCCCTTGTCCTCCCCTGATCGATCCCCTAGGGAACCCCGAGGCCGAGGGTCAGCTCTCGGGCGGAGAGAACACCACGAGCACCCTCAGGTCCTCGCTGATGTGGTGGAACTTGTGGGCCACCCCGGCCGGCACGTACACCACACTGCCCCGCGCGACATGTGTGGTCTCCATGCCGACGGTGATCTGGGCACGGCCGCTCACAACGAAGTAGACCTCGTCCTGGTTGTGCGGCTTCTGTGGATCGTGGGCACCGGCGTCGAGCGCGTACAGACCGACCGACATGTTCCGCTCCCGCAGAAACTGCAGGTAAGCGCCCTCGTTGGCGGCGCGCTCCGCCTCCAGTTCATCCAGCCGGAATGCCTTCATCGCTCTCGTCCGCCCTTGTCCCGGTGCTCGTGGCCGATCTCGTCTGCCACGATCAGACACATGAAGAATTTCCTAGTCAAGACAGTCGCCAACGCGGGTGCCCTGGCGGTCGCCGTCTGGCTGATAGACAAGATCACCCTCACCGGTGACAGCACGGGCAAGAAGATCGGCACCCTGCTGATCGTCGCGCTGATCTTCGGCCTGGTGAACTTCGTCGTCAAGCCGATCGTGAAGCTTCTGAGCCTCCCGCTGCTCATCCTGACGCTCGGCCTGTTCACTCTGATCGTCAACGCGCTGATGCTGCTGCTGACCTCGTGGCTCGCCGACAAGGTCGACCTGAGCTTCCACGTCGACGGCTTCTGGACGGCCGTACTCGGTGGCCTGATCATCTCGATCGTCTCCTGGGCGCTCAACGTCGTCCTGCCCGACGGGGACTGAGCTTTTGATGACCTACCGCGTCTGCTTCGTCTGCACCGGCAACATCTGCCGTTCTCCGATGGCCGAGTCGGTCTTCCGCGCGCGTGTGGCGGAGGCCGGGCTCGACGGCCTGGTCGAGGCCGACAGCGCCGGTACCGGCGGCTGGCACGAGGGCGACCCGGCCGATCCGCGCACCGTCTCCGTGCTCGAGGAGCACGGTTACGACAGCGATCACACGGCCCGCCAGTTCCAGCCGTCCTGGTTCGCGCGCCTCGACCTCGTCATCGCCCTCGACGCCGGCCACCTCAAGGCCCTGCGCCGCCTGGCGCCCTCACCGCAGGACGCGGCGAAGGTACGCCTGCTGCGCTCCTACGACCCCGCCGCCGGCGACGACCTCGACGTCCCCGACCCGTACTACGGGGCCATGGACGGCTTCGAGGAGTGCCTTGAGATGGTGGAGGCAGCAAGTACGGGCCTCCTCACGGCGGTCCGCGAACAGGTGGAGGGACAGCCGGTATGAGCAGTACGGATCCTCAACGACTGCCTTCCGAGGGGCGGCCTTCCGAAGGGCGGCTTGCCGACGGAGACGGCACACGCGCGGTGCGGGCCGGACTGCCCGAGCCGGTCGCGTACGAGCCGACCCTGCCCGGCCCCGTGTTCGCCGCCCACTATCACCTGCCGGGCGAGCCCACGGGCCCGTACACCTACGGCCGCGACGAGAACCCGACCTGGACCCATCTGGAGCGCGCCATCGGCGGCCTGGAGGCGCCGGGGGAGGACGGCGTCGAGACGCTGGTCTTCGCGTCTGGCATGGCCGCCACGTCGTCGGTGCTCTTCTCCCAGCTGCGGGCAGGGGACGCGGTCGTCCTGCCCAGCGACGGCTACCAGGCGCTGCCCCTGGCGCGCGCGCAGTTGGAGGCATTCGGGATCGAGGTACGCACGGCACCGACCGGCGGGGACGCCCAGCTCGGTGTCCTGGACGGCGCGAAGCTGCTGTGGATCGAGACCCCGTCGAACCCCGGCCTCGACGTGTGCGACGTCCGGCGGCTCGTGGAAGCGGCACACGCGCGTGGCGCCCTCGTCGCCGTCGACAACACTCTCGCGACGCCGCTCGGACAGCGCCCGCTGGAACTCGGCGCCGACTTCTCGGTGGCCAGCGGCACCAAGCAGCTGACGGGACATGGCGACATCCTGCTGGGATACGTCAGCGGCCGCGACGCCGAGGCCATGGCCGCCGTACGGCGCTGGCGCAAGATCGTCGGAGCCATTCCGGGACCCATGGAGGCCTGGCTCGCGCACCGTTCCCTCGCCACGCTCCAGATGCGTGTGGAGCGGCAGAACGCCACCGCCCTGGCCGTCGCCGAGGCGCTGCAGGACTGGCCGGAGGAGCTCGGGGTGCGCTACCCCGGACTGCCTCGCGACCCCTCGCACAAGATCGCCTCGCAGCAGATGCGGCGCTACGGGTGCGTGGTGTCCTTCACGCTGCCCACGCGCGCGCGTGCCGAGCGTTTCCTGGAGGCGCTGCGGCTCGTCGACGACGCGACCAGCTTCGGCGGAGTGCGCTCCACTGCCGAACGGCGCGGGCGCTGGGGCGGAGACGCCGTGCCGGAGGGCTTCATCCGTATGTCGGTCGGCGCCGAGGATCCCGAGGATCTGGTGGCGGATGTGCTGCGTGCACTGGACGAATCGGCCCGGTGACGGGGCCCGCCCGTGCGCGCGTCGGCGTCCGGATACGTGGAACGGGCGGTCCGAGCCTCCCCCCTCGTGGCTCGGACCGCCCTCGGTTCTGCGCGCGAAGAACCGCGCGAACAAGGCTAGTTGACTCTCTGTCAGTGTCCAATCACCGTAGCGACAGCGACCTATCGACTTATTTATAGTTGGGCCCTGCCCTGGGGGTGGAGAGAAGGACGGGGAAGGGGAGGGTGTGGCATGGATCTGGCCTTGTTGCGCACGTTTGTGACCGTGCACCGGGCTGGTTCCTTCACCCGCGCCGCCGCCCTGCTCGGGCTGTCGCAGCCGGCAGTGACCTCGCAGATCCGCACTCTGGAAAGGCAGTTGGGCCGCCCCCTCTTCCTGCGGCAGGCCCGCGGAGTGACGCCCACGACCATCGGCGACGAACTCGCCCACAAGGCCGCACCTCATCTCGACGCCCTGGTGGAGATCACCGAGACCGGTCTCGACGAGGAGTCCTCCTTACGGTCCCTGCACCTCGCCGGGCCTCCTGAGTTCACGGCCGAGCGGGCCCTGCCCGCGCTCACCGAGCTGACCGGCGAAGAGGGCCAGGGCTTCGCTCTGCGCGCGTCCTTCGGCAACGCCGAGGAGACCCTGGAAGGTCTGGCCGCCGGACATCATGATCTGGCCATCAGTACGGCCCGTCCGCGCGGCGGTCTGCTCACGGCGACTCCGCTCTGCGACGAGGTGCACGTGCTTGTCGCAGCGCCCCAGTGGATCGACCGGATCGGCTCGGGCCAACTGCGTCACAAGGGAGCGCACGCCCTGGAGGACGTCCCGGTGGTGGAGGTGCATGAGTCCCTGCCCTTCGTCTCCCGGTACTGGGCCGCGGTCTACGACTCCCGTCCCGCCGCCCCGGGCACCGTGATCGTCCCCGACCTTCGTGCTGTCCTCGCCTGTGCGGTCGCGGGGGCAGGACTGGCGGTGTTGCCCCGCTATCTGTGTGCGGCCGCCCTGGAGCGCGGCGATGTCGTCGCCCTGCACGATCCGCCGGTGCCACCGCTGCGGACGTACTTCCTGGTGGTCCGCACCGGCACACTGGCGATGCCCCACATAGCGCGGGCCCATGAGTGGCTGCTGCGGGCCGCTTCCGACTGGGCCTGAGCCGGGCATTCAGGGCGCATCCCGGACAACATCCGAGGCGCTCACACCATGAGCTCGACCAGTGACGTTTCGCGATGTTTCACGTGGAACCAGCCGGGCCACATTTCTCCCATGACCGTCCGACCCGTGGTCAAGCGCACCGCCCGCGCCGTTCTGCTGGACGGTGACGACCTGATCCTGATCAAGCGCACCAAGCCCGGCCTCGATCCCTACTGGCTCACACCCGGTGGCGGGGTCGAGCCGACAGACGCGACGGTCGTCGACGCCCTGCACCGCGAGGTGTACGAGGAGCTCGGCGCCAAGATCGTCGATGTCGTGCCCTGCTTCGTCGACACCGTCGAGCACATCGGCGAGGACGGCGGAGCGACCGGTGTGAAGGTGCAGCACTTCTTCGTGTGCCGTCTGGAGTCCATGGACACGTCCCTGCGGCACGGGCCCGAAATGGACGAGCCCATCGGCGAGTACGAGATCGTGCGCGTGCCGTTCACCCGGGTCGGGATCGCATCCGTCCACCTCGTACCGCTGTCACTGCGGCACTACCTCGACGGGAACATCGAGGGCGTCCGTGCCATGCACGCACCCGATCTGGGCTGATCCGACGGCAGACCTCGACCGTGGCGGTGCTCGTCAGTCCCCGGCGGTGACGAGCTCCTCCACAGAGTCATGGCGTATGCGCTCGAACGGCATGCCGATGCCCCTCAAGGCGTCGACACCGCTGCGGATCATCCCAGGCGGTCCGGAGACAAAGGCGTCGTACTCGGTCCACGGCCCGTACTCGCGTATGGCTTCGGGAAGCTGGAGCAGGCCCTGCCGGTCCACGACCGGGCGGACATGGAGCCAGGGATGGGACTGCTGGAGCCGGAGCATCGTGTCGATGTCGTACAGGTCCTGGTTGGTGCGAGCGCCGTAGAAGACCTCGACCGATCGCCGTTCACCGTGCTCGGCGACATCCTCGACCAGTGCCTTGATGGGCGCTATGCCGGTGCCTCCGCCCACGCAGAGCAGCCCGCTCTCGGTGGTGTGGTCCACGGTCATCGAACCGGCCGGCGGACCGAGCCGGATGATGTCTCCCGGCCGGGCGCGGTGCACCAGCGCGTTGGAGACCCAGCCCGCGGGCACGGCCTTCACATGGAAGGTCAGCAGGCCGTCCGAGCGGGGCGCCGAGGCGAAGGAGTAGTGCCGCCAGATCCTGGGCCACCAGGGTGTCTCCACGCTCGTGTACTGCCCGGCGAGGAAGGGATACGGCTGGTCGGGGCGGACGGTCAGGACCGCGACGTCCGAGGTTCTGAGGTCGTGCGAGACGACCTCCGCGTACCACCAGGCGGGGGCGCGCAGTTCGTCGGCCGCCGCCGCGTCGATCATGACCTGCGAGATCGTCGTGTACGCCCGGACCCAGGCGGCTTCCATCTCCGCGTCCCAGATGCCGGCGGCGTACTTGCTCAGCGCACCGATGAGGCACTCGCCGACGGCCGGATAGTGCTCGGGCCGGGTGCCGTACTTGCGGTGTCCGCGCCCCAGGTTCTGCAGGTAGTCGACGAGGACAGGGGTGTTGTCGATGTGCTCGGCCGCGGTGAGCAGCGCCTTGAGCAGCCGGTCCCGCTGGGTGTCCATCGCGGCCGGGAAGAGGGAACGCAGATCGGGGTGGCGTACGAAGAGCAGCGCGTAGAAGTAGGAGGTGACCTTGTCCGCCACCGGGCCGACCTCGGTCATGGTCCGGCGGATCAGGACGGCGTCCGGGGAGACGGCTTGGGCCGGAGCGGGGCGCTGGGCCGGCACGCGCAGTTGGGGGGAGGGCGAGGCGAGAGGGGCCGGGTCCGGTGCCTCCGGCCGTGTTGTGGTGGCCTGGGCGGCCTGCATCTCCGGGCGCGTTGCCGTGGCTTGGGCGGAGGATTGCGGGGCCTGAGCAGAGGCTTGCGACGCTTGGCCTGAGTACGGGGCGTGGGGGGACGTGGCCAGCGTGGGCTGTATGTGAGTCGGGGCGGTCGTGTCGGGCGTCGATATCGCGGCTGGCGCCCCGCGTTCCGCGTACGGGCTGCCGACGGGGCCCGAAGCGCCGGGATCGGCTCCGACGTCCACCGAGGTGGGCCCGGGCGGATGAGTCGCCGTGGTGGGCTGTGGTGGGCCGGCCGTCGTGGTGGGCCGTGGCGGACCGGCCGTCGTGGTCGGCTGTGTGGTGTTCTGGGGCGGCGGGGCCTGGCCCTCGCCTGCCGCTGTCCGGCCCACCGGGCGCATCGCAGCCAGGCGACTGCCCTCTGTCGCCTCGTGTTCGCCGCCCGGAGAAGTCTCCGGCTGCTTGCGCGGCGTGAACCAGCCGCCCCCGCCGCCGGAAGTGCCGTTGTCGGCCGACGTGGTGGTCGGAGCGTCCATGGTGTGCCTCGCCTCGAACATCTTTCGGTCGGTCTGCGCACTTCCCCTATCGGAAGGTGCCTGCTTCCCCCGCGACGGCTTACTTGTCCCCGTTCCTTGCCGCGACCAATGCGGCCACATTCAACCCGTATTCACACTCAGTACGGACAAGTAAGGCGAGAGTGTGACATTGGCCGCAGTACTCTCACCGCAGCATCCCACTGCGTGTGGGCACCCAGGCCGCATAACCGAGAATGCCGGTCTTCGATCTCTCCGTCCCGTTACGCTGCTTTGCCTTGCGCTCAGTCCGCGTCGACAGTCCGCATCACGGCTCGGACACGAACCGGACTCGACCATACCGGCCGCTGCCGCGATCACAAGTCCCCCCTTGCTCCCTCACGAATTGGGCGAGGGAACGAACGAGCAATTCCTTCAATTACCGGATGCTGCGCACCAATTCGCGGGCTTCCCGCTGATCCATCCCCATGTAGGAGCGGGCCACGAGTCCGGCCGGATGGCGGTCCGAGTTGATCGGCTCTTCCCACGCACTTCATGGATGCTCGTCGTTCGTCCACGTTTCACGTGAAACACCCAGCGACTATCGGCGGGCTGTGCGGCGGGGCATGACATGGCCAAAAGCTCGTACGTCTCACCGGAAACGGCTGGACGACCAGGGCAGTAGTCAGACAGCCTGACCTGCGTGCCGACTCCATCCCTCGCCGCTCTGCCCATCCGCCGTCTGACGCCTCGCGACCTCACCGCCTGCGCCGACCTGTCCGAG
Organism: Streptomyces sp. NPDC012935; assembly: GCF_042900345.1. NCBI lineage: Bacteria > Bacillati > Actinomycetota > Actinomycetes > Kitasatosporales > Streptomycetaceae > Streptomyces > Streptomyces sp. NPDC012935. The sequence continues at coordinate 213,418 of NZ_JBIBBC010000002.1, forward strand.
GATCGGGGCTGGCCCCGTGAGGAACACAAGTGGCAGTTTCTGCTGACCGCCGGGAAGGGCTACGGGATCGACGATCCCACCGGCGGGCTTGTCAGCGCCTGTGTCGTCACGGACTACGGACCGCGAGACCGCCCCGATCTGGGGGCCATTGGCATGGTTCTGGTCGCCGAGCGTCATGCACGCCAGGGAGTCGGGCGCCGGCTCATGCGGCACGTCGTCTCCGTGATGGGCACGACACCGCTGACACTGCACGCGACGCCGAACGGCCAAGCGCTCTACGAAGAACTCGGCTTCAAGGTCATCGGCCGGGCGGAGATGCTGCGTGGGCACTTCAGGGCCGATACCTCAGGGCCGTCGGTGGCCACGCGCGCGGCCACTGCCGAGGACCTCAATGCGATCGTCCGGCTCGACGAGGAAGTGTTCGGCACGGATCGCACGCACATCATCACGCGGCTCCCCGCCTTCACGGACCGGTTGCGTGTCGCCGAGAAGAACGGCCGGATCATCGGATACGCGGGCGCCTGGCCCAACATGGACACGCAGGTGGTGGGCCCACTGATCGCCCGCGACACGGAAACCGCGAAGGCACTCATCGCCTCCCTCGCCGCCCACACCGACCGCCCGCTGCGCACCGACATCGACGTACGCCACGAGGAACTGCTCAACTGGGCGAAGGAGCACGGTCTGGCGTCTGTCGCCTTCAACTCGGTGATGACGTACGGCATCTCGGAGCTGCCCGGCGACTGGACCCGGCGGTTCGCTCCGGTGACGGTGGCGGCGGGCTGAGGTAGTCGGCTCGGGGCGAGGAACAGTGGCCTGAGGCGGGTATGGAACGCGCCGGTCCCCGTCGGGAACCGGCGCGTCCTGGTTGTCGGGGTGCCTTGATGGCGTGCGCCCCTGGGGAGGGATGGCGTCAGGCAAGTGCCTCGATCGCGGCCGTCGCGAACTGGTGATCCTGCTCGGGCGCACCGCCGCCCACGCCGATCGCGCCGATCAGCCGACCGTCCCGACGGATCGGCACACCGCCCGCGATGAACAGCAGCGGACGGTCCAGCGCGGTGGGCAGGGTGTGGAACGGGCCACCCGGCTGTACGGCCTCGACGAGTTCCGCGGTTGGGGCGTTGAGCTGGAGTGCCGTGTAGGCCTTGCGGGTGCTGGTCTCCCCGGAGATCAACACGGCTCGGTCGTCACGCCGGAACGCGAGCAGGTGGCCTCCGGCATCGAGGACGGTGACGCTGACGGTCACTCCGGCGGCCTCGGCGGCGCGGTGGGCGGTGGCGACGAGGAGGTCGGCGTCCTGGGTCGTCAGGGGCGTGACGGCGCTGGTGGTGCTCATGGGGGGTCTCCTTGATGGTGGTGCGAGGGTGTGGTGCGGAGGTTTCGGTGGGCTGTCACGGGGCCGGATGTGCGGGGGCGGCCCTGACCCCGCACACGGGTCGGCTCAGTGGTGTGCGACGGCTCGCTGCTCGGCGGGCGCGGCGGGCACTGCGGGCGCGGTGCTCATGACGGCCGTGCCGGCGGATGCTCCCTCGCGGCGCTCCAGCGCGGCCGAGAGGAAGGCGAGCAACAGTGCGGCCGCGGCGAGGGCGGCGCCCACCCAGTTGGGGGACGTGAAGCCGTAGCCGGCCGCGATGACCATGCCGCCGAGCCAGGCGGCGAGGGCGTTGCCGAGGTTGAAGGCGCCGATGTTCACGGCCGAGGCCAGCGTCGGAGCGCCATGTGCCTGGTCGAGGACGCGCTTCTGCAGCGGGGGGACCGTGGCGAAGCCCAGGGCGCCGATAAGCGCGATGGTGATGGCCGCGAGGACCTTGTTCTGCGCCGTGAGCGTGAACAGCGCGAGCACGACGGCGAGGGCGCCCAGGGAGACGTACAGCATGGGCATCAGTGCGCGGTCGGCGTACCTGCCGCCGATCAGGTTGCCGCCGACCATGCCGAGCCCGAAGAGGACCAGCAGCCAGGTGACAGAGCCGTCTGCGAAGCCTGCGACCTGGGTCATCATCGGCGCGATGTAGGTGATGGCTGCGAAGACACCGCCGAAGCCGAGGACCGTCATCGCCATGGCGAGCAGGACCTGGGCGTTCTTGAACGCGGCCAGCTCGTGACGCAGCTGTACGCCCTGGGGCTTGGGCATGTCGGGGACGAGCTTGGCGATCCCGGCCAGACCGACCACCCCGAGGGCGGCGACGATAACGAAGGTGACCCGCCAGCCGGCGGACTGCCCGACGAACGTGCCCAGCGGGACGCCGACCACATTGGCGACGGTCAGACCGGTGAACATCATCGCGATGGCCCCGGCCTTCTTGTTCGGGGCGACCAGGTCGGCCGCGACGACCGAGCCGATGCCGAAGAAGGCACCGTGGGCGAGCGAGGCGACCACACGCCCGATCAGCATGACGGAGAAGCTGGGGGCGAGAGCGGACAACACGTTGCCGGCGATGAACAGTCCCATCAGCAGCATCAGCATCCGCTTGCGGGAGACCTTGGTGCCGAGCACGGTCATCAGGGGAGCGCCGAGGACCACGCCGAGCGCGTAACCGGTCACCAGCAGCCCGGCTGTGGGGATGGTGACCCCGAAGTCGTTCGCGACCTCGGGCAGCAAACCCATGATCACGAACTCGGTCGTGCCGATTCCGAAGGCCCCGATCGCGAGGGCCAGAAGCGCGAGAGGCATGAAGGGGTACACCTTCCAGAAGATTGCAGAAGCGCTTTACGTTTGACGACAATACTTGCAGACGCGGCATACTTGCAAGCGCAGGCTATTGCGGCACTGCTCTACTCTGGCTTCAGTCACTCCGGGTGGGAGGAAACGCCATGACCGCCACGGACCCCGCGCTCACCGCGCTCGCCCAGGGCTGGTGCGCCCTCTCCCTGCTGCACGGGAGGATCGAGGCCCGCATCGAGCGCGCCCTGCAGACCGGGCACGACCTGAGCGTGCGCGAGTACTCCCTGCTCGACGTGCTCAGCCGCCAGCACAACGGCGAAGGCGGCCACCTGCAGATGAAGCAGGTCGCCGACGCCGTCATCCTCAGCCAGAGCGCCACCACCCGGCTCGTCACCCGGCTCGAGGACCGCGGCCTGCTCTCCCGCTACCTCTGCCCCACCGACCGCCGCGGCATCTACACCGACGTCACCGAAGCAGGCCTGACGCTCCTCGAAGAGGCACGCCCCACCAACGACAAGGCGCTGCGCCAGGCCCTCGACGAAGCCGCGACCAACCCCGAGCTGGCCCCACTGGTCCGGGCCGTCGAGACACTTCGCATCCCCGTCTGAGAGCCCGCCCGCATAGGGTGCGGGCATGGGAGATCTTGAGATACGAGCCGCCGTCGCCGATGACGTTCCCGCGATCGTCGGCATGCTCGCGGACGATCCGCTGGGTGCACGGCGTGAGTCACCGGACGACCTGACCCCCTACCTGGACGCCCTGGAGCGGCTGAGCGCCGATCCGAACCAGCACCTGGTCGTCGCCGTCCGCGAAGGCCGCGTCATCGGCACGCTCCAGCTCACGATCATTCCCGGGCTGTCCCGCATGGGCGCGACCCGCTCCATCATCGAAGGTGTGCGCATCCACGCCGACGAGCGCGGCAGCGGCCTGGGCACGCAGCTCATCGAGTGGGCGGTCGCCGAATCCCGGCGCCAGAACTGCCAGTTGGTGCAGCTGACCACCGACAAGTCCCGAACCGACGCACACCGCTTCTATGAGCGGCTCGGCTTCACTGCCTCACACTTGGGCTTCAAGATCCAGCTGTGACGACGACGGGGCGCCTGTTTCACGTGAAACAGGCGCCCCACTCGAAGAATCAGACCGTACCGATCCCCCGCCACCCCTGCGGATCCACACCGCCCGGCACAGCAGCCCCCTCGTCGTACGGCTGACGCGTGAAGACGAACGACCCGAGGTCCAGATGGTCCACGGTCCCGTCGGGGCGTCGTACGGCCCTTAGGAGCTCGCCGGCGTAGTAGCCCTCCAGCCCCGTCCATGTTCCGTCACCGTTGGCTCGAAACCGCGAGCGGCGGCCCTTGCCCGACAGCGGCTCCACGGAGAGCAGCCCATCGGCCGTCAGTCGCAGCGCGAAGGCGTGTGTCCCCCAGTACCACTGACCGGCCAACTCCAGGGGCACGGCGCCGGCCTCGGTCATCGGACGCCACGGCTCGGGGATGCGTGGCTCGGCTTCAGCGACGATCCGGACGAGGTCGGCGGCGACCGTGAACAGCAACGGACCCGAAGTGCAGTTGGCCAGCACAATGGCTGCGAGATCGTCCTCCACGCCGACAGCGAGGCAGGCGAGGAAGCCCGGCAGGGATCCCGAGTGTCCAACGAGGGTCCTGCCGTCCTGATGCCGGATCTCCAGGCCCAGGCAGTACGCGTACCCACTCGCCACATCCGCCGCCTCCGAGGGAGCCGCCGGCGTCCTCATCTCCCGCAGCGACTCGGCGCTCAGCACACGGTCGTCGCCCTTGATCAAGAACGCAGCGAAGTTCGCCAAGTCACCCGTTGTCGACCAGAGTTGGCCGGCCGGTGCCATCCGACCGAGGTCTTCGACGGGCTCCGGAAGCATCACATCGGCCCAGGGATGGACCGCCCAGCCGCCGGCGTGCGGTGCCTGCGGTCGTGTACTCGTCCGGTCCAGGCCCAGGGGTTCGAGCACTTCACGCCGGAGTACGTCCTCCCAGGGAGCGTCTCGCAGCTTCTCGACCAGAGCCCCCAGCAGCGTGTAGCCAGGGTTCGAGTAGTGGAAGCGGCGGCCGGACGGATGCAGGAAGGGTTGCCCACCCAGGACGTCGGAGAGCTCGGGACGCAGTGATCCAGGGGTCCGTTCCCACCAGGGCCCAGGCGTCTCGGCCGCCAGCCCGCTGGTGTGCGCGAGCAGTTCGGCGATGGTGGCCTCCCCCGCTGCCGTGCCCGGCAGATGCTTCTCCAGCCGGTCACCGAGGGCCAACAGGCCCTCGTCGCGCAGCCGCAGGACGAGAACGGCGGTGAAGGTCTTGGTGATCGAACCGATCCTGTACTGCACGTTCTCGTCCGGCCCGTGCCCGTCCACGGAGGTACGCGAGCCGTGCCACACCGCCCGACCGTCCCGTACGACCGCGGCGACCAGCGAGGGCGCGCGTCCTTCGGCCTGGGCCACTGCGATGCGGTGCAGCAGCGCTCGACGCGTGGCAGGGAGCAGGTCTTCCTGGGGTGTAGTCATGGCCCCAGTCCACCCCGTCGACCACATGGGAGTCGAACTCATATCCCGATGCTCAGTCTCAGATCGATGCCATTTCCACGGCGGAACGATGAGTCCGCGGCTGAGCCACCGGGCACGAGGACTACATGCGAGCTCAGATCGCGCACCGATGAGTTTCCCGCGCCGCGCCGGTCTGTACGCGTGAGACCGACCCACGGAAGGCTGGCGCCATGCGGAAACTGACCTTCGCCATGAACCTGAGCCTGGACGGCTACATCGCCGCGCCCGGCGACGACATCGGCTGGAGCGTACCGAGCGACGAGCTGTTCCAGTTCTGGTCCGACCAGTTGCAGGCGACCGACCTGACGCTGTACGGGCGCAAGCTGTGGCAGACGATGAGCTCGTACTGGCCGACCGGCGACCAGCAGCCCAACGCCACCCCGGCGGAGATCGAGTTCGCGCGCCGCTGGCGGGACATGTCGAAGGTGGTGTTCTCCTCGACGATCGACAAGGTCGACTGGAACACCCGCCTGGTCACCGGTGACGCGGTCGCCGAGATCACCCGGCTCAAGGCCGAGGACGGCGGCCCGATGGACATCGGCGGCGCGACGCTCGCCGGGGCGGCCATGCGGGCCGGGCTGATCGACGAGTACGTGCTGGCCACCGCGCCGGTCCTGGTGGGCGGCGGCACGCCGTTCTTCACCGCGCTGGACAGCTGGGTGAACCTGAACCTGGTGGAGACGCGGACGCTTCCCTGCGGGGTGATCCTGACCAGGTACGAGACGAGGCGCTGAGCGCCCGAAAGGGTGAGAACCTCGACCAGCGAGTCTCACGAAGACGGCATAAGTGCCGCCGATGTGCCATCGGAGATGAGACTGTGCAGCGAAATCTGAGACCCTGCAGGGCTCCGATCAGGTCTGCGCCATGTCCACGAAGCGTGAGTAGTGGCCCTGGAAGGCGACCGTGATCGTCGCCGTCGGACCGTTACGGTGCTTGCCCACGATGATGTCCGCCTCGCCCGCGCGCGGCGACTCCTTCTCGTAGGCGTCCTCGCGGTGCAGCAGGATCACCATGTCGGCGTCCTGCTCGATGGAGCCCGACTCACGCAGGTCGGACACCATCGGCTTCTTGTCCGTGCGCTGCTCGGGGCCACGGTTGAGCTGCGAGAGCGCGATCACCGGGACCTCCAGCTCCTTGGCCAGGAGCTTGAGGTTACGGGACATGTCCGAGACCTCCTGCTGACGGCTCTCGGAACGCTTCGAACCACCGGCCTGCATCAGCTGCAGATAGTCGATGATCACGAGCTTGATGTCGTTGCGCTGCTTCAGCCGACGGCACTTCGCGCGGATCTCCATCATCGACAGGTTCGGAGAGTCGTCGATGTAGAGCGGCGCCGCCGAAACCTCGGGCATCCGCCGCGCCAGACGCGTCCAGTCCTCGTCCGTCATCGTGCCGGAACGCATGTGATGCAGTGCCACACGCGCCTCAGCCGACAACAGACGCATCGCGATCTCGTTGCGCCCCATTTCCAGGGAGAAGATGACGCTCGCCAGGTTGTGCTTGATCGACGCCGCCCGCGCGAAGTCGAGTGCGAGCGTGGACTTACCCATCGCGGGGCGCGCCGCGATGACGACCATCTGGCCAGGGTGCAGGCCGTTGGTGAGCGAATCGAGGTCCGTGAACCCGGTGGGCACACCCGTCATCTCGCCGGTACGGGAGCCGATCGCCTCGATCTCGTCGAGCGCGCCCTCCATGATGTCGCCGAGGGGCAGATAGTCCTCGCTGGTCCGCTGCTCGGTGACCGCGTAGATCTCGGCCTGCGCCCGGTTGACGATCTCGTCGACGTCGTCGTCGGCCGCGTATCCCATCTGCGTGATGCGGGTGCCCGCCTCGACCAGGCGGCGCAGAACGGCCCGCTCGTGAACGATCTCCGCGTAGTACTCGGCGTTCGCCGCCGTCGGCACCGTCTGGACGAGGGTGTGGAGGTAGGAGGCGCCGCCGACCTTGTTGATCTCGCCTCGCTTGGTGAGCTCGGCGGCGATGGTGATGGGGTCGGCCGGCTCGCCCTTGGCATAGACGTCGAGAATCGCCTGGAAGATCGTCTCGTGGGCGGGCTTGTAGAAGTCGTGGCCCTTGATGACCTCGACGACATCCGCGATGGCGTCCTTGGACAGGAGCATGCCGCCGAGGACGGACTGCTCGGCGTCGAGATCCTGCGGCGGCACGCGCTCGAAGGCAGAACCGCCGCCGTCCCACTGGCCGTTGTCCCGGCCGCGGTCGTGCTGCTCGTCGCGTCCTCGGCCGCCGTCGCCCTGTCGACGGGATGCAGGCAGACGATCGCTGGGGCCGCTGTCGGCCCACGGGTCGTCCAAGGGCTCGGAAATGCTCACCGAGCAGCCTCCTCCCGTCCGCCGAGCGGACCTCGCCGTGCCCCTCTGTTCTACGGCACGACACTGACAAATGAGAGGCCCAACTCCGGTCCTGGCACGTCGGTTGATCGGCGGCTTCCCGGGCCGACGGACGGAGTGGGCGCCGCACCACGGTAGGCCTGCGGGCACCGTCAGCCAATCTGGTTATCCACAGGCCATGTGGACGACGGCCCGGATGCTGTGGAGAACTCCACAAAACCTGTGCACGACACGGTGGACAGCCCTGTGAACAAGCCCCCAACAATTTTCGATCAGCGGCTCTGACCTGCTGGTTTGCCATCCACCGGCTGTGCAGAAGAAAAACTTCCCCAGTCGGACCAAGATCGCTTCGAACGGTGCGCGAGAGCACACACCACGAGACGGTGAGTAAGGGTCACTGCGTCATTGCATCTCTTACCTGTGGACGATTAGATTGGTGGCCATGACACAGGCTCCCGCGACCCCCAAGGCCGCCCGGCGACAGCACGACCGAGAGATCGTCGCACTGGCCGTCCCGGCCTTCGGCGCACTCGTCGCCGAGCCCCTCTTCGTCATCGCCGACAGCGCGATCGTCGGCCATCTCGGCACAGCGCAGCTCGCCGGGCTCGGGGTCGCTTCCGCCCTCCTCATGACAGCCGTCAGCGTCTTCGTCTTCCTCGCCTACGCCACCACAGCAGCCGTTGCCCGCCGCGTCGGCGCCGGCGACCTCCAAGCCGCCATCCGCCAGGGCATGGACGGCATCTGGCTGGCCCTCCTTCTCGGCGCCGCCGTCATCGCGGTCGTCCTGCCCACGGCACCGTTTCTCGTGGAACTCTTCGGCGCCTCGGACACCGCGGCCCCGTACGCGACCACCTATCTACGGATCTCGGCACTCGGCATCCCAGCCATGCTCGTCGTGCTCGCCGCCACCGGCGTCCTCCGCGGACTCCAGGACACCAAGACACCTCTCTACGTCGCTGTCGCCGGCTTCGTCGCCAACGCCGCCCTGAACATGGCTCTCGTCTACGGCGCCGACCTCGGCATCGCAGGCTCCGCCTGGGGCACCGTCATCGCCCAGTGGGGCATGGCCGCCATCTATCTCATAGTCGTTGTCCGCGGGGCTCGTGAGCACGGTGCCTCCCTGCGCCCGGACGCGGCCGGCATAAGGGCTTCCGCACAAGCTGGAGTGCCATTGCTGGTCCGCACCCTCTCACTGCGGGCCATTCTGCTGATTGCGACGGCCGTCGCGGCCCGCCTCGGAGACGCCGACATCGCTGCGCACCAGATCATCCTGTCGCTGTGGAGCCTGCTCGCCTTCGCGCTGGACGCCATCGCCATAGCCGGGCAGGCCATCATCGGGCGATATCTCGGGGCCGACGACGCCCAGGGCGCCCGAGCCGCCTGCCGCCGCATGGTGGAGTGGGGCATCGCCGCCGGTGTTGTCCTCGGACTACTCGTGGTGATGGCCCGGCCGCTCTTCCTGCCGTTGTTCACCAGCGACACGGCCGTTCAGAACACAGCCCTGCCCGCCCTGCTCGTGGTGGCGCTCTCCCAGCCGATCTGCGGCGTCGTCTTCGTCCTGGACGGCGTCCTGATGGGAGCAGGCGACGGCCCTTACCTCGCCTGGGCCATGGTGCTCACCCTGGCGGTGTTCGCTCCGGTAGCGCTTCTCATCCTCGCGGTCGGCGGTGGCCTCACCGCAGTCTGGGCAGCCATGACACTGATGATGACGGTGCGCATGCTGACGCTCTGGGCACGCACCCGCTCCGGCCGCTGGCTCGTCACGGGCGCGACACGCTGAGGGGGACGCGCTGATGTTTCACGTGAAACACGCTGTTTCACGTGAAACGGGCTCGATCTGACCCACTGCACGGATGAGGGGCCGTACCCGCTGGGTACGGCCCCTCATCTCAGCTGTTCAAGCCGAGCGCGGCAATCAGGCCGCGACAACCTCGATGTTGACCTTGGCGGCAACCTCGGGGTGCAGACGCACGGACGTCTCGTGGGCGCCCAGGGTCTTGATCGGCGCACCGAGCTCGATGCGGCGCTTGTCGACCTCGGGACCACCGGAAGCCTTGATCGCGGAAGCGATGTCGGCCGGGGTGACGGAACCGAAGAGACGACCGGCGTCGCCGGAGCGAACGGCCAGACGGACCTTGACGGCCTCGAGCTGGCCCTTGACCTGGTTGGCCTGCTCGATGGTCTGGATCTCGTGGATCTTGCGAGCACGACGGATCTGCTCGACGTCCTTCTCGCCGCCCTTGGTCCAGCGGATAGCGAACTTCCGCGGGATCAGGTAGTTGCGAGCGTAACCGTCCTTGACGTCAACGACGTCGCCCGCGGCACCGAGGCCGGAGACCTCGTGGGTGAGGATGATCTTCATGTTTCGGTCACCCTTCCCTTATCGCGCGGTGGAGGTGTAGGGCAGCAGCGCCATCTCACGGCTGTTCTTCACAGCCGTGGCGACGTCACGCTGGTGCTGCGTGCAGTTGCCGGTCACGCGGCGGGCACGGATCTTGCCGCGGTCGGAAATGAACTTCCGCAGCATGTTCGTGTCCTTGTAGTCCACGTACGTGACCTTGTCCTTGCAGAATGCGCAGACCTTCTTCTTCGGCTTGCGCACAGGCGGCTTCGCCATGATGTTTCTCCTGTGTGATCAAGAAGTGTGGGTACGACCCACCCTCGGCCCGGGGGCCTAGAAGGGGGGTTCGTCCGAGTAGCCGCCGCCCTGCTGACCGCCGCCGGAGTTTCCACCCCAGCCGCCGCCACCACCGCCGCCGCCCTGGTTGCCACCGGCGGGAGCGCCGGTCGCCCACGGGTCGTCGGCGGGAGCGCCGCCGCCCTGCTGACCGCCGCCGGGGCCACCGCCCCAGCCGCCGCCACCCTGGGCGCCACCGCCGCCGCCGTAACCACCCTGGCCACCGCGAGCGCCACCGGAGGTCTTGGTGACCTTGGCCGTGGCGTTACGCAGGCTGGCGCCGACTTCCTCGACGTCCAGTTCGTAGACCGTGCGCTTGACGCCCTCGCGGTCCTCGTAGGACCGCTGCTTCAGCCGGCCCTGCACGATGACGCGCATGCCTCGCTGGAGCGACTCCGCGACGTTCTCCGCCGCCTGACGCCAGACCGAGCAGGTCAGGAACAGGCTCTCGCCGTCCTTCCACTCGTTCGTCTGGCGGTCGAAGGTGCGGGGAGTGGACGCGACACGGAACTTCGCGACCGCCGCACCGGAAGGGGTGAAGCGCAGCTCGGGGTCATCGACAAGATTGCCGACGACCGTGATGACGGTCTCGCCTGCCATGGGGGAACCTCTCGGCGGGTTTGCTGCTCTGGCTGCTTGGTTGCTGCTACTCGAATCCCGAGCTCAGCTGAGCGGGAGAGCTCAGTGGGTCTCGGGACGGAGGACCTTGGTCCGGAGGACCGACTCGTTCAGGTTCATCTGGCGGTCGAGCTCCTTGACGACCGCAGGCTCGGCCTGCAGGTCGATGACCGAGTAGATGCCCTCGGGCTTCTTCTTGATCTCGTACGAGAGACGACGACGGCCCCAGGTGTCGACCTTCTCGACCTTGCCGTTGCCCTCACGGACGACGGAGAGGAAGTTCTCGATCAGGGGGGCGACAGCGCGCTCCTCCAGATCGGGGTCGAGGATGACCATCACCTCGTAGTGACGCATGTGGAACCCACCTCCTTTGGACTCAGCGGCCACGGTCGTTCCGTGGCAGGAGGGTTGTTATGCGTACGCAACGGTATCGGCCGCCACTGACAATCGGGGTGACCTCGCGGTCGCCCCGAGCTGGCCCGGGCAGACACCGGTGCAGACGGTACACAGTACCCGCACACCCGCTTCCGGTTGAAATCCGGCCGCCCTGGTCCACAATCTGTACACATCGGGTGTGTATGGCGCTACGATGCGCCGCCTTCCGCAGGAGGTGCCCTATGGCACAGGCAATGCGACCCAACACCGTCGGAGGCCTCTTCGCCACGGACGGAAAGTCCCATCCCATCCAGGACACCCTGCTCGTGGTGACCCTGGTGCTCGGCATCACGTCGTTCATCACGGCCCAGTTCCACTTCTTGCACCTGCTCAGCTCCTGGACAGGTCTGGTCGGCATCCTCACGGGCGCTTACGGCCAGTGGATCTCGGAGACGACCCGTGAGCGCTTCGGCCTGATCGTGGGTCTCGGCGCCTCTGGAGTCGGCTTCTTCCTCGGCATGGCACACGGCGGGCTCTTCGGCGGCTTCTGACGCCTGCTCGCACGCACTTCTCGCGCCGGTCACGGAGACCGACCTCCGAACACCGGCACATCAGCGCATAGAACACCCTCGAACGCCCCGGCGGCCTCATGGCCGGGGCGAAGCTGCCGTACGCCCAGTCGGGGCGCTCGCAAGGCGCAGTAGGCTTCGGCGCGAGAGCCGGAGCCCCTGAACCCATGGGGACACACCAGCCCGAGGAGCGCCCCGAATGAGCCTGACCCTGAGGACGATCAGTCGCGAGCAGCATCTGGCATACATCCAGAGCCTGCCGTCGGCGAGCCACATGCAGGTCCCGGCCTGGGCAGACGTCAAGGCGGAGTGGCGCTCGGAGAACCTCGGGTGGTTCGACAAGTCCGGCGAACTGGTCGGCGCCGGCCTCGTCCTCTACCGGCAGCTGCCCAAGATCAAGCGCTATCTCGCCTATCTGCCCGAGGGCCCGGTCATCAACTGGTTCACGCCGAATCTGACCGACTGGCTGGAACCGATGCTCGCGCATCTGAAGAACCAGGGCGCCTTCTCCGTGAAGATGGGCCCCCCGGTGATCATCAGGCGCTGGGAGGCCACGTCCATCAAGGCCGGCATCCAGAACCCGGACGTGAAGCGGCTGCGTGACATCGAGGCCGACTTCATCGAGCCGCGCGCCTTCGAGGTCGCCGACAAGCTCCGCCGCATGGGCTGGCAGCAGGGCGAGGACGGCGGGGCAGGCTTCGGCGACGTGCAGCCTCGCTACGTCTACCAGGTGCCGCTGGCCAACCGGTCCCTGGAAGAGGTCCACAAGAACTTCAACCAGCTGTGGCGACGCAACATCAAGAAGGCCGAGAAGGCCGGCGTCGAGGTCGTCCAGGGCGGTTACCAGGACCTCGCGGAGTGGCAGCGCCTGTACGAGATCACGGCCGTGCGCGACCACTTCCGCCCGCGCCCGCTGTCGTACTTCCAGCGCATGTGGACGGCCCTCAACACCGAGGACCCCAACCGCATGCGGCTGTACTTCGCCCGCCACAACGGCGTGAACCTGTCGGCGGCGACGATGCTGATCGTCGGCGGGCACGTCTGGTACTCCTACGGCGCCTCCGACAACATCGGCCGTGAGGTCCGGCCCTCGAACGCGATGCAGTGGCGGATGCTGCGCGACGCCTACGCGCTCGGCGCGACCGTCTACGACCTGCGCGGCATCTCCGACTCCCTGGACGAGACCGACCACCTCTTCGGGCTGATCCAGTTCAAGGTGGGCACGGGCGGCCAGGCCGCCGAGTACCTCGGCGAGTGGGACTTCCCGCTCAACAAGCTGCTCCACAAGGCACTCGACATCTACATGTCGCGTCGCTGACCTTGCGCTCTCTGCTTCGATACCGTCAACAGCTGCACCGTCGATAGCTTCCATACCTCTGATACACCGCAGCCACGAGAAAGGTTCCAGGTCCGGCCATGGCGCTCACGCTCTACGTCGACACCGCGCGCTGGCGGGCGCACCACAAGCACGTGCAGGAGCAGTTCCCGGGACTCGTCCCGGTCTGCAAGGGCAACGGCTACGGGTTCGGGCACGAGCGGCTGGCGGAGGAGGCCACTCGACTGGGCTCGGACGTCCTCGCCATCGGCACGACGTACGAGGCGGCGCGCATCAAGGACTGGTTCGGCGGTGACCTGCTGGTTCTGACGCCGTACCGGCGCGGCGAGGAGCCGGTGCCGCTGCCCGACCGGGTCATCCGCTCGGTGTCGTCGGTGGACGGCGTGTACGGGCTCGTGGGCGCCCGCGTCGTCATCGAGGTGATGTCCTCGATGAAGCGGCACGGAGTCAGCGAGCACGACCTGCCGCAGCTGCACGCCGCCATAGAGAACGTCCGGCTCGAGGGCTTCGCCATCCACCTGCCGCTGGACCGCACCGACGGCTCGGACGCCGTCGAGGAGGTCATCGGCTGGATGGACCGGCTGCGCGCGGCCCGGCTGCCGCTGCACACGATGTTCGTCAGCCACCTCAAGGCCGAGGAACTCGCCCGTCTCCAGCAGCAGTTCCCGCAGACCCGCTTCCGCGCCCGTATCGGCACACGGCTGTGGCTGGGGGACCACGACGCCACCGAGTACCGCGGCGCGGTCCTGGACGTCACCCGCGTCTCCAAGGGCGACCGCTTCGGCTACCGGCAGCAGAAGGCGGCCTCGGACGGCTTCCTGGTGGTCGTTGCCGGCGGTACCTCGCACGGGGTGGGCCTGGAGGCCCCCAAGGCGCTGCACGGCGTCATGCCGCGCGCCAAGGGCGTCGCCCGGGCCGGTCTGGCCACGGTCAACCGGAACCTGGCTCCCTTCGTATGGGGCGGCAAGCAGCGCTGGTTCGCCGAGCCGCCGCACATGCAGGTCTCGATCCTTTTCGTTCCCTCGGACGCGCCCGAGCCGAAGGTCGGGGACGAGCTCGTCGCCCATCTCCGGCACACCACCACGCAGTTCGACCGGATCGTGGACCGCTGAGCTGCCACACTCGGCAACGCCCGCCAACGCCGTAACAACGAAAGGCCGTACACGGACTCTGCCGTGTACGGCCTTTCGCGTGTACGGCCTCTCGCGTGTGCTTCCTACGCCGTGTTCGCTCAGAGCGAACCGCCGGGCGCCCCGCGGCTGCCCCACTCCACCTGCGGCCCCTCGAAGTGGGCCGCGTGCCGCGGGGGATGGGCTGCTTGGCCGAGCACGAACACGTCCTCCGCACCGTCGAGGACCCCTCCCGACGGGTCGTCGTCGCCGGCCCGGCGCACCGGGTCCCGCTCCGGCATGAGGATGTCCCGTACGACCACGGCGCACATGTACAGCGTTCCCAGCAGGTGCACGCCGATGGCCCAGTGGTAGCCGTCGGGCGGCAGTCCCTTGTGAGCGTCCCCGCTGGTCGTGTACGCGAGGTACAGCCAGATCCCGAGGAAGTACGCCACCTCGCAGGCCTGCCAGATGAGGAAGTCCCGCCACCTCGGCCGGGCCAGCACCGCCAGAGGCACCAGCCACAGGACGTACTGCGGGGAGTAGACCTTGTTGGTGAGGATGAACGCCGCGACGATCAGGAAGGCCAGCTGGGCGAAGCGCGGGCGGCGCGGTGCGGTCAGCGTGAGTGCGGCAATGCCGAGACAGCACAGCAGCATCAGCAGCGTGGCGAGCGTGTTGACCGTCTCGGTGCTCAGCGGGTCGCTGGAGTTCTGGGCCAGGATCAGCCAGAAGGAGCCGAAGTCCACCCCTCGTTCCTGGCTGAACCGGTAGAACTGCGACCAGCCGTCCCAGGCCAGGAGCATCACCGGAAGGTTCACGACCAGCCAGGCCACTGCCGTGCCGCCCAGCGCCTTCCCGAAATCCCGCCACTTGCCCGCGCGCCAGCACAGGACGAACAGCGGGCCGAGGAGGAAGACGGGATAGAGCTTCGCGGCCGTGGCGAGCCCCAGCAGGACGCCGAAGGCGAGCGCGCGGCCACGTGACCACATCAGCATCGCCGCGGCCGTCAGAGCGACGGCCAGCAGGTCCCAGTTGATGGTCGCGGTCAGTGCAAAGGCGGGCGCCAGGGCGACCAGCAGGCCGTCCCAGGGACGCCTGGCATGCGTGCGGGTCACGCAGACGGCGATGACGGCCGCGCAGACCATCAGCATGCCGGCGTTGACCATCCAGTACCACTGCTCCTGGTCCTGGATGCTGCCGCTGCCCGTCGTGAGCCAGGAGGCGACTTCCATGAACACACCGGTCAGCACCGGGTACTCGAGGTACTGCATGTCGCCGGGAAGCTTGTCGAAGTACGGCACCAGCCCGTCGGCGAAACCACGCCCCTGGAACAGGTGCGGGATGTCCGAGTAGCAGGCATGCGTGTACTGCGAGCTGGCGCCGAAGAACCAGGCGCCGTTGTAGCAAGGTGCCTTCTGGACCAGCCCGAGGGCGAACATGCCGATCGCCACGAGCACGATGATCCGCACCGGAGTCCACCAGGACGTGCCGAGCAGGGCCCGCCGTCCGATGGGGCCACCGATCAGCTCACTCCCGTTGGCGGCGACCTCGTCCTCTCTGGTCGGCCGCACCAGGTCCGGCTCGTGCACGCTCGTGGGCGTCGTCTCTGCGCTGGGCATGGGGCACATCCTGCCGTACGTGTCTGAGAACGGTGCGAGGGCGACGGGATGAGCGGCTGAGTGTTTCACGTGAAACCGACGTTTCACGTGAAACAGGCCTCGCCCGCCACCCGCAATCGGCCCCGCTCATGACGAAGGCCGGTGGCCGGCTCCCCGTTGCGTGGGTGCCGGCCACCGGCCTTCTGACGTCGGACGAGCCCGTCAGCCTGACGGTCCGCCGAAGATGCCTCCGTTGCCGTTGGCATTGCCGTTGTTGTTACCGTCCGTCTCGGTTTCCGTAGGCGTCGGCGTGGAGGTCACCCCTCCGTCCGTGCCGCCGTTGTCCGAGCCTCCGACGTCATTGCACTGGAAGCCGAAGCAGGTCTCGGTCGGCGTAGGCGTCGGCGAGATCAGCGACTCACTGGGCGTCGGACTCGGAGTCGGGCTGGCTTCCTCGGTCTCACTGGGCGTGGGGCTGGGCGTCGGCGTGGGGATGTCGTTGACGACCTCACCGATGGGCGTCGGCACCGGGAACGGAGTCGGCTTCGTGCCCTTCAGCGCCTGCTCCATGTAGTCGTGCCAGATCTCGGCCGGGAACGAAGCACCGTGGATCTTCTCCTGACCGCCCGTTCCGAACATCTTCAGGAACTCGCGGTTCTGGTTCTTCTCGTTGTCGTCCAGCCGGAACATCGCGATCGAGGTCGACAGCTGCGGGGTGTAGCCCACGAACCATGCCGACCGGTTGCCGTCCGTGGTACCCGTCTTGCCGGCCACCTCACGGTCGCTCAGCTGGGCGCTGGTGCCCGTGCCCTTTTCGACGACAGTCTTCAGGACGTCCGTGACGTTGTCGGCGACCTCCGGGGTGAAGGCCTCCTTGGTCTGGGTCTTGTAGGAGAAGACCTCGCCGTCCTTGTCCGTCACCTTCTTGACGGAATAGGGGGCACGCTGCTTTCCGCTGGACGCGAAGGTGGCGTAGGCCCCCGCCATACGGATCGCGCTGGGCTGAGAGGTGCCGATGGAGAAGGACGGGTAGTCCGTACCGGTCAGGCTGCTCTCCAGGATGCCGGCGTCCTCGGCCGCCTCCTTCACCTTGTCCAGCCCGATGTCCATGCCGAGCTGCACGAAGGCGGAGTTCACCGAGTTCCTCATCGCCTCACGGAGGTCGATCCGGTAGGCGGGAGGAGTGCCGTACGACTCATCGCCGTCGTTGACCTGGTTCCATTCCTCCCCCTTCTCGTTCCGCCAGATGTCGCCCTTGTAGTCCCTGATCTTGAGCTTGTTCTTGCCGCTGTACAGGCTCTTCGGCGACACCTGGGTGCGCTCGTCCTGCGCCTGTTCCCCTTCGAGGGCCGGGTTCCGAACGCCCCACTTCATCGCGGCCGCGAGCACGAACGGCTTGAAGGTCGAACCGACCTGGGCGCCAGTGACGTCGGCGTTGTTGGTGAAGTGCTTCGTCGCGTCCTCACCGCCGTAGATGGCCTTGATGGCACCGGTCGCCGGATCCACCGAAGCCCCACCGAACTGCACGTGGGTGTCCGTCTCCGGACGCTTCTCGGGCTTGATGTTCGCCTTCTGGACCTTCTTCACCGAGTCTTCGAGTTCCTTGACCTTCTTCTTGTCGAAGGTCGTCTGGATCGAGAGGCCGCCCTCTCGCAGCTTCTGCTCGGTGACGTTGGTCGTTTTGCTGTTGTTGACCAGGTAGCCGTTGGCGAGGTCCACGAGGTAGCCGATCTGGCCGCTCAGCGCGGAATTGAAGCGCGGGTTCTTCCAGTCGGGCAGCTCGGTGTACTTGGCTCGCACCTCAGGGCTCAGATGTCCGTACTGGACCATCTTGTCGAGGGTGTCCTGCATCTGGATCAGGGCACGCTTCTGGTTGGCCTTGGCATTCGCCGCGGGGTCGATGGACTGGGAACCCGCGGGGTCGTAGTACGTGGCGCCCTTGAGCGTGGCCGCCAGGAACGCGCACTCGCCTTCGTTCAGCTTGATGGCGTCCTTGTTGAAGTACGCGCGGGCGGCGGCCTGGATCCCGTAGGCGTTGCGCCCGTAGTAAGCGGAGTTCAGGTAGCCGGCCATGATGTCGTCCTTCGACACCGTGGTGCCCACCTTGACCGAGATGAAGATCTCCTTGAACTTCCGTGAGAGCGTCTGGGACTGGTCGCCCAGCCTCGCGTTCTTCACGTACTGCTGGGTGATGGTGGAGCCACCCTGCGTCTCGCCACCGGTGGCCATGTTGAACACGGCGCGGGCGATGCCCTTCGGGTCGATGCCGCTGTCGCTGTAGAAGGTCTTGTTCTCCTGCGAGATCACGGCGTTCTGCATCGCCTTGGGAATCTGCGACAGGTTGATGATCTGCCGGTTGGTCTCGCCACCGGTGGAGACCATCTCGCTGCCGTCGGCCCAGTAGTAGACGTTGTTCTGCGCCGTAGCGGTCTCGTCCACCTGCGGGACGCCCACCATGGCGTAACCGATACCGGCCACAGCCACCAGGCTCCCGAGAAAACCGACGAACAGGCCAGCCACGAGCTTCCATGACGGCACCCAGCGCGCGACGCCGTACTTGCCCGCCCGGGGATAGTCGACGAACCGCTTCTTCCCAGGGGGAGCGGCACGCCCTCGGCCCCGGCCGGGACCGGGGGCACCGCCGGGAGCGGCGCGGCGGCCGCCCCGGCCCGGTTCCGCCGCTCTGCGGCGGCCACCGCCGCTTCTCTGGGCGGCGCGTCGTGCCTCGGCACGCCCGCCGTACGGGCGTTCCTCGCCTTCCGAACCGCTGACACCCGACCCGTACGAGTCGGAAGGAGATCCGGTGGCGCCTCGCGGTGCCGCACGGCGGCCGGAGGACGAGCCGGACTGGCCGCGTCGGGCCGCGGCACGTCCGCCGTCCTGCGGCTGCGGCGGTTTGCGACGGTGCTCGCTCATCGAACGACTACTCCTCGGGCAGGCGCACCCCTGCGCGCCTGACAACGGCGGCTGATTTCCGGTCCCCCCGAAGTACGGATGTGGTCGGTTCTGCATTCACCCGTACTGCACCAAGGACAACGACGCCCTCAGGGGTCACGCGGTTCCCGGTGCTGTGCATGGCGCACAGACTACGCACCGTCAAAGCCCGCCTAGACCCGAACTTCACCCCAAATCAGGCAACTCGCTCCACATGAATCGTTGATGTGATCCCGTTCACCGTTCCCCCACTTGTCGCGCCCGGAAGGCCGTTCTATCGTCTAGATGTATCGAGTCGATACATCAGCGCGAGATATGACGAGGAGGCGAGGGGATGAGCCGACGGTCCGGGATCCTCGAGTTCGCCGTCCTCGGACTGCTCCGCGAGTCCCCCATGCACGGCTACGAGCTGCGCAAACGACTCAATACGTCACTGGGTGTGTTCCGCGCGTTCAGCTACGGCACGCTCTACCCCTGCCTCAAGACGCTGGTCGCCAACGGCTGGTTGATCGAGGAACCGGGGCACACCGCCGAGGACGCCCTTGCCGCACCACTCGCGGGGCGTCGCGCAAAAATCGTCTACCGGTTGACGGCGGAAGGTAAGGAGCATTTCGAGGAACTGCTCTCGCAGACCGGCCCCGACGCGTACGAGGACGAGCACTTCGCTGCCCGATTTGCCTTCTTCGGACGCACTCCGCAGGACGTGCGCATGCGCGTGCTCGAGGGCCGACGCAGCCGGCTGGAGGAGCGTCTGGAGAAGATGCACGCCTCCCTGTCACGCACGCGAGAGCGCCTCGACGACTACACGCTTGAGCTCCAGCGCCACGGGATGGAGTCCGTGGAGCGCGAAGTGCGCTGGCTGAACGAGCTCATCGAGAGCGAGCGGGCCGGGCGGGACCTGAAGGGTTCCGCTGCCGGGGGGTCCGCTCAGCAGGACACCACAACTGGAGAGCCGGGCGATCTGCCCCGTCCCGGGGACACCCCCGGGACGGATTCGCCCGGCGACACCGCCACGTGAGAGCTCAGTCAGGGCCTCACTCGTACACACAGGGAGCAACCGGAATGGGTTCGGTTCGCGTAGCCGTCGTCGGCGTGGGCAACTGCGCCGCGTCGCTGGTTCAGGGAGTCGAGTACTACAAGGACGCCGACCCGGCGTCCAAGGTCCCCGGCCTGATGCACGTGCAGTTCGGCGACTACCACGTCCGTGACGTCGAGTTCGTCGCCGCCTTCGATGTCGACGCGAAGAAGGTCGGCCTCGACCTCGCGGACGCCATCGGCGCCAGCGAGAACAACACCATCAAGATCTGCGACGTGCCGCGCACCGGCGTGACCGTCCAGCGCGGCCACACCCTCGACGGTCTCGGCAAGTACTACCGCGAGACCATCGAGGAGTCCGCCGACGCGCCGGTCGACATCGTCCAGGTCCTCAAGGACAAGCAGGTCGACGTCCTCGTCTGCTACCTGCCCGTCGGTTCCGAGGACGCGGCGAAGTTCTACGCCCAGTGCGCCATCGACGCCAAGGTCGCGTTCGTCAACGCCCTGCCGGTCTTCATCGCCGGTACGAAGGAGTGGGCGGACAAGTTCACCGAGGCGGGCGTCCCGATCGTCGGCGACGACATCAAGTCCCAGGTCGGTGCCACCATCACGCACCGCGTCATGGCGAAGCTGTTCGAGGACCGCGGCGTCGTCCTGGACCGCACGATGCAGCTGAACGTCGGCGGCAACATGGACTTCAAGAACATGCTCGAGCGCGAGCGCCTCGAGTCCAAGAAGATCTCCAAGACGCAGGCCGTCACCTCGCAGATCCCCGACCGTGAGCTCGGCGAGAAGAACGTCCACATCGGCCCGTCGGACTACGTGGCGTGGCTCGACGACCGCAAGTGGGCCTACGTCCGCCTGGAGGGCCGTGCCTTCGGTGACGTCCCGCTGAACCTGGAGTACAAGCTCGAGGTCTGGGACTCCCCGAACTCCGCCGGCGTGATCATCGACGCCCTGCGCGCCGCGAAGATCGCCAAGGACCGTGGCATCGGCGGCCCGATCCTCTCGGCGTCGAGCTACTTCATGAAGTCCCCGCCGGTGCAGTACTTCGACGACGTGGCCCGCGAGAACGTCGAGAAGTTCATCAAGGGCGAGGTCGAGCGCTAAGCACCGCGGCGCCGTAGCTGAACGCTCCTGCCAGAGCTGCCGAGGGTCCCCGGGTTGTACCGCCCGGGGACCCTCCCCGTATGTGAGGCTGTGCCCCATGTCCGTCGTACGCGACCTGCGGGTCCTGCTGCGCTTCGGGAACTTCCGCCGCCTGCTCGTCGTACGCCTGCTCTCGCAGGGCGCCGACGGCGTCTTCCAGACCGCGCTCGCCACGTACGTCGTCTTCTCCCCGGAGAAACAGACGTCGGCCACAGCGATCGCCTCCGCGATGGCCGTCCTGCTCCTGCCCTACTCCCTGGTGGGCCCCTTCTCCGGCGTCCTCCTGGACCGCTGGCGCCGCCGCCAGGTCCTTGTGTACGGCAGCCTGCTGCGCACCGTGCTGGCCTCGGCGACGGCCGTACTGATCGTCACCGACGTCCCGGACTGGCTCTTCTACGTCTCCGCCCTGTGCGTCACCGCCGTCAACCGCTTCGTCCTGTCCGGCCTGTCCGCCGCACTGCCACGCGTGGTCGACGAGGAACGCCTCGTGATCGCCAACTCCCTTTCCCCGACCGCCGGAACTCTGGCCGCGACCGCGGGTGCCGGCCTGGCATTCGTCGTACGGCTGGTGGTCTGGGACTCCGATGCGGCCGTGGTGCTTCTGGGTGCCGCCCTGTACCTGTGCGCCGGGCTGGCGGCACTGCGCATGTCGCGGGAACTGCTCGGCCCGGATCGCGAGTTGGTGCAGCCACGCATAACGACGGCCCTGGCCGGCACCGCGCGCGACCTGGCCGCAGGTGTCAGCCATCTAGCCACGCCACCGCGCCGGGAGGCCGTCTGGGCTCTGCTCACGATGACCCTGATGCGCTTCTGCTATGGCGCCCTGCTGGTCATGGTGCTGATGCTGTGCAGGTACGCCTTCTCGTCGAACGCGGATGACGGACTCGCCCTGCTGGGGCTGGCGTTGGGGATCTCCGGCGCCGGCTTCTTCGCGGCGGCGGCCGCAACCCCCTGGGCGGCGGGGCGCTTGGGTCCCGGCCGCTGGATCGCCGTGTGCGCGGCGGTCGCCGCACTCCTGGTGCCCACGCTCGGCCTGCCCTTCGCCACAACTCCCATGCTGGTCGCGGCTTTCGTCCTCGGCCTGACGACGCAGGGGGCGAAGATCGCGACGGACACGATCGTGCAGGCCTCGGTCGAGGACGGCTTCCGTGGCCGGATCTTCTCCGTCTACGACGTGCTGTTCAACGTCGCGTTCGTCGGCGCGGCCGGAGTGGCCGCCCTTGTACTGCCGCCGGACGGCCGCTCAGCACCTCTCGTGGTCGCAGTCGCCGTTGTCTACGCGGCAGTTGCGGTGGCTATGGCCCGCTTTGAACACCGCTCTGTGTCACATCAATGACACAGAGTCCTCTGCGGCTACGGGACTGTCAGTGGTGGCCGGTAACTTACGTGCGTCTTATATCGCGCATTGTTCGCGCCACGCACCCATGTTCCAGGGGGACCCAAGTGACAACTCCGCCGCCCACAGGCAACCCGTTCGCCCAGGGCCAGAACCCGTACGCCCAGGGCCAGCAGCCCGTCGGCCCGCCTCAGGGCCAGGCCCCGTATCCGCCCCAGGGCGGATACCCGCAGCAGCCTGGGCAGCCGGGGTTCCCTCCGCAGGGGGCGGCGCCGTATGCGCCGGTTCCGCCGCAGCCCGAACGCAAGTGGACCTTTAAGAAGGTCAAGAACGTCGTCGTGGCCGTGGTTGTCGTCGGCGTGGTCGTCGGCGGCTTCATAGCCAGCCGGGACGACGCCAACACGGCAAAGGTCGGCGACTGCATGAGCATCGCCAACCCCGACAGCATCACCGACCCGGATCTCGAAGTGGTCGACTGCGGCGAATCCAAGGCCGCGTACAAGGTCGCCGAGAAGAAGGACGGCACCTCGTCCGGCTGCGACCGCACGAAGTACTCCGAGTACACACAGAGCGGCGACGGAGACTCCTTCACCCTGTGCCTTGAGGACCTCTCGCCCAAGTAAGCCGCGACCATACTCCGAGGAGCGTCGTTCCACGCGAAACGCTGCAGGGGGCATCGAACGGCGCCGCATCACCTCCGATGCGGCGCCGTTACATGTGCGAGACGAGGGCGCTAGCGCCTGGGCAAAGGTGATGCTTCACGACACACCCGCCGCGCACATGGGACGTTGGCCAGATCTGGCCGCTACCCAAAGGACTCACCCTCACGTGAGGGCGATGTTTCACGTGAAACATCGCCCCGCGACGTATCCCGGTGGGTGTGTTTCACGTGAAACACACCCCTGCCTCCCAGGACTCAGCCCTGCTCGGCCCACCACTCCTTCAGCGCCGCCACCGCCGCGTCTTGCTCCATCGGGCCGTTCTCCAGCCGCAGTTCCAGCATGTGCTGGTACGCGCGGCCGATCACCGGACCGGGACCGACGCCAAGGATCTCCATGATCTGGTTGCCGTCGAGGTCGGGGCGGATGGCGTCCAGTTCTTCCTGCTCCTGGAGTTGCGCGATCCGCCCCTCCAGGCCGTCGTATGCGCGGGACAGTGCAGCCGCCCTGCGCTTGTTCCGCGTGGTGCAGTCCGAGCGGGTCAGCTTGTGGAGGCGGTCCAGGAGCGGCCCGGCGTCACGGACATAGCGGCGGACAGCGGAGTCCGTCCACTCTCCGGTGCCGTAGCCGTGGAAGCGCAGGTGGAGTTCGACCAGACGTGAGACGTCCTTCACGAGCTCGTTGGAGTACTTCAACGCCATCATGCGCTTCTTCGTCATCTTCGCGCCGACCACCTCGTGGTGGTGGAACGAGACCCGGCCGTCCTTCTCGAAGCGACGTGTGCGAGGCTTGCCGATGTCGTGGAGCAGCGCGGCGAGGCGGAGGGTCAGGTCAGGGCCGTTCTCCTCCAGCGCCATAGCCTGCTCCAGGACGATCAGCGAGTGCTCGTAGACGTCCTTGTGACGGTGGTGCTCGTCACTCTCCAGCCGCAGAGCCGGCAGCTCGGGCAGCACATGGTCGGAAAGCCCGGTGTCCACCAGGAGCCTCAGCCCCTTGCGCGGGTGGGCGGACAGGATCAGCTTGTTCAGCTCGTCCCGCACCCGCTCCGCCGAGACGATCTCGATCCGCCCGGACATCTCCTGCATCGCCGTGACAACCTCGGGAGCGACCTCGAAGTCGAGCTGCGCCGCGAAACGCGCCGCCCGCATCATGCGCAGCGGATCGTCCGAGAAGGACGCCTCGGGAGTGCCCGGCGTGCGCAGTACCCGCTCCGCGAGGTCCTCCAGACCGCCGTGCGGATCGACGAACTCTTTCTCCGGAAGCGCGACGGCCATGGCGTTCACGGTGAAGTCACGCCGGACGAGGTCCTCCTCGATCGAGTCGCCGTACGACACCTCCGGCTTACGGGAGGTCCGGTCGTACGCCTCGGACCGGTAGGTGGTCACCTCGATCTGGTAACCGTCCTTCTGTGCCCCGACCGTGCCGAAGGCGATCCCGACCTCCCACACGGCGTCCGCCCACGGCCGCACGATCGTCAACACGTCCTCGGGACGGGCATCAGTCGTGAAGTCGAGATCGTTGCCGAGCCGACCGAGCAGCGCGTCCCGGACCGATCCGCCGACCAGGGCGAGTGAGAACCCGGCCTCCTGGAAACGGCGGGCAAGGTCGTCGGCAACAGGGGCAACCCGCAACAGTTCACTTACCGCGCGGTGCTGCGCCTGGTTCAGGGCGCTGGGCTTTTCTTCGTTGGCGTTCGGCACAACAGAAGAGGGTACGTGGCCCGGCCGACGGTGGGCGCCCCCATTAAAGGTGCATCCCGGGGCCCGCAGACAGCTCCCGCGATACGCGCACAAGATCTGCCCTTGCGACCTACGAAACGCTCCTCTCAATACGGGCACATACGGGACAGGCCGCCACTGTGAACCGATCTTGTGGAGGAGACCGCGGCACTTCCCCTCAGCGCGCATCGTTACCATGCGTGGACGCACATTCCGACGACCACTGACGACGACGAGGGACGGACGAGCGCGTGGCCGAGGCGGCAGACTTCCAGGGGATGAGTCCCTCACCTGCCCGCCGGTGGATGCGGCGCACCGGAGCACTGCTTGCCGGGGCGCCTCTGCTGGCCGGGCTGCTTCAGCTGCCCACCGCCGCGCCCGCGCAGGCTGCGGGGCAGGACTCCGTGAAGGCCGCTTCCGGCTCGGGCACGGTGGCTGTCGCTGTGGACTCGCTCACTCCCTCCGCCCCCAGTGACGGTGACACGCTGACCGTGTCCGGCACGGTGACCAACACGGGCAAGCAGGCCGTCACCGACGCGCAGGTGGACCTGCGTCTCGGGGGCACCCTCAACACCCGCTCGGCCATCGACAGGGTCGCCGCGCGCAGCGAATACCAGCAGGGCGTCGACGGAGCCCCGGTGGGCGGGAAGTACGTCAAGGAGTTCTCCAAGCTCACCCCCGGGGTGTCCCAGCGCTTCAGCATCTCCGTACCGGTCGACAAGCTGGATCTCGGGGAGGACGGGGTCTATGAGTTCGCCGTCTCCCTGTCCGGTGAGACGTCCGCGCGTCCGTGGGACCAGGTGCTCGGCATCCAGCGGACGTTCCTGCCGTGGCAGCCCGACGAGGCCGACCCGAAGACCCGTACAGCGGTGATGTGGCCCCTCATCTCCACCGCACACATGACGGCGCAGACGGGGTCGGACGAGTCGCAGACGCCGGTCTTCCATGACGACGAACTCGCCAAGGAGATCGCTCCCGGCGGCCGCCTCGAGCAGCTCGTATCGCTAGGCAAGGACCTCGACGTCACCTGGGTGATCGACCCCGACCTGCTGGCCTCCGTGGACGCGATGACGGAGCGCTACCGCGTCCAGGGCGAGGGTGATGCGACGACGGCGGGCACCCACCAGGCGCTCGCCAAGCAGTGGCTGGCCGAGCTGCAGGAGGCCGTGCAGGACAAGGAGGTCGTCGCGCTGCCCTTCGGCGACCCCGACCTGGCTTCCCTGGCTCACAACGGCACGAATGTCACCGGCTCGCTCAGCCACCTCAAGGAAGCCTCCGACGTCGCCGCCGACACGGTCGACTCGATCCTGCACGTGGAGCCGACCACCGACTTCGCATGGCCCGTGGACGGCGCCGTGGACCCGTCCATCGTCAAGGTCGCCACCTCCGCCGGCGCGGACAAGGTGATCGCCCGCAGCGACAGCCTCGCCGAGACGGCCGGGCTGCCCTACACGCCCTCCGCGCCCCGCCCCGTCGGCGGCGGTACGACAGCGGTCGTCACGGACGCTCGGATGTCGACGCTGTTCCAGGGCAACCTGACAAGGGCCTCGAGCTCGACACTCGCCGTGCAGAGGTTCCTGGCGCAGAGCCTGGCCCTCAACCTCCAGACGGACAATCAGCGCAGCATCGTCGTCGCCCCGCAGCGGATGCCTACCGCGAGCCAGGCCCGCGCGATGGCCGAGGCAGTGACGGCACTCCAGGACGGCACGTGGTCCCAGTCACAGGACCTCACCGCCGCCGCCACGGCCAAGCCCGACCCCGCCGCCACCACGCAGGTGCCTCCGGCGTCCAAGTACCCCTCCTCGCTGCGCAATCAGGAGCAGGAGCTGCCGCGATCCGCCTTCAAGCAGATCGCGACCACGCAGGGCAAGCTCGACAAGTTCAAGGTGATCCTCACCAACCAGGACCGGGTGGTGACCCCCTTCGGGCGGGCCATGAACCGGGAGATGTCCACGTCGTGGCGTGGCCGCCCCGCAGAGGCAGCTGACTATCGCAACGGCGTGGAAGCGTACGTCGACTCCCTGGCCGGCCAGGTCACGCTGATCGACAAGTCCGAGACCAAGCTGTCCGGACGCAGCGCCACGATTCCGGTGACGGTGCAGAACAACCTGGTGCAGGGCGTCGAGCACCTGGTGCTGCGGCTCTCCTCTGGTAGCCCGAGGCGGCTCGAGATCGGTGGGGAGCGCTTCGACGAACAGCGCGTGGCGGTGTCCGGCGGGCACAGCCAGACGGTGAAGTTCACCACGTCGGCTCAAGCCAACGGCCAGGCCACGGTCGTAGCCCAGCTGTACACCGAGGACGGCCAGAAGTACGGCGCACCGGTCACCTTCGACGTGAAGGTCACCGAGTTCACTGCCACCGTGATGCTGGTCATCGGCGGCGGTTTCCTCCTGCTCGTCCTCGCCGGGTTCCGTATGTACACGCAGCGCAAGCGCGCGGCGGCGCGGGCGGCCGAGGCGGACGGTCCGGAGGAGACGAGCGAGGCGGAGGGCGATCCGGAGAACCCGGAAGGCCCCGAGGACCGTCTCACGGCAGAGGACCTTCTCAAGGAGGAGTCCCGCGCGGACGCCCGGGAAGAGGGCCCGGAGCAGCCGAGTGACCCGGCACCGGACACCGCAGCGGAAAGCGCCGACCCGTCCGGCACGGGTGAGAGAGTGGACCGTTGAGCGATGTCGTGGCCGGTGGGCCCGGGACGATGAGGTGGGGTAACCATGAACGCGCCGTACGACGGTGACCGCGGCCAGGCCGCGGGCCCCTCGGGGCACCCCGAGGGCCCGCCGCCCGAGGACGGCCAGGTACCGCCGCAGCACCCCGCGGACATGTACCTCCAGGACGCCTACGACCAGGACCCCTACCGGGCCCAGGACCTCTCGTCCCAGGACCCGGTCGCAGAGGCGCTGTACGACCGTGCCGCGCATCCGCCGCCCCCGCCGGGCACGTACCCGCCGCAGCAGCAGCTGTACGCCCAGCCTCCCCAGTCGCCGTACGCTCCCGACCCCCAGGTGTGGGCGCAGACCCCGGCGCCCGAGCCGGAGGGCCCGACGCAGTACCTGCCGTACGGCGACGACCCCCGTACGACCCAGTACGTCGGCGTCGACGACCTCGTCACGCACTCCACCGAGAACCACCCGGAGCACGACGCCTTCGCGCACCTCTTCCGGGACCAGCAGCAGGGCGGCCACCCGCAGTACCAGCCGCCGACGGTCCCGGGACCTTCCCCGGCGCCTGCCGGGGGCCCCTACCCGGGCCCTGTGGCACCTGCCGCGGCCGAGGCCGCCGCACCGACGGCGACGCCCGCTCCGGCCCCTGCGCCGACCGCCAAGAAGGGCGGGCGGGCCGGCGGCCTGCTGAAGTCGAGCGCCGTGATGGCGGCGGGCACGATGGTGTCCCGGCTCACCGGGTTCGTCCGGTCCATGATGATCGTTTCGGCACTGGGGCTCGGCCTGCTCGGCGACTCGTTCCAGGTCGCCTACCAGTTGCCGACGATGATCTACATCCTGACCGTCGGCGGCGGCCTCAACTCCGTCTTCGTGCCGCAGCTCGTGCGGGCGATGAAGGACGACGAGGACGGCGGCGAGTCCTACGCGAACCGGCTGCTGACCCTGGTGATGGTGGCACTCGCCGCACTCACCGCCCTTGCGATGTTCGGCGCGCCGCTCCTGGTCAGGGCGCTGTCCACCCCGGTCGCCAACGATCCCGCCGCCAACGAAGTGGCCGTCACCTTCACCCGCTACTTCCTGCCCTCGATCTTCTTCATGGGCGTTCACGTGGTGATGGGACAGATCCTCAACGCGCGCGGCAAGTTCGGCGCGATGATGTGGACGCCGGTCCTGAACAACATCGTCATCATCGTGACGCTGGGAATGTTCCTCTGGGTGTACGGCACCGCCGAGCGCTCCGGCATGACCGTCACGAACATTCCGCCGGAGGGCCAGCGGCTCCTCGGCATCGGCGTCCTGCTCGGCCTGGTCGTCCAGGCCCTGGCGATGATCCCGTACCTGCGCGAGACGGGCTTCCGACTGCGGCTGCGGTTCGACTGGAAGGGCCACGGTCTCGGCAAGGCGGCGATGCTCGCGAAGTGGACGATCCTGTTCGTCCTGGCCAACCAGGCCGGCGCGCTGGTGGTCACCCAGCTGTCCACCGCCGCCGGCGTCGACGCCGATGTCGACGGCACCGGCTTCGCCGCCTACGCCAACGCACAGCTGATCTGGGGCCTGCCGCAGGCCATCATCACGGTCTCGCTGATGGCCGCCCTGCTGCCACGGCTCTCGCGCTCCGCCGCCGAGGGCGACAGCGGGGCCGTCCGGGACGACATCTCCCAGGGCCTGCGGACGACGGCCGTCGCCATCGTCCCCATCGCCTTCGGCTTCCTGGCCCTGGGCATCCCGATGTGCACGCTGATGTTCGGCTCCTCGGGCACCAGCGAGGCCACCAACATGGGCTTCATGCTGATGGCCTTCGGCCTCGGCCTCATCCCGTACTCCGTGCAGTACGTGGTCCTGCGCGCCTTCTACGCCTACGAGGACACCCGGACCCCCTTCTACAACACGGTGATCGTCGCGGCGGTCAACGCCATCGCCTCGGCCGCCTGCTACTTCGTCATCCCGGCCCGCTGGGCCGTCGTCGGCATGGCCGCCTCCTACGGCCTGGCCTACGCGATCGGCGTCGGCATCGCCTGGAGCCGACTGCGCAAGAAGCTGGGCGGCGACCTCGACGGCACCCGCGTGATGCGGACGTACGCCAGACTCTGCATCGCCTCGGTGCCCGCGGCCCTGCTGAGCGGTGCGGCCTGCTATGGGATCGCCCAGACCCTCGGCCAGGGCGTCATCGGCTCCTTCGCAGCCCTGCTGGCCGGCGGAGCCGTCCTCCTCGGGATCTTCTTCGTCGCCGCCCGCAGGATGCGCATCGAGGAGCTGAACTCACTGGTCGGCATGGTTCGCGGGCGCCTGGGTCGCTGAACCTTGGGTACGCGCACAACCATCGTCCGCCACCGTGTGTCGTGCATAGCGGCGGACTGTGGGCACAATTGGTTTCGGCGTCGGACGGCGCGCACTGAGTCGGACGGCGCGCAACGAATGGGGAGGCAGGAACGACGGTGGCGGAACGGAGCACGGCTGCCGTCGACGTGGCAGACAACAGCGGCGATGAGCCGCTGACCGCTCAGGCGGACCAGTCCACGGCCGACGGGGTGGCCAAGAATCGGGAGCGGGACACGGACATCGACGAGGCACAGGGGAGTGGCGGGACCGAGGGTCCCGGAAAGGCCTCACCGCCCGAACTGCACAGCGGTCACAAACTCGCCAGACGCTACCGCCTCGAGGAGTGCGTCACCCGTCTGGACGGCTTCAGCAGCTGGCGTGCGGTCGACGAGAAACTCCGTCGCGCCGTCGGCGTCCACATCCTGCCCGCGGATCACACCCGGGCCCGTTCCGTACTGGCCGCCGCCCGCTCCTCCGCGCTGCTCGGCGACCCCCGGTTCGTCCAGGTCCTCGACGCCGTCGAGGAGAACGACCTCGTCTACGTCGTTCACGAATGGCTCCCCGACGCCACCGAACTGACCACCCTGCTCGCCTCCGGTCCGCTCGAGGCGTACGACATCTACCAGATGGTCACCCAGGTGTCCGCCGCCATGGCGGCCGCTCACCGCGAGGGTCTGGCGCATCTGCGCCTCAACCCGAACGCCGTGCTGCGTGCATCGACCGGCCAGTGGCGCATCCGCGGCCTCGCCGTGAACGCCGCCCTGCGCGGCATCAGCTCCGACACCCCGCAGCGCGCCGACACCGAAGCCATCGGCGCCCTGCTGTACGCCGCGCTCACCCAGCGCTGGCCGTACGAGAGCGACGCCTACGGCCTGTCCGGGCTGCCCAAGGACATCGGGCTGATCGCCCCCGACCAGGTGCGCGCCGGCGTCCACCGCGGCCTGTCCGAGCTCGCCATGCGCGCGCTGGCCAACGACGGTGCGACCGCGTCCCGCCACGAGTCCGCGTGCACGACGCCGGAGGAACTGGTGAAGGCGATCGGCGAGATGCCCCGCATCCGCCCGCCGGAGCCCGCGTTCACGGCCCCGCCGGACTATCAGCACACGACATACCAGCAGGGCACGTACGGCCGCCGACAGGCGTCGCATCCGGGCGCCACCCAGCCGGTACCGACCCCGCCGCCCCCGCTGCAGAGCCGCACCGGAAAGGCCCTGAAGTGGGCCGTCTCGGCCCTCCTGATCGCGGCCCTGGGCCTCGGCAGCTGGCAGCTCGCTGATGCGCTCATGGACCAGGGCAGCAAGCCCGAGGACGGCAGCCAGACACAGACGACGGACGACAACGACAAGAACGGCGACAACAGCAAGCCGGTCCGGCCGATCAAGATCCAGAACGCCCAGGAGTTCGTCGCGAAGGGCGGCGCTCAGGCGCCGGAGGACGTGGCGAAAACATACGACGGCGACAGCTCGTCGTACTGGCGCACCAAGAGCTTCGTCGACGGCCCGGAGATGAACCCCGCGTTCAAGCCCGGTGTCGGCATCGTCTACGACCTCGGATCGTCGCAGTCGGTGTCGGCCGCTTCGATAGGGCTTCTGTATCCCGGCGACCACACGACCGTCTCGCTCTACGCGTCGGACTCCCTGACGCCCTCGTCGCTGGACTCAATGGAAAAGATCGGCACCGTCACGACGAGCGGCACCAGTGCGACGGTGAAGGTCACCAAGCCGGTGAAGACCCAGTACGTTCTGGTGTGGCTCACCGCCATGCCTCATGCGGACGGGGACCAGTACAGCGGTTCCGGGTACAAGCAGGCGGTCACCGACCTGAAGTTCACCGGCTAGAGCTCACCACGTCCAAGGGGAGGGGGTCCGATGGCAGAGGGCACCGCACACCGCGAGGTGAGCGACCAGGATCTCCTGGCCCTCCATGTGAAGGGCGACCCCGATGCCTTCGGTGAGCTCGTGCGGCGTCATCGTGATCGGCTCTGGGCGGTGGCGCTGCGGACGCTCGGAGACCGCGAGGAGGCCGCTGACGCCGTCCAGGACGCCCTCGTGTCCGCCTACCGGGCCGCCCACACGTTCAGAGGCCAGTCGGCCGTCACGACGTGGCTGCACCGGATCACGGTGAACGCCTGCTTGGACCGGGCCCGCAAAGCGGCCTCGCGGAAGACCTCCCCCGTCGACGACACCGAACGGCTGGAGCAGTTGCTGGAGCCTCACGAGGAGGCATCCGCTCCGGCCGAGCGCAACGATCTGCATCGCCAGCTGCTGGAGGCCCTCGGCACGCTGCCGCCCGACCAGCGGGCGGCACTCGTCCTGGTGGACATGCAGGGATACCCGGTCGCGGAGGCCGCCCGGGTCCTCGATGTGCCGACCGGCACCGTCAAGAGCAGATGCGCGCGGGGCAGAGCCAGACTCCTGCCTCTCGTCACGCATCTCCGCCCGGAAAGCGCCCGTGACGGCAAGGTCTCCGGCGAGAGGCGGAACCGGACGCAGGGGGCATCCGTCCCACCGGCAGCGGGTCCTCATGACACGGCGCAACCCAAGGATCCGCGCGACACCGGACCGAGTGATTCAGCAGCAGTGAAGGGCGGAGGTGGGCGAGCGTGACATCCACGACGGACACGGCCGGGCACCCGGACGTCACCGAGCTCTCCGACCTCACCGAAGGCCTACTCCCTCCGGCCAGGACCACCGAGGTACGGAGTCATCTGGACCAGTGCGAAGTGTGCGCCGACGTCCAGGCTTCGCTCGAGGAGATCCGGGAGCTGCTCGGCACCCTGCCCGGACCGGCGCGCATGCCCGCCGACGTCGCCGGACGCATCGATGCCGCCCTCGCCGCAGAGGCTCTGCTCAATGCGACGGCGCCCGACAGCGTCGATGTACCGACGCTCGCGGGAGAGACCCACACTCCTATCTCCGGTGCGGACGACAGCGCGCATGTTTCACGTGAAACATCGGCAGCGACCGACCGCCCGGCAGGGCATGCCCGCTCCTCGACCACCGGTCCCGGCCGCAAGGACCGCAAGAAGCTCGGGCGCCGCAGGGTGGCGGTCCTCGGCGCCGCCTTCACAGCTGCCGCCCTCGGACTCGGCTCCGTGCTGCTGACCTCACTGATGGGCGGCGGAGGGGCCGGCCCATCGGCCGATGGCGGGCAGACCACCGCCGACACCTTCTCCGCAGCGAAGCTGGAGGAGCAGGTCACGGATCTTCTCGCCGCGACCGAGAGCTCTCCGGGTACATCGCGTGGTCCGGACCGCAGCATGGGCATAGAGGGCACCCCCGACGACGAGAGCCCCAAGATCCTGCGCGAGATCACTGTGCCCGACTGCGTCAGGAAGGGCATCAACCGCGACGACGCGGCGCTCGCCGCTGAGCAAGGCGTCTACCAGGGCAAGGACGCTCTCCTCGTCGTCATGCCGGACGCTTCTGACGTCAGCCGGGTCACCGTCTATGTCGTGGACGCGACCTGTGTGAAGCAGCCGTCGTCGACCACGGCCAAGGTTCTCCTCAAGGACTCCTACCCGCGTTCCTGAGACCCCGGCCGCTTCTCCCCGTCCGGCCCGTCAACCCCTACGCTGTGGCGTCACCGTGTGCCCGGACACAGCGGGAATGCGCGCCCCTTAGGATCCGTTGGGTGGGGTGAGAGTCCTGAAAGGGGCTCCCCCCGGCCCTTCGACGCAGTCCAGAGACGAGGAATCAAGCCGTGAGCGATGTCCGTAACGTGATCATCATCGGCTCCGGGCCCGCCGGTTACACGGCGGCGCTCTACACCGCGCGCGCGTCGCTGAAGCCGCTCGTGTTCGAGGGAGCCGTCACCGCAGGCGGTGCGCTCATGAACACGACCGAGGTCGAGAACTTCCCGGGCTTCCAGGACGGCATCATGGGCCCCGAGCTCATGGACAACATGCGCGGCCAGGCAGAGCGCTTCGGAGCCGAACTCATCCCGGACGACATCGTCAACGTCGACCTGAGCGGTGAGATCAAGACCGTCACCGACACCGCGGGCACCGTCCACCGGGCCAAGGCCGTCATCGTCGCCACCGGCTCGCAGCACCGCAAGCTCGGTCTGCCGAACGAGGACGCCCTCTCCGGCCGCGGCGTCTCCTGGTGCGCGACGTGCGACGGCTTCTTCTTCAGGGACCAGGACATCGCCGTGATCGGCGGCGGTGACACCGCGATGGAGGAGGCCACCTTCCTCTCGCGCTTCGCCAAGTCCGTGACGATCGTCCACCGTCGCGACACCCTGCGCGCCTCGAAGGCGATGCAGGACCGTGCCTTCGCCGACCCGAAGATCAAGTTCATCTGGGACAGCGAGGTGGCCGAGGTCCAGGGCGAGCAGAAGCTCTCCGGCCTGAAGCTGCGCAACCTCAAGACCGGCGAGCTCTCGGACCTGGCGGTCACCGGCCTGTTCATCGCAATCGGCCATGACCCCCGCACCGAGCTGTTCAAGGGCCAGCTGGAGCTGGACCAGGAGGGCTACCTCAAGGTCGAAGCCCCCTCCACCCGGACCAACCTGACCGGTGTCTTCGGCGCCGGCGACGTGGTCGACCACACCTACCGCCAGGCGATCACCGCAGCCGGTACCGGCTGCTCCGCCGCTCTGGACGCCGAGCGCTTCCTCGCGGCCCTCTCGGACGAGGAGCAGGCCGAGCCCGAGAAGACCGCTGTCTGACCTCCACCCACCCCACGCACCACAGTTAAGGAGCCCGCCGTGGCCGGCACCCTGAAGAACGTGACCGACGACTCCTTCGAGCAGGACGTCCTCAAGAGCGACAAGCCCGTCCTGGTGGACTTCTGGGCCGCCTGGTGCGGCCCGTGCCGCCAGATCGCGCCCTCCCTCGAGGCGATCGCCGCCGAGCACGGCGACAAGATCGAGATCGTCAAGCTCAACATCGACGAGAACCCGGGTACGGCCGCCAAGTACGGCGTCATGTCCATCCCGACGCTGAACGTCTACCACAACGGCGAGGTCGCCAAGACCATCGTCGGCGCGAAGCCGAAGGCCGCGATCCTCCGCGACCTCGAGGACTTCATCGCCGAGTGATGTTTCACGTGAAACACGAATGGGCCAACCCTCTCGGGTTGGCCCATTCGCATGAGAGGGGCCCAGAGTCCAGAGCACCTCTCAGAGAGGCCGCAGCACGGGCTCCTTCTGTACGGCCCCCAGCAGCCGGTCGATCGCCATCTCCACGTCTTCCTTCCAGGACAACGTCGTGCGCAGTTCCAGCCGCAGCCGCGGAGAGGTGGGGTGAGGGCGCACGGTCTTGAAGCCCACAGCCAAGAGATGATCTGCGGGCAGCACACACGCCGGCTCCTTCCAACGCGCGTCACCGAAAGCCTCGATGGCTTTGAAGCCCCGCCGCAGCAGATCCTTGGCGACCGTCTGGACCATCACCCGGCCCAGTCCCTGTCCCTGATACCCGGGCATGATGAACGCCGTCATCAACTGCACGGCATCCGGCGACACGGGACTCGTGGGGAACGCCGTCGAGCGCGGTACGTAAGCCGGAGGCGCATAGAGCACGAAGCCCACCGGTACGTCGTCGACATAGACGACCCGACCGCAGGAACCCCAATCCAGCAGGACAGCGGAGATCCAGGCTTCCTTCTCGAGCGCAGGGGTGCCGGCTTTTACTGCGGCTTCACCACTGACCGG
Source organism: Streptomyces sp. NPDC012935 (assembly GCF_042900345.1). Lineage (NCBI taxonomy): Bacteria > Bacillati > Actinomycetota > Actinomycetes > Kitasatosporales > Streptomycetaceae > Streptomyces > Streptomyces sp. NPDC012935. Next base: position 248,744 of record NZ_JBIBBC010000002.1, read on the forward strand.
GTCCAACTCCCAGAAGACACACGCGCGGCAGCGCTTGGGAAGGTCCGGAAGGTTGTCCAGCGTGAGCGGTACGAGCCGGCGCCCCATGAAGGCTGTTCCTCGCTTCCTTCGCCCGCGGCATCGCGAGCGGCTGTCAGGGCGCTCCGTTCCCTGAGCAGGCTGCCGACGAATCCGCCGACCGCGCCCAGCCCAAGACCCGCGCTCACCAGTCCGGTGCGGCTCACCATTCGCATGGACCCCGCCCTCCCCTTAGAGGTCTGCCAGGTGGATGCGCCATACCCGAACGCATCGTATCCACGATGCGATTCCATCGATACCGCCAGAAAGCAAAGTGCGGGCCGTGTTCCGGTACACACCGGACACGGCCCGCATGGACAGACTGGGAAGGAAGCCCGGCCTGCCGGCCCTCAGGCCTCGTCCTCCTCAGCGTCACTCTCCAGAAGGCTCTTCTGGAGGGCGAGCTTCTCGCCCGGAGCAAACGTGCTGAGGATCCGCTCGAGGTCCTCCGGGGAGGCGAACTCGACGGTGATCTTGCCCTTCTTCTGGCCCAATTCGACCTTCACCCGTGTCTCGAAGCGGTCCGAGAGCCGGGTCGCGAGGTCGGACAGCGCCGGGGAGGGCACGGAGCCGGCCCTCGGCCCCCTGGAGCGCTGGGCCTTCTGCGGGCGGGAGCCCATCAGCGTCACGATCTCTTCGACAGACCGGACCGAGAGTCCTTCGGCGACCACCCGGTAGGCCAGCCGCTCCTGCTCCTCCGGGTCATCCACGGAGAGAAGCGCCCGCGCATGCCCGGCGGAGAGCACACCGGCGGCCACCCGGTTCTGGACCTTGGGCGAGAGCTTCAGCAGACGCAGGGTGTTCGAGACCTGGGGGCGAGACCGGCCGATGCGGTCCGCCAGCTGGTCGTGGGTGCAGTTGAAGTCCTTCAGCAGCTGATCGTAGGCGGCCGCCTCTTCGATCGGGTTCAGCTGAGCACGGTGCAGGTTCTCCAGGAGGGCGTCCAGGAGGAGCTTCTCGTCATCCGTCGCCCGCACGATCGCCGGGATCGCCTCGAGGCCGGCCTCACGGCAGGCCCGCCAGCGACGCTCACCCATGATGAGCTCGTACCGCGCGGGGCCGACCTGCCGTACGACGATCGGCTGGAGGAGACCCACCTCTTGGATGGAGGTGACTAGCTCTTGCAGAGCGTCCTCGTCGAAGACCTCACGTGGCTGCCGCGGGTTCGGCGTGATCTCGTCGAGGGGGATCTCCGCGAAGTGGGCGCCCATGGGAGATACGGGCGTCTCCACGACACCGTTGAGCGAAGGCTCCTCGGTTTCATGTGAAACAGGCGGCAGCGTGGCCACCTTGGCCGCAGCCACGCCGCGGTCACTCAGCACCGGGACAGCGGCGGGGGACGTGGACGTAGCGCCCCCCATCGCAGCCGGGGGCACCGTCTTCTCCGTCGGTGCAGCAGGGATCAGTGCGCCGAGACCACGACCCAACCCCCTCCGTCGCTCGCTCACTGGATCCCCTCCACCATGCTCGGGTTGTTCTGGGCGCCGAAGTGGGCGTTCGTCGGGTCGTAACTGACGCCGACGCCCTTCAGCGCGATTTCTCGTGCCGCCTCAAGATAGGACAGGGCACCGCTCGATCCTGGATCGTAGGTCAGCACGGTCTGCCCGTAGCTCGGCGCCTCGGAGATACGGACCGAGCGGGGAATGCTCGTCCGCAGCACCTCGTCGCCGAAGTGGCTGCGCACCTCGTCAGCGACCTGGGACGCGAGCCGCGTCCGGCCGTCGTACATGGTGAGCAGGATCGTCGAGACGTGCAGAGCGGGGTTGAGGTGCCCCCGCACCAGGTCGACGTTGCGCAACAGCTGACCGAGGCCCTCCAGCGCGTAGTACTCGCACTGGATCGGGATCAGGACCTCCTGCCCGGCCACCAGCGCGTTGACCGTCAACAGGCCGAGCGAGGGAGGGCAGTCGATGAGGATGTAGTCCAGCGGCTGCTCGTAGGCCTGGATTGCCCGCTGCAGTCGGCTTTCGCGTGCCACCAGGGACACCAGCTCGATCTCCGCACCGGCGAGATCGATGGTGGCCGGGGCACAGAAGAGCCCCTCGACATCAGGGACCGGCTGGACGACCTCCGACAGCGGCTTGCTCTCCACCAACACGTCATAGATCGAGGGAACTTCGGCGTGATGGTCGATCCCCAGCGCCGTGGACGCATTGCCCTGCGGGTCGAGGTCGATGACCAGCACACGGCCGCCATGCAGAGCCAGCGACGCAGCAAGATTGACGGTCGTCGTCGTCTTGCCCACGCCCCCCTTCTGGTTGGCGACCACCATGACGCGGGTCTGCTCGGGCCGTGGCAGGCCCTCGCCGGCGCGGCCTAGAGCCTCCACCGCCAGTTGGGCAGCACGACCGATGGGAGTGTCGTCCATCGGGGGCGGTGTTTCACGTGAAACATCGTCCCCCATCGACTCGGTACGGGGACCGGGGACCGGATCGGTCATCGGTCCCGCGATGTTGGCGTCGGACCGCAAGGATTCACTCTCCTCGACTTCAGGCTCGCAATGAACAGAGCCTCCCATGTCTTCGGGGTCGTGAACCAGTGAGGCCTGGTGTTCTGTGGAGAAATCCACCTCTGTGGACAACTCCGTGCCCCTCAGGGGGGACGGAGTGTCGTCGGAATCACCTTCTCCGAGAGAGCCGAGGGGCTTTCTGTCTCGAGGTTCGGCAGCGCGGCTGCGGCTGATGATGCCGTGAAGCAGTGAGCGACGTTTCACGTGAAACACGATGCACAGCTGCCGAGGCCGAACTGTCGCGACACTCCGGCATGGGTAGGTTTGCCAGCTTGTGTGGAGTACGTCTCGTCGTCAGGACGGATCAGCGGCGTCGGCGAGCGCGTCCTGTCCTGGCTGCCTTCGCGCGCTTGGCAGCGAAGCGCACACCTCCCGGGCTCTCCCCGACCTCGACCCGGACGACCGTCGACATGGGATCCACGACACCCTCACCGACATGCAGGATCGACGTCTCCACGGCTCCGAGCTTGCTCAGGGCGGTCGCAGCGCTCTTGAGCTCCTCCTCGGCGGTGTCGCCCTTGAGGGCGAGCATCTCGCCGTATGGCCGAAGCAGCGGAATGCCCCAGGTAGCCAGCCGGTCCAGCGGTGCCACCGCACGCGCGGTCACCACATGCACCGCCGGCAGCTTCCCCATGACCTCCTCGGCGCGGCCACGGACGACCGTCACATGGTCCAGCCCCAGCAGCTCCACGACCTCCGTCAGGAAGTTCGTCCGCCGCAGCAGAGGTTCCAGCAGCGTGATCTTCAGGTCCTCCCGGACCAGCGCCAGAGGGATGCCGGGCAGGCCCGCGCCCGAGCCGACGTCGCACACCATCACCCCCTCGGGGACGACCTCGGAGAGCACCGCGCAGTTCAGGAGATGCCGCTCCCACAGGCGAGGCACCTCTCGTGGGCCGATCAGGCCGCGCTGAACACCCGCCTCGGCGAGCAGTTCGGCGTAGCGGACCGCATCAGCGTAGCGATCGCCGAACACCTCACGTGCCTGCTCGGGCACAGGGGGAAGCTCCGCTGCCTCCGTCACGGGGGACCGTCCTTCCGTTCGCGCCGACGCAGAAAGCGCCCGCACCAGAACCACCAGAACTATTCAGGCTGACAAAGATCGGCCCCGCCTGCGCACAGACGGGGCCGGGGGGAACGTCGAGGACCGATCAGGCGGGAAGCACAACGACGAACCGCTGCGGTTCTTCGCCCTCGGACTCGCTGCGCAGGCCCGCGGACTTGACCGCGTCGTGCACGACCTTGCGCTCGAACGGCGACATCGGCTTCAGCTTCACAGGCTCGCCCGTGCTCCTGACCTCCGCGGCGGCCTTCGCACCCAGCTCGGAGAGCTCGGCGCGCTTCTTGGCCCGGTAACCCGCGATGTCCAGCATCAGCCGGCTGCGGTCCCCGGTCTCCCGGTGCACGGCCAGGCGCGTGAGCTCCTGCAGTGCCTCCAGCACCTCGCCATCACGCCCCACCAGCTTCTGCAGGTCTCGGCCGCCCGAGTCGCTGATGATCGAGACAGCGGCGCGGTCGGCCTCGACATCCATGTCGATGTCGCCGTCGAGATCGGCGATGTCGAGCAGACCCTCGAGGTAGTCCGCCGCGATCTCGCCCTCCTGCTCCAGGCGAGACAGGGTGTCTGCACCCTCGGCAGCAGCGGAGGTGGTGCCTTCCGTCACGGGATGGGCTCCTTCTTACTTCTTGGTCGGGGACTTGGGGCGCTGCGGACCGCCCTTGCGCTGCCCGGACTGGGCCTTGCTGCGGCTGCCACCGCTGCCGGACTTCTGCGCGGTCTTCTTGGCAGCCCCGGGCTTTTCGTCCGTGGGCTCGTCGGACTTCTCCAACGACGTCGTCGGCTCACCGGCCTGCTTGGGACCGCCGTGCTGACGCTGGGACTTGCTCTGCCGCTTCGGCTGCTGCCGCTTGGGGGCCCCACCGGTGGCCGGCGTACCGTCCTCGGTCACTGTGGCGACAGCGCCCTCGCCCTTCAGCACGGTGCCGTCGGCCTGCGCCGCGAGACCCGCCTTGCTGAGGCCGTTGATGAACTTGCGCTCGTACTCGTTACGGTCGCGGCCCTTGGCGACGATGGCCTTGACGATGGCGCGCTCACCGCGACCACGGGTCTTGCCGTGATCCGTGACGTGCTTGGTCAGACGCTCCAGGTACGCGGCCTGCGCCTTGGAACCCGGGGTCGGGTTGTTGCGGATGACGTACATCTGCTGGCCCATGGTCCACACGTTGGTGGTCAGCCAGTAGACGAGAACACCGACCGGGAAGTTGATGCCGAAGACGGCGAACATGACCGGGAAGATGTACATCAGCATTTTCTGCTGCTGCATGAACGGCGTCTTCACCGTGGTGTCGACGTTCTTCGTCATCAGCTGGCGCTGCGTGTAGAACTGCGACGCCGACATCAGGACGATCATGACCGCGGTGACGATGCGGACCGTGGTCAGCGAAGCATCGAGCGCGGCGACATCCGAGCTGCTGTCAGTGAACTTCGCAGCCAGCGGAGCACCGAAGATGTGCGCCTTCTGCGCGCTCTGCAGCAGGCTCTCGTTGATGACACCGATGGTGTCGTTGTTCGCGATGCTGTTGAGCACGTGGTACAGCGCGAAGAAGAACGGCGACTGCGCCAGGATGGGAAGACACGAGGAGAGCGGGTTGGTACCCGTCTCCTTGTAGAGCTTCATCATCTCTTCGGACTGGCGCTGTTTGTCGTTCTTGTAGCGCTCCTGGATCTTCTTCATCTCGGGCTGCAGCGTCTGCATGGCCCGGGTCGCCTTGATCTGCTTCACAAAGAGCGGGATCAGGCAGATACGGATCAGAATCACCAGGGACACGATCGACAGGCCCCAGGCCCACCCGGTGTCAGGGCCGAAGATGGCGCCGTACACCGAGTGGAACTGGACGATGACCCAGGAGACAGGTGTCGTGATGAAGCTGAAGAAGCTGGCAATCGTGTCCACTAATCATGCTCCTTGGGCATGGGACGGGGTCTCTGCGGCCGGGCCCGAAGGAACATTGTCCTCGGTGGCCGTTTCGGCGGCGGAGGGCCCGCCCTTGCGTGCGCGCCACGCGTTGCGCAGCAGCTCGTGCCACCGCGGGCGCTTGCGCGGCGGGACATGGTCCACACCGCCCAGCGACCACGGGTTGCACCGCAGGATGCGCCAGGCGGTGAGCGCCGTGCCCTTGATCGCACCGTGCCGGTCGATGGCGGTGTAGCCGTAGTGGGAGCACGACGGGTAGTACTTGCACACCGGCCCGAGCAGTGGACTGATCGTCCACTGGTACAGCTTGATCAGAGCCAGCAATGGGTACTTCATCGCGCGCCCCCTCCCAGCAGCCGCTGTAGAGCGGCGTCCAGGTCTTGGGCCAGCTGTGCATGGTCGGCGTCACCCGCACCGGGCAGCGCTCGTACGACTACCAGGCTACCGGGGGGCAGCTGGTCGACTCGGTCGCGCATCAGATGACGAAGCCTGCGCTTCACCTTGTTCCGCACGACCGCGCCACCCACTGCCTTGCTCACGACGAAACCCGCACGCGTCAGGGGAGCGCTCTCCCCAGGCGCGTGCGGGTCCGTGGCACCGCTACGAAGGTGGACGACGAGAGTCGGGCGTCCAGCCCGGCGTCCTCGCCGTACCGCGGTCGCGAAGTCCTCGCGCCGCCTCAGCCGATGCTCGGTAGGCAGCACGACGTCATGACCTGACGGGATCAGGCGGACAGGCTGGCGCGACCCTTGCTGCGGCGGTTCGCCAGAATCGCGCGGCCGGCACGGGTGCGCATCCGCAGACGGAAGCCGTGGGTCTTGGCGCGACGACGGTTGTTCGGCTGGAAGGTGCGCTTGCTCACTCGGGGGCTCCAGAAATCATTGGTAGTGGCGGGGTGCCGTCTTGGCTGTCACCGTGCGCCCACGAGTAGCTCGCGTTAACGCCCGAGTGCACCGCTTCCCGATCACCTGACGCGATCTGTGCCCATCGGAGGCAGGCGGCAGCAGCCATCGACAACTCGACCTGGTTACGGTACGCGCGGCTACGCCATCCGGTCAAACCAGAGGTCACGGGGAGACACTATCCACAGCCTGGGGACAACAACTTGAACCGCACCCGCCGCCCTGACTACCGTGACTGAACTCCGATTCGTTCCCTTGACCCCTTGATTCGGGCTCCGCCCGGTTTGAATCCCGACCCGTCCCACAATCACACGTTCGTGGGACCCGTGAGAGAGCGTGCCCTGTGGCTGACGTACCTGCCGATCTTGCCGCAGTGTGGCCACGAGTACTCGAGCAACTCCTCGGTGAAGGCCGCGGTCAGGGTGTCGAGGTGAAGGACGAGCACTGGATCCGACGCTGCCAGCCGCTCGCGCTGGTCGCCGACACCGCCCTGCTCGCCGTACCGAACGAATTCGCGAAGGGCGTGCTGGAGGGCCGCCTGGCCCCCATCGTCAGCGAGACCCTGAGCCGAGAGTGCGGCCGCCCGATCCGCATCGCGATCACCGTCGACGACTCCGCCGGCGAACCCCCGGCCCCGTCGGCGCCCCCCACCCCGCCCCAGCCGCGCTACGAGGAATCCGAACTCCCCCCGTACGAGGGCTACGGCCGCCACCGCGCCGACGACCAGCGACCCGGCGACCAGCTGCCCACCGCCCGGCCGGCCTACCCGAGCGAGTACCAGCGCCCCGAACCCGGCCCCGGCAGCTGGCCGCGCCCGAGCCAGGACGACTACGGCTGGCAGCAGCAGCGGCTCGGTTTCCCGGAGCGGGACCCCTACGCGTCGCCGTCGCAGGACTCCTACGGCCAGGACTCGTACCAACAGGACTCCTACGGCCCGCCTGCCCAGGACTACCGGCCGCAGCCGATGGAGCGGTCGTCGTACGACGGACACCGCCCCGACTACGAGCAGCAGCGGCCGGACTACGACCAGCCGCGCTCCGACTACGATCGCGACGCCCGGCGTGACCTGGACGCCCGGCGTGACCTGGACGCCCGTCGTGACCTCGACGCCCGCCGTGGCCTTGACGCCCGCCGCGACCGGCCCGAGCCGCCCTCCGGCTCCGGCCATGTGCACCGCGGCGGCCCCATCGGCGCGAACCTGCCGACCACCGGCGCCCCCGGCCCGCTGGCCGCGCAGCCCGCACCGGCGCCCGGACCCGGTGAGCCGACCGCGCGACTGAACCCGAAGTACCTCTTCGACACGTTCGTCATCGGCGCCTCCAACCGATTCGCGCACGCGGCCGCGGTCGCCGTCGCCGAGGCGCCCGCGAAGGCGTACAACCCCCTCTTCATCTACGGGGAGTCGGGGCTCGGCAAGACTCACCTGCTGCACGCGATCGGGCACTACGCACGGAGCCTGTACTCCGGCACGCGTGTGCGGTACGTGAGCTCCGAGGAGTTCACCAACGAGTTCATCAACTCGATCCGCGACGGCAAGGGCGACAGCTTCCGCAAGCGCTACCGCGAGATGGACATCCTGCTCGTCGACGACATCCAGTTCCTCGCGGACAAGGAGTCGACGCAGGAGGAGTTCTTCCACACCTTCAACACGCTCCACAACGCCAACAAGCAGATCGTGCTGTCCAGCGACCGGCCGCCCAAGCAGCTGGTCACCCTGGAGGACCGGCTGCGGAACCGTTTCGAGTGGGGCCTGATCACCGACGTCCAGCCGCCCGAGCTGGAGACGCGCATCGCGATCCTGCGCAAGAAGGCGGTGCAGGAGCAGCTCAACGCCCCGCCGGAGGTCCTGGAGTTCATCGCCTCCCGCATCTCGCGCAACATCCGCGAGCTGGAGGGCGCGCTGATCCGGGTGACGGCGTTCGCCTCGCTCAACAAGCAGCCGGTCGATCTGGGTCTGACGGAGATCGTCCTCAAGGACCTGATCCCGGGCGGTGACGGCGCGACGCCGGAGATCACCTCGACGGCCATCATGAGCGCCACGGCCGACTACTTCGGTCTCACGGTCGAGGACCTGTGCGGCAGCTCCCGCGGCCGCCAGCTGGTCACGGCCCGGCAGATCGCCATGTATCTGTGCCGTGAGCTGACGGACCTGTCACTGCCCAAGATCGGCGCGCTGTTCGGCGGCCGCGACCACACGACGGTGATGCACGCCGACCGCAAGATCCGCAATCTGATGGCCGAACGACGCGCCATCTACAACCAGGTCACCGAGCTCACGAACCGCATCAAGAACGGCTGACCGACCCAGCGATACGCACGCAAGGGCGCCCCCGGTGGACGACATCGGGGGCGCCCTTCGTCATGTCGCGGTTGTCGGCTGTTCGAATACTTGCCGCGTTACGGCCACTCTCCACAGATTCGGCGACTTTCTGCCGTCCACATCCTGGGGACTGCGAAGTTGTCCAGACTGTGTCCACAGAGGCCTCTGTCGCAAGACCATCAGACCAGGTCAACTGCCTGTGGATTCGTGGACGAACGATCTCCACAGACTGTGGACAGCGAGACGATCCACAGGCTGTGCATGAAGTTGTCCACCGGCAACCCACAGGCTGGGGCCAGTTGTCCCCAGTGATCCCCAGCTTCTCCACATCACTGTCCACTGTTCGGCAACGCGACGCGCCTTCTCACCAGCCCGAGTGAAAGGCGTCACACGAAGGTGCCGGGTTGGCCTGTGGGAAAGGTGGGTAAAGCTGGGGACGGCGCTGGGGAGAACTCGCCCCAGGCTGTGCATGGGGTGTGCAGAACTTTCCGTTCTCCACAGAAACGCCTGGTTGTCCACCGGCGTCGCCCACAGGACCCGTGGACAAAATCTCGCCTCTGAGCTGGGCAAACGGGGTTATCCACGGTTTCCACAGGCCCTACTACTACTCCCAACTAGAGAGAGCTGGGAATCCGTTTCGAAGTGGGTCCTGTGCACAACTCGCTGTCCGGCTCCCGGCTGCCCCTCGTCACGACTTGACCCCGAGAGGCACCTACTGTCAGTGGGGTGCGTCAGACTGTTCCCGGTGTCCTTCCCCTCACTGGGGCCGACGACACCGAGACAGACGACGAAGCCAGGCAGGCCGAGAAGCGCCGGCAACAGCAGGAGGCGGCAACAGTGAAGATCCGGGTGGAACGCGACGTACTCGCGGAGGCAGTGGCCTGGGCGGCACGCAGCCTCCCGGCCCGTCCGCCGGCGCCTGTCCTCGCCGGCCTCCTCCTCAAGGCCGAGGACGGCCAGCTGAGCCTGTCCAGCTTCGACTACGAGGTCTCCGCGCGGGTGAGCGTCGAGGCCGAGGTCGAGGAGGAGGGCACGGTCCTGGTCTCCGGCCGCCTGCTGGCCGACATCTGCCGCGCTCTTCCCAACCGACCGGTGGAGATTTCCACAGACGGTGTACGGGCGACCGTGGTCTGCGGCTCCTCGCGGTTCACACTCCACACCCTGCCTGTGGAGGAGTACCCGGCGCTGCCGCAGATGCCGACCGCGACCGGCACCGTCCCGGGTGAGGTCTTCGCCTCCGCCGCCGCCCAGGTGGCCATCGCCGCCGGCCGCGACGACACGCTGCCCGTCCTCACCGGTGTGCGCATCGAGATCGAGGGCGACACCGTCACGCTGGCCTCCACCGACCGCTACCGCTTCGCGGTCCGCGAGTTCCTGTGGAAGCCGGAGAACCCGGAGGCGTCCGCGGTGGCCCTGGTGCCCGCAAAGACGCTCCTGGACACCGCCAAGGCGCTCACGAGCGGCGACAGCGTCACCCTGGCCCTGTCCGGCTCGGGTGCGGGCGAGGGCCTGATCGGCTTCGAGGGCGCCGGCCGTCGGACGACGACCCGGCTCCTGGAAGGCGACCTTCCCAAGTACCGCTCGCTGTTCCCGACGGAGTTCAACAGCATCGCCGTGATCGAGACCGCCCCCTTCGTGGAGGCCGTCAAGCGCGTGGCCCTCGTCGCCGAGCGCAACACCCCGGTGCGGCTCAGCTTCGAGCAGGGCGTGCTCATCCTGGAGGCCGGTTCCAGCGACGACGCACAGGCTGTGGAAAGGGTTGACGCCCAGCTGGAGGGCGACGACGTGTCGATCGCCTTCAACCCGACCTTCCTGCTGGACGGCCTGAGCGCCATCGACTCCCCGGTCGCCCAGCTGTCGTTCACGACGTCCACGAAGCCCGCACTGCTCAGCGGCAAGCCGGCGCTGGACGCGGAGGCGGACGAGGCCTACAAGTACCTGATCATGCCGGTGCGGCTGAGCGGCTGAGCGGCTGCCGAGGTCGGCGCCGCGGTTGTCCACAGCGTCCCCAGCACCGGTGGATCACCGGGCCTGGGGACGAGCTGTCGGACGAAGCCGCAGGTGAGGGCGTACGTATGAGCGCCTATGCCCACGGATGTGCGCGTGCGTCCGGGTTTAGGCTCGTACGCGGGTACGAAGGTGCCCCACACGCCACAGCAACCTAAGGAACAACTGATGGAGCTCGGTCTCGTCGGCCTCGGCAAGATGGGCGGCAACATGCGCGAGCGGATCCGCCGCGCAGGCCACACCGTCGTCGGATACGACCGCAACCCGGACCTCGCGGATGCCCACAGCCTGGAAGAGCTTGTGGGCAAGCTTCCCGGCCCGCGCGTGATCTGGGTGATGGTCCCGGCAGGTGCCCCGACCCAGTCGACCATCGACGAGCTCGCCGAGCTGCTGGAGCCCGGTGACGTCGTGGTGGACGGCGGGAACTCCCGCTGGACGGACGACGAGCGGCACGCCGAGCAGCTGGCGGCCAAGAGCATCGGATTCGTCGACTGCGGCGTCTCCGGCGGCGTCTGGGGCCTGCAGAACGGCTACGCGCTGATGTACGGCGGCGACGCGGAGCACGTCGCCAAGGTGCAGCCGATATTCGACGCCCTCAAGCCGGAGGGCGACCGCGGCGCTGTACACGCCGGCAAGGTCGGCGCGGGGCACTTCGCGAAGATGGTCCACAACGGGATCGAGTACGCGATGATGCAGGCCTACGCCGAGGGCTGGGAGCTGCTGGAGAAGGTCGACTCCGTGACCGACGTCCGGGAGGTCTTCCGCTCCTGGCAGGAGGGCACGGTGATCCGTTCCTGGCTGCTGGACCTCGCGGTGAACGCCCTCGACGAGGACGAGCACCTGGACAGGCTCAGGGGTTATGCACAGGACTCCGGCGAGGGACGCTGGACTGTGGAAGCAGCCATCGACCACGCGGTGCCGCTCCCCGCGATCACCGCGTCGCTGTTCGCGCGGTTCGCGTCCCGCCAGGACGACTCCCCGCAGATGAAGATGATCGCGGCGCTGCGGAACCAGTTCGGCGGCCACGCGGTCGAGAAGAAGTGACCGGTGGAGCACAAGTGACCGGCGGGGCGGAAGTGCCCGTCGGAGACCAGGGAAAGTAATCCACACCCTGGGGATGTCACCCTGGCACCCTCAGGAGTGACCCGGTTGTCCACAACTGGGGACAGTCGAACCACATGTTGGGGGAGGTCGGCGAACGACCATGCACGTCACGCATCTGTCGCTGGCCGACTTCCGCTCGTACGCCCGGGTCGAAGTCCCGCTCGACCCGGGCGTCACCGCCTTCGTCGGACCCAACGGCCAGGGCAAGACCAACCTCGTCGAGGCCGTCGGCTATCTCGCCACCCTCGGCAGTCATCGTGTCGCCTCCGACGCCCCCCTCGTGCGCATGGGCGCGGACCGGGCGGTCATCCGGGCCCAGGTGCGGCAGGGCGAGCGGCAGCAGCTGGTCGAGCTGGAGCTGAACCCCGGCAAGGCGAACCGGGCCCGCATCAACAGGTCCTCGCAGGTCAGACCCCGTGACGTGCTCGGCATCGTACGGACCGTCCTGTTCGCGCCGGAGGACCTCGCCCTGGTCAAGGGTGACCCCGGGGAGCGGCGCCGTTTCCTCGACGAGCTGATCACCGCTCGCTCCCCGCGCATGGCCGGCGTCCGCTCCGACTACGAGCGGGTCCTCAAGCAGCGCAACACGCTTCTCAAATCGGCCGCCCTGGCCCGGCGGCACGGTGGCCGTTCCATGGACCTGTCCACTCTCGACGTCTGGGACCAGCATCTCGCCCGCGCGGGCGCCGAGTTGCTCGCCCAGCGCCTGGACCTGATCGCGACGATCCAGCCGCTGGCCGACAAGGCGTACGAACAACTGGCCCCCGGCGGCGGCCCCGTCGCGCTGGACTACAAGCCGTCGGCTCCCGGCGAGGCGCACACGCGCGAGGACCTCTTCGAGCAGCTGATGGCGGCGCTCGAAGAGGCGCGCAAGCAGGAGATCGAGCGCGGCGTCACCCTCATAGGCCCTCATCGGGACGATTTGCTTCTCAAACTCGGTCAGCTGCCCGCCAAGGGATACGCCTCGCACGGCGAGTCCTGGTCCTACGCGCTGGCGCTGCGTCTGGCCTCGTACGACCTGCTGCGCGCCGAGGGCAACGAACCGGTGCTGGTCCTGGACGATGTGTTCGCCGAGCTGGACACCCGGCGCCGTGAGCGGCTGGCCGAGCTGGTCGCGCCCGGCGAGCAGGTCCTGGTGACCGCCGCGGTCGACGACGACGTACCGCACGTGCTGACGGGGGCGCGGTACACGGTGTCCGAGGGGACGGTGGAGCGCGTATGAGCGAGCAGCCGTCCACGAACGACGACGAGGGCGCCCCCAGGAAGACCCCCGAACCCTCCGGTGTCGACCTCGCGCGCGTGGCGCTGAGGGCGGCCAAGGAGCAGGCACGCGCGCGTGGCGACGCGGCGCAGCAGAAGAAGCAGGCGCGGCGCGGCGGCCTGCGCTCCGGCGCGCGGGCAGACGGCCGCGACCCCATGGCGCTCGGCTCCGCCATCAACCGCTTGATCACCGAGCGGGGCTGGGAGGCCCCGGCCGCGGTGGGCGGGGTGATGGGCCGCTGGCCGCAGATCGTCGGCGAGGACGTCGCCAAGCACTGCGTGCCGGAGAAGTACGACGAGGACGAGCGGACCCTGATCGTGCGCTGCGACTCGACGGCCTGGGCGACGAACCTGCGGCTGCTCGCGCCGACGCTGGTCGCCCGCCTCAACGAGGACCTCGGGCATGGCGCGGTGAGGCAGATCAAGGTGCAGGGTCCCGGAGGCCCGGCCCGCCGCTACGGCCCGCTGCGCGCTCCCGGCAGCACGGGACCCGGCGACACCTACGGGTGATCGGACCGGCGGGGTCACGCGTGACCGGGCTTTCTGACAGCCGTCACAGCAGTCCCTGCAGCCCCGTCATCCACAGGTGACCGACATCACATCAACTGTCATCTCCGGCCACGAAGTGCCGCCGACGGCGTCCTCCGCGTACAACCGCACGCGGTTGCGAATCGCGACCTGACTCCTAAGTAGCCAAGGGTTGACGGCCGGAAGCGCTGAGTGGCTCTGTGAGCCTCTCGGAGCCCCCATCCGCATATCGGGAGTCGGGAGAGCCAGGTTCAGGGCGGCACATGCGGACTCAGGTACCGGCAAACCCCCATCACTGTCGGCGCTACCGGTAGACTGGAGCCCAATCCCGCCCCCATCGTGGGGACCGTCCGGGAAAAGCTGAGCAACGCTGATCAAGGCTTACCAACGCAACATGCCGCAGCCGCTCCGGCAACCCGCCGACGAGCCTGGCTCGTGCTGTGCCAGAAAGGGCGCTTCGTGGCCGATTCCGGCAACCCCAACGAGAACATCCCGTCCACCGACGCCGGCGCCAGCGGCGCGGTGACCTCGTCGAACGGCGAGGTGACCGCCTCGTACGACGCCAGCGCCATCACCGTCCTCGAGGGTCTGGACGCGGTCCGCAAGCGACCCGGTATGTACATCGGCTCGACCGGTGAGCGCGGACTGCACCACCTGGTGCAGGAGGTCGTCGACAACTCCGTCGACGAGGCGCTGGCCGGCCACGCGGACACCATCGACGTCACGATCCTCGCTGACGGCGGCGTGCGGGTCGTCGACAACGGACGTGGCATCCCGGTCGGCATCGTCCCCTCCGAGGGCAAGCCGGCCGTCGAGGTCGTGCTGACGGTCCTGCACGCGGGCGGAAAGTTCGGCGGCGGCGGCTACGCGGTCTCCGGCGGTCTGCACGGCGTGGGTGTCTCCGTCGTGAACGCCCTGTCGACCAAGGTGTCCGTCGAGATCAAGACCGACGGCTACCGCTGGACGCAGGACTACAAGCTGGGCGTCCCGACAGCCCCGCTTGCCCAGCACGAGGCCACGGACGAGCACGGCACCTCGGTCACCTTCTGGGCCGACCCGGACATCTTCGAGACCACCGACTACTCCTTCGAGACGCTGTCGCGGCGCTTCCAGGAGATGGCGTTCCTCAACAAGGGCCTGCGCATCAACCTCACCGACGAGCGCGAGTCGGCGAAGGCCACGGCCGGTGCGGACGAGGCGGGCGAGGACGAGAAGCACGAGGTCAAGGCCGTCTCGTACCACTACGAGGGCGGCATCGTCGACTTCGTGAAGTACCTCAACTCCCGCAAGGGAGAAGTGGTGCACCCCACCGTGATCGACCTGGAGGCCGAGGACAGGGACAAGCACCTGTCCCTCGAGATCGCCATGCAGTGGAACGGTGGCTACACCGAGGGTGTCTACTCCTTCGCCAACATCATCCACACCCATGAGGGCGGTACGCACGAAGAGGGCTTCCGTGCCGCGCTGACCTCGCTGATCAACAAGTACGCGCGCGACAAGAGGCTGCTGCGCGAGAAGGACGACAACCTCACGGGTGACGACATCCGCGAGGGTCTGACCGCGATCATCTCGGTGAAGCTGAGCGAGCCGCAGTTCGAGGGCCAGACGAAGACCAAGCTGGGCAACACCGAGGTGAAGACCTTCGTCCAGAAGGTCGTCTACGAGCACCTCAACGACTGGCTGGACCGCAACCCGAACGAGGCCGCGGACATCATCCGCAAGGGCATCCAGGCGGCGACCGCGCGCGTGGCGGCCCGCAAGGCCCGCGACCTGACGCGCCGGAAGGGCCTGCTGGAGAGTGCCTCCCTCCCGGGCAAGCTCTCCGACTGCCAGTCGAACGACCCCACCAAGTGCGAGATCTTCATCGTCGAGGGTGACTCCGCCGGTGGCTCGGCCAAGTCCGGCCGCAACCCCGAGTACCAGGCGATCCTCCCGATCCGAGGAAAGATCCTCAACGTCGAGAAGGCGCGGATCGACAAGATCCTGCAGAACCAGGAGATCCAGGCGCTGATCTCCGCTTTCGGCACCGGCGTGCACGAGGACTTCGACATCGAGAAGCTCCGCTATCACAAGATCATCCTGATGGCGGACGCCGACGTCGACGGTCAGCACATCAGCACCCTGCTGCTGACCTTCCTGTTCCGCTTCATGCGGCCCCTGGTCGAGGCCGGGCACGTGTACCTCTCCCGCCCCCCGCTGTACAAGATCAAGTGGGGCCGGGACGACGTCGAGTACGCGTACTCGGACCGTGAGCGTGACGCGCTGATCGAGATGGGGCGTCAGCGCGGCAAGCGTGTCCGTGAGGACTCGATCCAGCGCTTCAAGGGTCTCGGCGAGATGAACGCCGAGGAGCTGCGCGTGACCACCATGGACCAGGAGCACCGCGTCCTCGGCCAGGTCACCCTCGACGACGCCGCCCAGGCCGACGACCTGTTCTCGGTCCTCATGGGCGAGGACGTGGAGGCCCGCCGCCAGTTCATCCAGCGCAATGCCAAGGACGTCCGCTTCCTCGACATCTGAGTCGGTCTCAGCTGACCGCACCAGGAAGGACCTTCACCAGCAATGACCGACGAGAACACTCCCGTCACGCCTGAGGACGACGGCCTGGCCCTGCGCGTCGAGCCCGTCGGGCTCGAGACGGAGATGCAGCGTTCGTACCTCGACTACGCGATGTCCGTCATCGTCTCGCGTGCGCTGCCGGACGTCCGCGACGGCCTCAAGCCCGTCCACCGCCGCGTGCTGTACGCCATGTACGACGGCGGCTACCGCCCCGAGCGCGGCTTCTACAAGTGCGCCCGTGTCGTCGGTGACGTCATGGGTAACTACCACCCCCACGGCGACTCCTCGATCTACGACGCCCTGGTCCGCCTCGCGCAGTCGTGGTCGATGCGGATGCCGCTGGTGGACTCCAACGGCAACTTCGGCTCTCCGGGCAACGACCCGGCGGCGGCCATGCGCTACACCGAGTGCAAGATGGCGCCGCTGTCGATGGAGATGGTCCGCGACATCGACGAGGACACCGTCGACTTCACGGACAACTACGACGGCCGCTCCCAGGAGCCGACCGTCCTGCCGGCCCGCTTCCCGAACCTGCTGATCAACGGGTCGGCCGGTATCGCGGTCGGCATGGCGACCAACATCCCGCCGCACAACCTGCGTGAGGTCGCGGCCGGCGCCCAGTGGTACCTGGAGAACCCCGAGGTCTCGCACGAGGAGCTGCTGGATGCGCTCATGGAGCGCATCAAGGGCCCCGACTTCCCGACCGGCGCCCTGGTGGTCGGCCGCAAGGGCATCGAAGAGGCGTACCGCACCGGCCGCGGCTCGATCACCATGCGCGCGGTCGTCGAGGTCGAGGAGATCCAGAACCGCCAGTGCCTGGTGGTCACGGAGCTGCCCTACCAGGTCAACCCCGACAACCTCGCGCAGAAGATCGCCGACCTGGTGAAGGACGGCAAGATCGGCGGCATCGCGGACGTCCGTGACGAGACGTCCTCGCGCACCGGTCAGCGTCTCGTCATCGTGCTCAAGAGGGACGCGGTCGCCAAGGTCGTACTCAACAACCTCTACAAGCACACGGACCTGCAGACGAACTTCGGCGCCAACATGCTGGCGCTCGTCGACGGCGTCCCGCGCACGCTCTCCCTGGACGCGTTCATCCGGCACTGGGTGACGCACCAGATCGAGGTCGTCGTCCGCCGTACGAAGTTCCGCCTGCGCAAGGCCGAGGAGCGGGCGCACATCCTGCGCGGCCTGCTGAAGGCCCTGGACGCCATCGACGAGGTCATCGCGCTGATCCGGCGCAGCGACACCGTCGACATCGCGCGCACGGGCCTGATGGAGCTCCTGGAGATCGACGAGATCCAGGCCAACGCCATCCTCGAGATGCAGCTGCGCCGACTGGCCGCCCTGGAGCGCCGGAAGATCGTCCAGGAGCACGACGAACTCCAGGCGAAGATCACCGAGTACAACGAGATCCTCGCCTCGCCGGTCCGCCAGCGCGGCATCGTCAGCGCGGAACTCGCCGCGATCGTCGAGAAGTACGGCGACGACCGCAAGACCATGCTGGTGCCCTACGACGGTGACATGTCCATCGAGGACCTCATCGCCGAAGAGGACATCGTGGTCACGGTCTCGCGCAGCGGTTACGTCAAGCGCACCAAGACCGTCGACTACCGCGCGCAGAAGCGCGGCGGCAAGGGCGTACGCGGCACGAAGCTGAAGGAAGACGACATCGTCGACCACTTCTTCGTCTCGACGACCCACCACTGGCTGCTGTTCTTCACCAACAAGGGCCGTGTCTACCGGGCGAAGGCGTACGAGCTCCCGGACGCCGGGCGTGACGCGCGCGGGCAGCACGTCGCGAACCTCCTCGCGTTCCAGCCGGACGAGGCGATCGCCGAGATCCTCGCGATCCGCGACTACGAGGCGGTGCCGTACCTCGTGCTCGCCACGAAGGCGGGTCTGGTGAAGAAGACGCCTCTGAAGGATTACGATTCGCCGCGCTCCGGTGGTGTGATCGCGATCAACCTCCGCGAAACGGCGGACGGTTCCGACGACGAACTGATCGGTGCCGAACTCGTCTCGGCCGACGACGATCTGCTTCTGATCAGCAAGAAGGCACAGTCGATCAGGTTCACCGCTACGGACGAGTCACTGCGTCCCATGGGGCGCGCCACCTCGGGTGTCAAGGGCATGAGCTTCCGCGAGGGAGACGAGCTCCTCTCGATGAATGTTGTTCGACCCGGTACGTTCGTGTTCACTGCCACCGACGGCGGGTACGCGAAGCGGACCCCCGTCGACGAGTACCGCGTCCAGGGTCGCGGCGGCCTCGGCATCAAGGCCGCCAAGATCGTCGAGGACCGCGGCTCGCTCGTCGGTGCGCTGGTGGTCGAGGAGGCCGACGAGATCCTCGCCATCACGCTGGGCGGCGGTGTGATTCGTACGCGAGTCAGCGGGGTCAGGGAGACGGGCCGTGACACCATGGGCGTCCAACTGATCAACCTGGGCAAGCGCGATGCCGTCGTCGGTATCGCACGTAACGCCGAGGCGGGACGCGAGGCGGAGGAGGTCGACGGTGACATTGCCGTCGACGAGATCGCCGAGGGTGCCGCGACCACCGGCACGGACGAGGGTGAAACGCCCTCGGCCGAGTAGCACGAGGAGAGAGTCATCGTGAGCGGAGCCACGGGCGCCGGATCGTCCGGTACCTCGACCGGTTCAACAGCCGGTTCGGAGACGGGCGGCGGCCGTGGCTCCGCCGCGCCTGCGACCGACCCGCACACCACCCAGCTGAAGGCGATCAAGTCGCCCGCGAAGGCCTCGCCCTCGCCCGACGCACCTGGATCCCAGGGGGGACCCGTGACGGACACCCGAGGCTCGCAGACCCAGCAGTACGCGGCCGGCGCGGGCTCGGCCGCTCCGGGCGCCCAGCCCCAGCCCCAGCCCGCAGGGGCGCAGCAGGCGGCCACCGCGCCGTCCACGTCGCCGCTGCCCGGGGAACGGCAGCCGCAGCAGTCCGCCGGGCCCTACCACCCGCCGCAGGCCTACCAGACGCCCGCTCCGGAGAGCGCGGTACGCCGGCCGCGCACCGGTGCCCGTACGACGCCCCGCACCCGCAAGGCGCGCCTGCGCGTGGCCAAGGCCGACCCCTGGTCGGTGATGAAGGTCAGCTTCCTGCTCTCCATCGCGCTGGGCATCTGCACGATCGTCGCGTCCGCGGTGCTCTGGATGGTCATGGACGCGATGGGCGTCTTCTCGACGGTCGGCGGCACGATCTCCGAGGCCACCGGCTCGAACGAGTCGAACGGCTTCGACCTGCAGGCCTTCCTGTCGCTGCCGCACGTCCTGATGTTCACGTCGATCATCGCGGTCATCGACGTCGTCCTCGCGACGGCGCTGGCGACCCTCGGCGCGTTCATCTACAACCTCTCCGCCGGCTTCGTGGGCGGCGTCGAGCTGACGCTCGCGGAGGACGAGTGACCGTTGCCGCCGGACGGCGGCTTCAAACCTCTCCTGACGGTCCCCCGACAACCGATTTTGGGACTGCCCACGTCGTGCGCTAATCTTCAGGAGTCAGCGCGCGGGACACACACCGCAGAGCGCGGCGGGGCTATAGCTCAGTTGGTTAGAGCGCATCCCTGATAAGGATGAGGCCACAGGTTCAAATCCTGTTAGCCCCACCAGCGAAAAGACCCCCAGCCAGTCCGGTTGGGGGTCTTCGTCGTCGTTGAGGCGTCGTCGGGGAGATGTCGCTGTCGTCGTCGACGGACATCGGGCGCCCGATTGTCAGTGCCGGATGAGAGCCTGGCCGAATGATCGTCGAACGGGCATACGCGCATGTTGCCGAGGGCGAGCTGGAGGAAGACAGCCAGTGGCCCTGGTCGGTGCCGTGCGTGCGGCAGCTGCTGGAGGACGGCCTGAAGTTCACCGCGCCGGTCACGTTCCTGGTGGGGGAGAACGGCTCGGGCAAGTCCACCCTCGTCGAGGCGCTGGCGGAGGGCTTCGGCCTGGACTCCTGGGGCGGATCCGCGGGCTACAAGTACGCGAGCTGGCGTGAGCCGTCGGCGCTGGGCGGCCGGATACGGTTCGAGGCGACGCCGGCCGGTCGGCGCATGCTCCAGGGGCCTCGTACGCGCCGCAGAGGCTTTTTCCTGCGGGCGGAGACGGCGCTGGACGCGCTGGACCGGGAGCAGAGGACGGGAAGGCTGTCCGGGGCCGCGGACGAGATGAGCCACGGCGAGGGCTTTCTGATGGCCTTCCGCGAGCGGTTTCAGGAGCCGGGGCTGTACGTCATGGACGAGCCCGAGGCTGCACTGTCCTTCGCTTCTTGTCTTCAACTCGTGGGTCTGCTGTATGAACTGGGGCGTTCCGGCGCACAGATCATCTGCGCGACGCACTCACCTGTGCTGACGGCGCTGCCTGGCGCCGAGATCATCGAGGTGGGTGACCACGGAATGCGTCCCGCCGACTGGCGGGATCTGGAGCTTGTCGACCACTGGCGGCGCTATCTCAACGATCCATGGGCCTATCTCCGGCACATCGTCGACGAGGGGTGAGCACGCCGTGGCGCTCAGGCGCTTACGGGATGGTGCGCGTTGGGGCAAGGGGTGACGGCTCTGGGGCGGGCCGTCGGTTCAACGCTGGTGTGGCACGAGCGGTTGCGCCGGGGAGCCTGCGTGGACGCACTCCCGGGGGGCCGACGGTGGGCTCGCCGCCTCCGCTTCCGTTTCCGTGAGCGGTCGGTGCCGGCAGCTGGGGGTCTTGCCATGGGCCTCGGCTCGGATGCGCTGCTTCATCGTGGGGGGCAGTGCTCTGGCGTAGGACCAGGCCCAGTTCGGCATCGCAGGCACCGTCAGCTCCGCGCTGCGGTCGCTGTCGTCGCTGCCGCCCTTGCGAGACGTCTCGGTGTGCGGCACCGCCGCGGCGGTGGTCGACGTGACAAAGCCGAGCGCTGAGCACAGCGCGAGGAAGGCGGTGACGATGGCCGTCCACAGGTTCATGACCTTGTTCCTGGTCATGGCCCCTCACTTTCGGGTTGGGCGATTTGCGTACTTTCCTCATGATGTGTATGGGGGCCGAGAAGTCATGGACCGACGCTCATGACGCGTCGATCTTCAGATGAACACCACTCGAATGGGCGCAAGAGAGCGGAAGAGTGCCGAAAGCTGGAGGAAGGGCCGCGAAGTCACCGTCTGTCGGGGTGTGATCACCCTCCGATCGGAGCGACATCATCCGCTTCTACTGCGCTGTTCCGGAGGGCAGTTGAGCCCCGACGCAGGTCACCGATCGGTATCGGTCGGTGTGTATAGTCGGGCGCCAGAGGTCCCCTACGTCAAGGAAAGACGAGGTCGCGCGGTGAAGAAGCTTCTCCTGGTCGCACTGGCCGCCATCGGCGGGCTCCTCGTGTACCGCCAGATCCAGGCGGATCGCGCCGAGCAGGATCTGTGGACGGAGGCGACTGACTCCGTGCCCACGGGTTCGTGAGTCACCACTTCGGAATCTGAACCAGACCCCGACCGCCGTAGCGGTCGGGGTTTTGTGTGCTCGTGTTGCGGGACTGGCCGGGAGGCCTTAGAGCCGGGCGTTTCGGACAGTCGTACGGATTGCGTGGGTGCCGAGCGGCCGGGCTGGGCAGGATGGGCGAGTCCATGGTCCGGCGGCGGCGAGGGGTGGCGCGTGATGAGGCGGCGGCGTAGGGCGTGGTGGCGCCGCGCGGGGGTACGGCCGGGCGCGTGGGTGCGGAGCGATGCGAACACGCGGCGCGGTAACTCCACGGCACCCACGCGTATGGCCGTCGTAGGGGCACTGCTCCTGTGCACGACCGCCGCGCTGCCGAGCGGAGCCGCTCTCGCGGCCGGCACGCCCACCCCGTACGCGTTCGCGCCCGACGCCCGCACCGTCGCGGGTGCGACAGGCACTGCGGATGCCGTACGCCTCACACCCGGAGCGACGTACAAGAGCTCCCTGCCGAGCGACGGGAAGATCTACTACCGCCTCGATCTCGACGCCACCTCTGACACATACGTCTCCGCGACCGCGATCCCCGCCCCCGGCAGCACCGTCGCCGCGAACGACGGCATCAGAGTCTCTGTGCAGGACGCCGACGGCCGCTCCTGCTCCTTCCGAACCGAGCAGTTCCGCGTCGTCCAGAGCCCGCGGCCCATCGCGGCCTGGGCAGCACGAGAGATCTCCGCCAACAAGCCTCGTTGCGAGACAGCGGGCACCTACTACATGGTCGTCGAGCGCGTCGGTACGGCGAGTTCCGCGCCGGACGCCTGGGACCTGGAGCTCTTCGCCGCCTCGGAGCCGTCCCTGGAGCAGGCCGGCGCGACGAGTGCCCCTGAGGCGTGGGACTCCGCCTCACCCACCCCCCTCACCGGCGAGGGTGTGCGCCGCGAGGGCGGCTCCGGCTTCGCCTCGGCGGTGTCCGTCGGCGAGGGAGTCTGGAGCGCCGACATCGAGCCCGGCCGGACGTTCTTCTACAAGGTGCCGCTGACCTGGGGGCGCCAGCTGTACGCCACCGCCGAACTGGGCAGCTCGGCCGGCGGCGACGGCACCGCGGTCGGTGCCCTCGACCTCTCGCTCCACAACCCCGCGCGCGGCCTCGTCGACGACGCCAGCACCTACTACGACGGCAGCCAGAAGAGCGCTGAGATCGATCCCCTGCCGCCGGTCGCGTACGAGAACCGGTACGCCGTGAGCGACCGGGTCAGCGGCATGCGATTCGCCGGTTCCTACTACCTCGTGGTGCACCTCGCGGCCGAGGTGGCCGAGAAGTACGGCGACGGGCCGCTGCCGCTGACGCTGCGTGTGCGCGTGGGGGGTTCGGCGGAGCCCGGTCCAGGTTATGCGGGGGAGTCCGAGCCGCCGGGCGTCTTTCAGGCTGGTGGAGTCGATCCGGGGGCCGCTGCGGAAAGCGGGGCCGGGGGCGGCGGTGACGCTGCGATGGCCGTGCTTGCCGTGAGCGGGATCGGGGCCGGGACTGTGGTGCTGGTGGTGCTGGGCGTGTGGACGGTGGTGGCTCGGCGAAGGGTTGGCGCGCTGTAGGCGGGCGGGGCCTGTAAGGCGGGGGGAACCTCGGCTTGTGGGTTCGCTGCCCACCGGTCGGCCCATGGCGTGTGAACCCGGCGGGGCCGGGGCGGCCGACCGGCGTCCTCCGGCACCTCGGCGGCCTCAGACGCGGGTCAGCGCCCAGAAACCCACGGCGTAACAGGCAAGCGCCAGCAGCAGGAGCGGGATCGCCACCTTGGCGGGTGGGCCTGGGCGGCGCGCGATGCCGTGGGCGGCGCGGCGGGTGGCGCGGTGCCCGCCGCGGCGGTGCGGCTGCGGAACTGGGGGCGCCGATGGTGGAACCTGCGGGCTCTGAGCGGTGTACGAAGCAGTAGAGGCATCGACGCGTTGGTGTTGCACCGGCGTCGGGGGCTGAGACGGGTACTGCGGTGTGTGCGGGTGGGGGGAGGACAGCACGTGGGTGGTGTCGTAGGGGGAGCCGTGGGGCGAGTGATGCTGCACGCCGGGGTGTGCCTGGCCGGACTCTCTCTGGCCTTGTGCCTGGCCGGACTCCCACTGGCCCTTTGTCTCGCCCTGGCCCTGGCCCTGGCCCTGTGCTGGGTGCGGCGGGGGCGGGGGCGTGTGAGTCCGAAGGGAGGAGGAGGTGGCCTGCGGGGGTGGCAAGTGGAAGCTGCCGGTGTCCGACATGGTGAGGCGCCCGTCCCGCGCATCCCTGTCGCTTCCGGTGTTGGGCTGCGAGGCGGCGGACGTCTGCTGGGCGGCGGGCGACTGTGGGCCCGGGTGGGGGGCGGCGTGCGGGGCGGGCGGGGACTGCGACGGCGCTACGTCCGAAGCCGAAGCCGAAGCCGGGGTCGAAGCCGCAGCGGAAGCCGGGGTCGAAGCCGAAGCGGAAGCCGGGGCGGAAGCCGGTCCGGCCACGCCCTGGCGTGGATCGCTCGGGGCAGTACCCGAGCTGGTGCCGTTGCCGGTGGCTGCGTACCCGGCGCCGCGCGCCGCCGACCCGGAGCCGGGAGGCGTGGACACAGAACCGGTGTTCGCAGTCGCTGCAGAGCCCGAGGCCGTGCCCGCGCCGAACTGGAGCGAGGCCCCCGTGCTCTCCTCGATGCCGGGCGCCCGTTTGAACGGCCCGTCCGGCCCGAACCCCGAAGGCAGGGGCCCGATTTGGTCGAAGATCTCGATGAGCTCGTCATCGGGACCGGGCTCCGGCAGGAGTTCGACGGCCGATGCCAGAGCCTTGCGCGCCCCCGTGGCCGTGCGGAACCGCGCGTGTGGATCCGGCTGCAGCAGCGAGGCCACGACCTGCCACAGCGGCTCGGGAATGCCCGTGGGCGCACCGGGAGTTCCGTGCGCGGTGAAGTACTGGACGAGCGCCTTGACGTCAGGCTTGGCGCCCTCCAGCAGATAAAGCGCCACCAGTCCTACGGCGAACAGGTCGGCAGGGAAGTCCGGTTCCGAGCCCATGAGTTGCTCGGGCGCGAGATAACCGGGCGTTCCCACCACGAGGTTGGTCTCGGTCAGACGCGGCTCACCGAGCCGCATGGCGATACCGAAGTCGGACAGACGCAGGCGCGGGCGGGCGGTGCCGGTTGCTTCGAGGAGCAGGTTGGCGGGCTTGATGTCGCGGTGGACGACACCCTCCGAGTGGACAGCTGCCAGTCCCGCGAGGAGCTGGTCCAGGAGCGTGCAGACGAAGGAGGGCGGCAAGGGGCCGTAGTCCCCGATGAGATGGACCAGCGACCCGCCGGCCACCAGGTCCATGGTGAACAGGACCTTGTCGTCGTCGGCGGCCCAGCTGGCGGGCGCGAGCACATGGGGGTGATCGATCCGCAGTGCCTGCTCGCGGACGAACCGCAGCAGCGAGTGCGCGTCGCTCTGCTGCAGCACCTTGGCGGCCACATACCGGCGGCGGCGGTGGTCCCAGGCACGCCAGACGGCGCCGACGCCTCCGCGTCCGATCGGGTCGACCAGTTCGTACCGGCCGGCGAAGACCTCACCCATGGCTGTGCGTCGCCCCTCCCCCTTCGACTACCCCCCTTGCTTCCCCCTCGACGAGCGATACGACTCCCCTCGCCGACTCCCCTTCTCGCCGCCTGGCCGCGGCGAGGGATATGCCCGGCCCCTCGTGCCCGCTCAGGATGCAGGCCGTCGGCCCGGTTGCCGAACCCCCTTCGGCGACCGGGCCTCGGGGTCAGTTCTGGTGGGACTGGTAGTGCGTGACCGCGTCGGACGTGCGGCCGGCGCCGTACACCCGGAGGAACTCTGCCAGTTCCGGGTGGGTGGGGGCGAGGGTGTCCGCGGCGTCGATGATGTCTCCGGCGGCCGCCACCGAACGCAGCAGGGACTGGATTTCGCGGACCACCCGCTTGACCGTGGGCGCACCCGAACTGCTCGTGGTCTGCGTCGTGTTGCTCAGAACCGAACCCCCCTGCGACTTCTTGATCTCCTCCATGCGCTCGGTGGCCTCCGCAGCGCTCACGCTGCCGTCTGCGACCTGCCCTGCCAGGTCCTGCAGCAGCTGCACCCGCTGAACCACGGCCGGGTTACCGATCTTCGCCCGCTGTCCGCTCATCAGCTGCGACAGCATCGGTGCGGACAGCCCCAGTACCCCCGCGAGACGAGCCTGGTTCAGACCAAGATCGTCGATCAGCTTACGGAAGAGCGTCCCCAGCGGCTCCCCGTACCAGTTCCGCTGCAGATCCCGCGCTCTTGCGGTGGCTTCCTGCTGTGCGGCGTCCATTGCGTCTCCCCATCGCTTCCCCAAAACCGCGGTTCGCTGTAGCGAACCACGCCGAGCATCTTACGGAGAGTGGTCGTTCATCGGGACCCCCAATCTTTTTGCGAGATACGGGGGGCGACCCGGTACTCTGGTCTGCGGCGCCCGCCGGTACGTGGTTCTTCCGGTTGGTTGCTCCCCTTCCGGGGCCTTAGCTCAGTTGGTAGAGCGCTGTCTTTGCATGGCAGATGTCAGGGGTTCGACTCCCCTAGGCTCCACACTCCGGACCGGTCAGATGCCTCGTCGCCTCTGGCCGGTTTTTGTATGCCCCGGTCCCGGACGGACGCGATCTCCTGAGTGACGTGCGTCACGTGGCAGCCCGCGGGGCAGTTGCAGACGTTTGCGCAAATGTGTGGCATCGGCGCAGTCCCCGAGATCGGTGCGCAGGTGGCGGACGTGGCGCCAGGGTGGCGGGCCCGGGCGGGCATGCCGTGTGTGAGCTGGCGTGAACGTGACGGCGTAATCAGAAGGATGCGCTCCGTTAAGAAAATCTGTGCGGGACTTGCACACACGGGCCGTTGCAAACGTCATCGTGGGCGGAGGGCGTAAACACGCGCCGTCCCGAGGCCCACCGGGGGTGCTGAGCGGCCTCGCCTTGCATCAGGAAGGCACAACAGCACAGTGACGATGGACATTGCCGGTGAGGTGATCCTGGCGGCGCTCGCCCTACGGGTGTTCGGCCGTGACGCGGTCGTTCTGTTGCGTCGGCTGGCCGCGGCCGGAGTACGAGCGGGCATCAGCGAGATGCGGCGTGACCTCACCGAGGCCGCCAAGGACCCCCACCACGAAGGGCAGGCATCGTGAGTCAGGACCTGCCGCGCCAAGCCCCTCGCGCCCCGCGCATGAAGAAACTGCCGCTGGACTTCGAGGCCTTCCACCAGATGTACCGGCCGCTGTACGTCAACTGGGCCAAGTCCAGGCTCGGTAACTGGCACGACGCCGAGGAAGCGGTCGACGCCGCCTTCGAGCAACTGCTGAAGGCGTGGAACACCGTGCTGTCCAAAGAGAACCCCGCCGCATACGCCTGGCGTGTGCTCAAGAACAGCACCATCGACCACTCCCGCACCCGCGACCGCCGTCCGGCACTCATCGGCGAGGCCTTCGAGACCGTGGCGTTGGACCGGGCCGTCGACCCCATCAGCCAACTCGAGGAAAGCCTCAACCTCTACGCGGAGATCGGCCAGCTGCCACCGCGTCAGATGGACGTGGTCCTCCTGCACTTCGGGCTCGGCTACAACGCGGTCGAGATAGCGGCCGCCCTCGGTATCACCCCGGCCGGTGTGCGCTCCACCGTCCGCCACGCCAAACGGCGCCTCCAGCACGCGTACGGGGTGAAGAAGAGCCTCGCGGAATCCCGTGCGGAAGCCGAGCCCTGCACGGGCGCGGAAAGGCCGACCGGCGAAGGGCCGACCGACGAAGGGCCGACCGGCGAAGGGCCGACCGACGAAGGGAATGCCGATGACATCGCCCATTGACGAGCTGCTCGGGCGGGCACGCCTCCTCCGTCCGCCCTACACCCAGGCAGCCATAGAGGCGGCGGCCGAACGCCTGTCCGCGCGCGCAGCCTCCTTCCCGCACCCCACCCACCCGAACCCGGCAGACGCCACCGCCGACCAGGCCCCGCCGATCCCGCCGGGCCAGGCTCCTCCGGCCGACGAACGCTCCGCCGCCGACGATCTTCAGACCCTCTGCGAGACGGTCATCACCCACACCGACGCCCTCGCCGACCTTGAGGAATTCCTCGCTCGAGCCCTGCCCCAACCCCCGGGAGCCCGGGTCCTCGGCTGCATGCTTCAGCTCTGCGCACGGGAGGAGTCGGCACGCTTCTGGTGGCAGTACGCCGCAGGCGCCGGCGACTCCGCCGCCAGCTACTGCCTCTATCTGCACCACCGCGCCCTGGGTGAACCCGGCGTCGCCGACTGGTGGCAGACACAGCACGCCCGGTACGCCCGCAGCGTCCGGCCCGAGACGGACGACCCACCCGGCCAGGGCGCCGTCGGAGCGGACGCCGCCATCCGCGTCGAGGACTCCGGACCCGAGCCCGAGGACGAGATCAGCACCACCCTCCGCGTCCTGCGCGCCCTCAAACCCGACTGCTCACCCGTCCCCGACCCCGTCAACGCCGTCCTGCACTACATCCCCGCCGCCGTTGCCTACGTCGACGACGACCTGGACCTTCCGCTGCCGGACCCCGACTTCACCGACCGAATACGCGCCCTCGCCACGCCGCCCCCGGTGATGCAGGACGCCGCCCGGCGCCGCCGCCGACTCGCCCCTCTGCCATCACGACGGCGGACGTGACCGGCGTTTCACGTGAAACACCGCTGTGGGGCGGGAGACCCTCAAGTCTCCCGCCCCACAACGCAGTTCAACACCCCGACCGTAGCCGGGCCTTCACATCACCGGTCCTCGCCCTGCCGGCCCCCGTCCTACAGGCCGTCGTCGCGCCGCGCGGCCTCCTCCTCGGCTTCCTTCGCCTGGACCTCGGGATCGAGTCCGGACTTGCCGCTGCCGTCCACCGAACTGAGACGGTTCGACTCGGGGACCTCAGTCGCAGCGGGAGGCTCGACCAGCCAGTCCGGGTTGGCCTGCTTGTCCCACCACTTCCACGCGGCGAACGCTCCGCCCGCGAGCGCGCCGAGCACCGCCAGCACCTTCACAGCACGACCGGCCTTGGCGCGCCGCTCGTGCCTACGGACGAGCTTCTCGATCTCCTTCGCCGAGACCTGACCACGCAGCGCAGCCATAACAGCCACACCACGCGCGGTGGCCTCGTCCCTCACGGGTCCGGCCGCGGCCACTGCCTGCTCAAGCCTCGGCCGGGAGTACTCAGCGGCCTGCCGGGCAGCCTTACGAGTACGGACGGCGGCTTCGTGCGCGGCGTTGTCGACGCCCGGCGGCACATGGGCAAGGGCCTGCTCCAGGCGCGGCGCGACATACGCGCCGTACTGCAGGCGGGCCTGGGCGCGGGCCTGCTCGGTGGCCTGCGTCACCTTCGGCGCGAGCCGTACGCGTGCCTCGTGCGCGTAGTGTGCGGCCCTGTCCTTGGCGGTGTCGGCGTAGGGCGCCACCACTTCCGCGGCGTGCAGCACGCTGTCCTTCGCCGAGCCGGTCGCGGCGCGCACGCTGTCGATGCGGGTCACGGGTTCCTCCTCCACGGTGGCGTACGGTAATTCGACTTTCCACACTTTTACGGATCATGCCTGTCAGAACGCTGCGCTGCATGTGAGGGCGGGCATTTGGGTGCCCATGAACTTGATCAAGTGCAATAACGGACCAATGCGGGGCAACGGTGGCTTGTCGTCGACAATGCCACGGTTCTCCCCGCCGCGCCCCCGCCACGGACCGACTCGTCGGGTTTTCTGCAAGCAATCCGCCAGGTTGCGTACCGATGAACGAGCGCCGGGGACGGCTGTCGCCGTACGTGCGAGGATCGTGGGGTCACAGGAAGACAACGGAAGGCAGATCGTGGCCGAGCAGCTCTACGCCACCCTCAAGACCAACCAAGGCGACATCGAGGTCCGGCTCCTCCCGAACCACGCGCCGATCACGGTCAAGAACTTCGTCGAACTCGCCAAGGGCGAGCGTGAGTGGACCAACCCCACCACCGGGGAGAAGTCCAAGGCCAAGCTCTACGACGGCACGGTCTTCCACCGGGTCATCAGCGGCTTCATGATCCAGGGCGGTGACCCCCTGGGCAACGGCACGGGCGGCCCCGGCTACCAGTTCCAGGACGAGTTCCACCCCGACCTCCGCTTCGACAAGCCGTACCTGCTCGCCATGGCCAACGCCGGACCCGGCACCAACGGCTCCCAGTTCTTCGTCACCGTCTCCCCGACGACCTGGCTGAACCGCAAGCACACCATCTTCGGCGAGGTCACCGACCCGGCCAGCCAGAAAGTCGTCGACGCCATCGCGAGCGTCCAGACCAACCCGCGCACCGAACGCCCACTCAACGACATCGTCATCGAGTCGGTAGTCGTCGAGACCCGTGAGGGCTGAGCCCGACACCTCCCGCAGGGAACCAATCGCCCCGCTCGTCCGTAAGGATGAGCGGGGCGATGTATGAGGACGTGCATCGCGTACGACGACCTAGGGGACCCTCATGGACCAGTCGGCAGGCAGCCCGCAGGACGCGCAGAGCCTGCCCGTCTGCTACCGCCACCCGGACCGCGAGACCGGCATCCGCTGCACCCGCTGCGAACGCCCCATCTGCCCCGAATGCATGGTCAGCGCCTCCGTCGGCTTCCAGTGCCCCGACTGCGTCCGCGGCGGCTCCGGCACCGGACACGCACCTGACGCCGCCCGCCCCCGCACCATCGCAGGCGGCACCATCGCCGCCGACCCGCGCCTGCTCACCAAGATCCTCATCGGGATCAACCTCGCGGTCTTCATCGCCGTGCAGACCAGCACAACGCTCCTGAACGACCTCGTCCTCATCGGCTCCTGGCCCCCCGCCCCCTTCAACCCCACCGAAGGCGTCGCCGAAGGCCAGTGGTACCGCCTGGCGACCTCGATGTTCACACATGAGGCCATCTGGCACTTCGCCTTCAACATGCTGAGCCTGTGGTGGCTCGGCGGCCCCCTCGAAGCCGCCCTCGGCCGCGCCCGCTACATCGCGCTCTACCTCTGCTCCGGCCTCGCAGGCAGCGCCTTCACCTACCTACTGGCCGGCCCCACCACAGCCTCGCTCGGCGCCTCCGGCGCCATCTTCGGCCTCTTCGGCGCCACCGCCATCCTGATGCGGCGGCTCCAGTACGACATGCGGCCGATCATCGCCCTGCTGGTGATCAACCTGATCTTCACCTTCGGGTGGAGCAACATCGCCTGGCAGGCCCACATCGGCGGCCTCGTCGCCGGCGTCATCATCGGCTACGCCATGGTCCACGCCCCGCGCGAGCGTCGTGCGCTGGTGCAGTACGGCACATGCGCGCTGGTCCTGGCCGCGGTGGCCCTGATGACGGTGCTGAGAACGCTCCAGCTCACCTGAAGCTCACCTGAGCCGCCCCGTTATCCACGTGAGCGGCGCTGTTGTCCACAGCGTGTGGCGGATCTTGTGCGCACGGTGCGGGAACAGCTACGCCCCCTGCCTGAGCCCTGCGTTTCCGCAGGTCAGGGAGGGGGCGTACGTGGGTTCGAGAACCCTTCGGGTGACCGGTGTGGCTGTCGTACCGGCGTCAACGCCCGATGGGTTATCCACAGATCGTCGTCTTTTCCCCAGTCAGGTTGTGGAAATTGCTGCAAGGCTGTGGATAACTCAGCGGATAGCCCTGGGCAGAGCTCCGTTCACCATGAAGCGGCCGCCGCGTCGACTGCCGCTCAAGGTGTCGCCTCGACCGCTACTTCCACTGTGTGGAGACGCCGAAGCCGGCGGCGATGAAGCCGAAGCCGACGACGATGTTCCAGTTGCCCAGTGCATCGAGGGGCAGCGAACCGTCGGTCACATAGAAGACGACGATCCAGGCGAGACCGATGAGGAACATGGCCAGCATCACGGGCGCGACCCAGGCGCGGCTGTTCAGCTTGATCGCGGTCGTCTGCTTCGACGGCGGCGGCGTGTAGTCGGCCTTCTTGCGGATACGTGACTTCGGCACGAGGGTCTCTCCTGTCGATGCGCTGCGTGGCCGCGCAGGGAACTGTGGCTGGCTCGGGGCAGCGTACAAGGGGACTCTGAATGCTCCCCCGGGCGTCCGTTAGCGTAGTGCTTCCGCGGCGCCGAAGGAGATAAGGGTACGTTGAGCAATTCTGCCGACTCCCCCGGGGCGGGATCCAGCCCTGTACGCGGCCGATTCCGGCCGGTGCGGGTGCTGACCGCGGCTGTCTTCGCTCTCGCCGGGCTTATTTTCTTCACCAGTTTCAACACGGCCAAGGGCACCAATATCCGCACGGACGCCTCGCTGCTGAAGCTCTCGGACCTGATCCACGAGCGCAGCCACAAGAACGGCGAGCTGGGCGAGTCGAACGCGGCCTTGCAGGACGACGTGGAGGCCCTGGCCGAGCGCGACGACGGCAGCACCAAGGCCGAGGACGACAAGCTGGCTGCCCTGGAGAAGAACGCGGGGACGCAGAAGCTGACGGGCGAGGCGATCTCGGTCACGCTGAACGACGCGCCGCCGAACGCCACCGCCAAGCTCCCCGGCTATCCCGAGCCGCAGCCCGACTACCTGGTCATTCACCAGCAGGACCTGCAGGCGGTGGTGAACGCGCTGTGGCAGAGCGGTGCCAAGGGCATCAAGGTCATGGACCAGCGGCTGATCTCCACCAGCGCGGTCCGCTGCGTCGGCAACACCCTGATCCTCCAGGGCCGGGTCTATTCACCGCCGTACAAGATCACGGCGGTTGGTGATCCGGAGAAGATGCAGCAGGCGCTCGCGGCCTCGGCGGCGATTCAGAACTACATGGTGTACGTCAATGTCTACGGTCTTGGCTGGAAAGTCACCGAGGACGGGACGGTGACTCTGCCGGGTTACTCGGGCACAGTGGATCTGCAGTACGCCAAGCCTGTGGAGTGAGTGAGCCCCTCTCTGGAGCTGCCGGTGCGTGTCGTCGTCAGGACCGTCAGCGAACTGTGCGTCACCGTCGGAACCGTGATCGTCCTTTTCGTCGCCTATGTGCTGTTCTGGACCGGCGTGAAGGCCGACAACGTCATGGACGACCAGATCGATCAGTTACAGGACCAGTGGGCGCTGGGGGCGGTACGCCCGACGCCCGCGGTCCCCGGCGGTTCGGCGAGTCCGGGCGCCGCCACGAGTCCGGGTGCGACCACGGGTCCGCCGAAGCCGGCCCCGTATGCCGCGGACAAGCCCTTCGCGATCATGCACATCCCGCGCCTTGGTTTCACGTGGAACAAGCCGGTCCTCGAAGGCACCGCCACCAAGACCCTCAAGAAGGGGCTCGGCCACTACGCGAACACCGCCCAGCTCGGGCAGAAGGGCAACTTCTCGGTCGCCGGTCATCGGCGCACGTACGGCGACCCCTTCAAGGACTTCCCGAGGCTGCGGCCCGGCGATGCGGTGGTGCTGACGGACGGGACGACCTGGTTCACGTATCGGATCGACAAAGGCCCCTACAAAACCGTGCCCACCGACATTGAGGTGATTGACCCTGTGCCCCGTAAGTCGGGGTACACGCGTGAAGGCCGCTATCTGACCCTGACCACCTGTGATCCCGAGTGGGGTCACAGTCACCGGCTGATCGTGTGGGCCCATCTCGACTCCACTCAGCCTGTGGAGGCCGGGAAACCGGAGGCGTTGCGCCGTTAGTCTGGTGGCTGTACGGCGTGAGTCTGGTGCCGTGGTGCGACGGAAGGGACGGCATGTACGGCTGGATCTGGCGGCATCTGCCGGGGAACGCGTGGGTGAGGGCGCTGCTCTCGCTCGCTCTGGTCGTGGCCGTGGTCTACGTCCTGTTCAACTACGTCTTCCCGTGGGCCGAACCGCTCCTGCCCTTCAACGATGTGACGGTGGACAACCAGTGAGCGCGCGCATTCTCGTCGTGGACAACTACGACAGCTTCGTCTTCAACCTGGTCCAGTACCTCTACCAGCTGGGTGCCGAGTGCGAGGTGCTGCGTAACGACGAGGTGTCGACGGCGCACGCGCAGGACGGTTTCGACGGCGTCCTGCTGTCCCCGGGTCCGGGCACGCCCGAGGAGGCCGGTGTCTGTATCGAGATGGTGCGCCACTGTGCCTCGACCGGGGTGCCCGTCTTCGGCGTCTGCCTCGGCATGCAGTCGATGCAGGTGGCGTACGGCGGTGTCGTGGACCGTGCGCCCGAGCTGCTGCACGGCAAGACCTCGCTGGTCGAGCACGGGGGCAAGGGTGTCTTCGCCGGCCTGCCGACACCCTTCACCGCGACCCGCTACCACTCGCTGGCCGCCGAGCCGCAGACGGTGCCGGCCGACCTCGAGGTCACCGCACGGACGCACGACGGCATCATCATGGGCCTGCGTCACCGTGAACTTCCCGTCGAGGGCGTGCAGTTCCACCCGGAGTCCGTGCTGACCGAGCACGGGCACCGGATGCTGGCCAACTGGCTGGTGGAGTGTGGCGACCAGGGCGCGGTGGCGAGGTCGACGGGGCTCGCCCCGGTGGTGGGCAGGGCCACGGCGTGACCGCGCTGCGCCCCGAGCGCAAGTCCGGCGCCACGTACGGGGAGTCCTTCACGGACTCCTACGGCGGCGTCGGCGACCAGGGCACCTCGTACGGGCAGCAGCCGTATGGGGGGCCGGGTGCGCTCGGGGAGCGGTACGGCGAGGAGGGCCACGTCACTCAGGGCCACGGGCAGGGGCAGGGCGCCGAGGGCTACGGCGGTGACGGCTACGGCGGCGGATACACGTACGGCACCGACGGCTACGGAACGCAGAACCGCGTCGACGCGGGCTACGGCACCGAGGGCTACGGCACCGAGGGGGCCGCCGCGGCTCGACAGCCGTACGAGGAACCGTATGCGGAGCCGTACATACCGCCCGCGGACGACGAGACGGTGGCCCTGCGGGTACCCGATCCGCCGCCCCTCGGTGGCCGCGTATCGGCTTCTGCCGCCTCTTCCGCAGCTTCCGCCACAGGAACCCCGACGGGCGGCCGTGCGGCCCGCAGAAAGGCCGCCAAGCGGCGGCACGGGCGCCGTGGTGGTTCACACGCGGCGTCGGAGCATGCCGAGACGGGCTCGGAATCCTCGCAGGCCCCCCTCTCGCGCTTGGAGGCCCGCAGACAGGCAAGGGCACGTAAGCCCAGCGCGGGTGTCCTCGCCAGCCGGGCGATCGGTGAGGTGTTCATCACCACCGGCGTGCTGATGCTGCTGTTTGTGAGCTACCAGTTGTGGTGGACGAACGTCCGGGCGCACGCCCAGGCGGACAGGGAGGCCAGCAGCCTCCAGGACGACTGGGCGAGCGGCAAGCGCAACCCGGGGACCTTCCAGCCGGGGCAGGGCTTCGCCATCCTGCACATCCCCAAGCTGGACGTCGTGGTCCCGATCGCCGAGGGCATCAACAACAAGAGGGTGCTCGACCGGGGCATGGTCGGCCACTACGCCGAGGGCAAGCTGAAGACGGCGATGCCGGATGCCAAGACCGGCAACTTCGCGCTCGCCGGGCACCGCAACACCCATGGTGAACCGTTCCGGTACATCAACCGGCTCGCACAGGGCGACGAGATGGTCGTGGAGACGCAGGACAAGTACTACGTCTACAAGATGGCGTCGATCCTGCCGGTGACGTCGCCGAGCAATGTGAGCGTGCTGGAACCTGTTCCACCGGGGTCGGGCTTCACCGGGCCGGGCCGCTACATCACACTCACCACGTGTACGCCGGAGTTCACCAGCAAGTACCGGATGATCGTCTGGGGCAAGATGGTCGAGGAACGGCCGCGCAGCAAGGGCAAGCCGGATGCGCTCGTCAGTTAAGGGCAGATGAAAAAGTGGCAGCGACCACCGACGGCACCGAAGAGCAGACGGCCGCCCCCGCAGCACCGCGCCCCCCGGCACGCCGCCGCGGCAGGGGCCGGATCGCGGCGGCGGTCAGCGTCTTCGGCGAACTCCTGATCACGGCGGGCCTGGTGCTGGGCCTGTTCGTCGTCTACTCCCTGTGGTGGACGAACGTCGTCGCCGACCGCGCGGCGGACAAACAGGCCGACAAGGTCCGTGACATCTGGGCCCACGAGGACGAGGACTCCGGCCGTCCCGCCGAGTTCGACTCCAAGAACGGCATCGGCTTCCTGCACGTGCCGACGATGAGCGGGGACGACATCCTGGTCGAGAAGGGCACGACGTCGAAGATCCTCAACGACGGCGTCGCCGGCTACTACACCGACCCAGTCAAGGCGACCCTGCCGACCTCGGGCAAGAAGGGCAACTTCTCCGTCGCCGCGCATCGTGACGGCCATGGCGCGGAGTTCCACAACATCCACAAGGTCAAGAAGGGCGACCCGATCGTCTTCGAGACGAAGGGTGACTGGTACGTCTACAAGGTCTACGCCGTCCTGCCGGAGACCTCGAAGTACAACGTGAAGGTTCTCTCCGCCATCCCGAAGGAGTCGGGGAAGACGAAGGCGGGGCGCTACATCACGCTGACGACGTGCACGCCGATCTACACGAGCCGGTACCGGTATGTCGTGTGGGGCGAGCTGGAGCGGGTGGAGAAGGTGGACGAGGAGCGGACGCCGCCGGAGGAACTGCGTGACTGACTGAGGTCCTCCGGAGACCTCAGTCCCCTAGCATGGTGGAGGCCCGAAGCCGCAACTTCCTCTTGCAGCTTCGGGCCTCCTTGTGTTCAGGGCTCGTGATGTTGAGGTAGGGCGCGAACCTCTTGCGTGGGCGACGAGGCTGGAAGGCCTTTCGAGCCTCTGCAGCCGGGCGTGGTGCTGGTGGAGTCGTCGTTCGATGCGCTGGACGCCTGCGCGCAGCGCGATCATCTCCCTGCGGTGCTCGCCTGACGTTTCGATCAGGGCGTTGAACATGGGGACGACGGTCTTGCCCAGGATGTGGGTGATGCGTTGGTCGATGCGGTCGTCGAGGGAGGCGCTGTCGGTGGGGGCAGGGTTTTCCACAGGCTGTGCGCGGGCCGCGTACTCCATGTCAAGGAGGTACACACGCACCTGACGTGCGACGTCGCTGTCTCGGAGGAGCATGGCGACGTTGAGGACAGCGCGGCGGGGGTAGATGGTGAGGCTTCGACGAGCCTGTGAATTGCTGCCCAGCGAGAGTGACATGTTGTCACTCTCGAAGTTCCGCAGCTCAGGGCCTCGCAGTACAACTATGCCGTTGGTTTCCAGCTCTTCGCGGTGGCGCTTGGTGAGCTGTCGGATGGCATCGGCGGTGACGCCGAAATACACGGCCACCATCGCCGTCGTCACATGCATCCCGTCCGGGAGCAACGACAGTGCCTTCACTCTGTCGAGCACGTGGGTGCGTTCCAGCACGCTGTCGCGCAGGCTCTTCGACTCCAGCAGTGCCGATTCGTTGATCACGTTCTGCCCTTCCGATCCTGGTGTGGCCGTATGGCCGGGGCAGAGCTCTGGCTCCCCACCCCACCCGATCAACGAAGCTTCAGATATGAAGACACGATCGACATGGGCACTCCTGTGCGATGGCCGGCAGAAGCCGCTGCACCGGCCGTCGCGCAGGACCCGGCTCGGCGCGTATTCGCAGCCCATGGGGCTCAACCTCGTTCGTACGGCTTCTACCGGTATGTACGCCCGCTCGAGCAAGGAGATCGCCAGAGCCCCGGCACCTGTTGAAGGTGCCGGGGCTCTGGTGTAGGGCCTTGGTGCGAGGTCAGTCCTCCGTGCGGGCCGACGTTCCCGTCACGCCGCCGAAGATCCCGCCGTTGTCGCCGCCGCCGTTGTTGCCGTTCTGGGCGACTGCGATCAGGTTCACCGCGGTGCCCTGGGGGACCTGGGTGTTCGGCTGGGGGTCCTGGGTGAGGACGACGGCGTTGTCGTCCTGGGAACCGCCGATGTTGCCCACGGTCAGTCCTGCATCCTGGAGGGCCTTCTTGGCGTCCTTCAGCGACAACTGGGTCACGGTCGGCACCGGTACCTGCTGCTGCGCGGCCGCCTTGCCGATCTGGATCGTCACCGTGGAGTTCTTGTTGGCCTCGCTGCCCGCCTCGGGCGAGGTCGCGATGACCTTGCCGACCTGGTTCGGGTCCTGGGTCTCCACGTCGGTGCAGGTGCCGACCAGCTCGTTGGCCGTCATCTGCGCCTTGGCCTCGTCACAGGTCTTGCCGAGGACGTCCGGGACGGTGGACTTCTCCTCCGCCTTGGCGATGGTGAGGGTGATCGTCGAGCCCTTCTCGACCTCCTCGCCGCGCCGTGGGTCCTGGTCGAGGACGGTGTTCGGGTCGTCCGAGGAGGTCTCGCGGGTCTCGGTCTTGACGACGAACTGGTAGTCGTCTTCCTCGAGCTGCTGCTTTGCCTCGCCCAGTTTCAGACCGATCACGCTCGGCACGGTGACCTTCGGCGCGCCCGTGGACACCACGATGTTGACCGTGGAGCCCTTGTCGACCTTGATCTTGGAGTCAGGGTCCTGGTCGCAGATCTTGCCCTTGGGCTGGTTCTCGCACTCCTTCGGAGTGACCGTCCCAAGCTTCAGGTCGCTGTTGGTGAGGAGCGCCTTGGCGCCCTGTTCCGTGTCACCGATGAGGTTCGGCACGGCCACCTGGCTGTTGCTCGCGTTCTCGCCGTCGAAGACCCACTTGCCGATCAGGACGGCGCCCACCAGCACCAGCACAGCTGCGACGACCAGCAGGATCGTCGAGGTGTTCGACTTCTTCTGCTGGCGGCGCCGGTCCGGGCGGTCGTCGTAGCCGTAGCCGCCGTCGTCCGGGTTCATGGGCGGCAGCATCGACGTGGCGCCGGCGTCCGTGGAGCGCAGGGCCGTGGTCGGCTGGTCGTCCGGGTAGCCGCCGTAGCCCACGGAGCCCATGGCCGCCGTGGCGGCGACG
Organism: Streptomyces sp. NPDC012935; assembly: GCF_042900345.1. NCBI lineage: Bacteria > Bacillati > Actinomycetota > Actinomycetes > Kitasatosporales > Streptomycetaceae > Streptomyces > Streptomyces sp. NPDC012935. Next base: position 287,127 of record NZ_JBIBBC010000002.1, read on the forward strand.
GGCTGGCCGTCGAGGCAGGCCTCGATGTCGGCGCGCATCTCGTCGGCCGACTGGTAGCGGTAGTTGGGGTCCTTGGTCAGCGCCTTCAGGACGATCGCGTCCATCTCGGGCGTGATCTCCGGGTCGAAGACCGAGGGGGCCTGCGGCTCTTCCCGTACGTGCTGGTACGCGACGGCGACGGGGGAGTCGCCCACGAAGGGGGGCCGCACCGTCAGGAGCTCGTACAGCAGGCAGCCGGTGGAGTAGAGGTCCGAGCGGGCGTCCACCTGCTCGCCCTTGGCCTGCTCCGGCGAGAGGTACTGGGCGGTGCCGATCACTGCCGCGGTCTGCGTCATCGTCATGCCGGAGTCGCCCATGGCGCGGGCGATGCCGAAGTCCATCACCTTGACCTGGCCGTTGCGCGTCAGCATGACGTTCGCGGGCTTGATGTCGCGGTGGACGATGCCGTTGCGGTGCGCGTACTCCAGGCCCTGGAGGATGCCGATGGTCATCTCCATGGCGCGCTCCGGCAGCAGCTTGCGGCCGCTGTGAAGCAACTCACGAAGTGTGGAGCCGTCGACGTACTCCATGACGATGTACGGGATCGACACGTTGTCGATGTAGTCCTCGCCCGTGTCGTAGACCGCCACGATCGCGGGATGGTTGAGCGAGGCGGCCGACTGGGCCTCCCGGCGGAACCGGGCCTGGAAAGACGGATCGCGCGCCAGGTCCGCGCGCAGCGTCTTCACCGCCACGGTGCGGCCGAGCCGGGTGTCATGCGCGAGGTATACCTCGGCCATGCCACCACGGCCGAGCACCTGGCCCAGCTCGTACCGGCCGCCGAGGCGACGCGGCTCTTCCATAGCTACCTACCAGCCCTCTCCGTCGGTCCCGCCGTCACCCTTGTGGGTGCGGAGGTGTGCCGTCCGGGCATACCGTACCCGGCTCATCTTGTGTGACCTGGCCAAGCCCGTAACCCGATACAGGACCGGTATCGCAACGTGCACCGATGTGAAGGGGACGTGAGCGGGGTCACTTCTTGCTGTCGATGACCGCCTCCATGACGCTCTTGGCGATGGGGGCCGCGAGGCCGCCGCCGGAGATGTCGTCGCGGACCGCGTTCTCGTCCTCGATCACGACGGCCACGGCGACCGGCGAGCTGTTGTCGCTGAGCTTGGCGTAGGAGATGAACCACGCGTAGGGGTTCTCGCTGTTGTCCACACCGTGCTGGGCGGTACCGGTCTTGCCGCCGACCTTGACGCCTTCGATCTGCGCCTTCTTACCGGTGCCCTCGTCGACGACCGTCTCCATCATCGACTGCAGGATCTGCGCGTTGGCCGCGGACAGCGGCTTGCTCATCTCCTCGGGGTCGGTCTTCTCGATGGCGTCGAGGTTGTTGGTCTGGAGCTCGTCGATCATGTACGGCTTCATGAGGGTGCCGTTGTTGGCGACGGCGGAAGCCACCATGGCCATCTGCAGCGGGGTGGAGGCGGTGTTGAACTGGCCGATGGAAGACAGCGCGGTCTGCGAGGGGTTCATGTCGTCGGAGAAGATCGACGCGCTGGTGCGGACCGGCGTGAACTGCTCCTCGGTGAAGCCGAACTTCTTGGCTGTCTCCAGCATCTTGTCGTTGCCGAGGTCCGAGCCGACCTTGCCGAAGACGGTGTTGCAGGAGTACTGCAGGGCGACCCTCAGGGTCGCGTTCTTGCAGGGGATGTTGCCCTCGTTGGGCAGCTTGGTGGTGGTGCCTTCCATGACCCACGGGTCCGGCGAGTCCGTCTTCGCGTCGGCGTCCGTGTACAGGCCGTGCTCCAGTGCCGCGGCGGCGGTGACGACCTTGAAGGTCGAGCCCGGCGGGTAGACCTCGCGCAGCGCCCGGTTGAGCATCGGGTCGTCGGGATTGTTCTTCTTCTGGAGCTTCTGCCACGCCTCGGTGTCGGTCGTCGTGGAGTTGCCGGCGAAGGACGAGGGGTCGTACGACGGGTAGGAGGCCAGCGCCAGGATCTTGCCGGTCGACGGTTCGATGGCGGCGACGGCGCCCTTGGCGCCCTGATTCTTCAGACCGTTGTACGCGGCCTTCTGTGCGGCGCCGCTGAGGGTGGTGACGACGTTTCCGCCCTCCCTCTCCTTGCCCGTGAGCATGTCGAGGGTGTTGCGGAAGAACAGCCGGTCGTCGTTGCCGGTGAGGATGCCGTCCTCGATGGACTCCAGCTGGGTGGCACCGAAGGCCTGTGAGGCGTATCCGGTGACGGGCGCCCACATGGGTCCGTTCGCGTAGGTGCGCTTGAACTTGAAGTCGCTGCCGGAGGTCTCCTCCGAGCCGGTGATGGCCTTGCCGTCGACGATTATGTCGCCGCGGGGTGTGCCGTAGCGCTCGATGACGACGCGGCGGTTGTTCTTGTCGGTCCTGAGCTCGTCGGCCTGGACGTACTGGATCCAGTTGTCGCGGATGAGCAGCGCCAGGACCAGAAGTCCGCAGAAGATCGCGATCCGGCGTAGGGGCTTGTTCACGGACGGACCACCTGGGTCATCTCGGCGTCGGGGTTGGGCGCGGGGGCGGGCGCCGGGCGGCGTGCGGTGTCGCTGATGCGCAGCAGGATGCCGATCAGGGCCCAGTTGGCGATGACGGAGGATCCGCCGTACGCCACGAACGGCAGCGTCATACCGGTCAGCGGGATGAGGCCCATGACACCGCCGGCCACGACGAAGACCTGGAGGGCGAAGGCACCGGACAGGCCGACGGCGAGCAGCTTGCCGAACGGGTCGCGGGCCGCGAGTGCCGTGCGCACACCGCGTTCCACGATCAGGCCGTAGAGCAGGAGGATCGCCATGACGCCCGCCAGGCCCAGCTCCTCGCCGAATGTGGCGAGGATGAAGTCGGAGTTGGCGGCGAAGCCGATGAGGTCGGAGTTGCCCTGGCCGAGGCCGGTTCCGAGGGTGCCGCCGGAGCCGAAGGCCCACAGGGCTTGCATGGCCTGCTCGGAGTGGACGACACCGTCGCTGACACCGGAGCGGCTGAGCTGGAACTCGCGGGCCGGGTCGAGCCAGGCCTGTACACGTGTCTGGATGTGGGACTCGAAGCTCGCCACGCCGACGGCGCCGACCGCGGACATCAGCAGACCGAAGACGATCCAGCTGGTCCGCTCGGTGGCGACGTACAGCATGATGACGAACATTCCGAAGAACAGCAGCGACGTACCGAGGTCGGTCTCGAAGACCAGGATGAGGATCGAGATCACCCAGACGACGAGGATCGGACCGAGGTCGCGTCCGCGCGGCAGGTAAAGGCCCATGAAGCGACGGCTGGCCAGGGCCAGGGCGTCTCGCTTCACCATGAGGTAGCCGGCGAAGAAGACGGCGAGGATGATCTTCGCGAACTCGCCAGGCTGGAGGGTGCCGAGGCCGGGGATCTTGATCCAGATCTTGGCGCCGTAGATGTTCGCGCCGAGTCCGGGCACGAGCGGCAGGACCAGCAGGAACAGCGCGGCGGCCATGGAGATGTAGGTGTAGCGCTGCAGGACCCGGTGGTCCTTCAGGAAGATCAGCACAGTCACCAGCAGGGCGACGCCCATCGCGGAGTACAGCAACTGGCGCGGTGCGGCCTGGACGAAGGCGTCGCTCTGCTGAAGTCGCTTCGACTGGTCCAGACGCCAGATCACGACCAGGCCGATGCCGTTCAGCAGGGTTGCCAGCGGCAGCATCAGAGGATCGGCGTACGGCGCGAACTTCCGGACGGCCAGATGTCCGATGCCTGCGAGCAGGCCGAGCCCGACGCCGTAGCTCAGCAGTCCGGGAGGGATCTGGTCATTGATCGCCAACCCCACGTTGGCGTAGGCGAACACCGGAATGACAACCGCGAACACCAGCAGCGCGAGCTCGGTGTTGCGCCTGCTCGGCGCGCCGATCGCGCCGATCGTGGACGTATGGTGCGTCGGCGAGTTCGTAGTACTGCTCATGGTGTGACGGGGCCTCTCACGGCTTGCCTACTGCGTACCGCAGTTCGTGACGACCTTCTGCTCTTCCTCCGAGAGAGTGGGGCCGGGCTTCGGCGTCGCAGACGGGGTCGGGGAGGTGGAGGAGGACGGGGGCGGGGACTGGGTGGACGCCGAGGGATTCGGTGTCGGTGTCGCCTTGGACGTAAGGGAGGTACGGGTGGTTCCCGTGGTGCCTCCGGCCTCGCCTTCGCCCGTCTTGGAGTTCTGCTCGCTCTGTGCAGACTGCTGCTCGGCCCGCTTCTTGCACGCGGACGCCTGCAGCGCGAGCTCGTCGATCTTCGCCTGGGCGTCCTTCAGACCGCCCTCGGTGATGGTCCCCTCGACGAGCTTCTTCTGGTACGGCGGCAGGTACTTGAGTTCGATCTCGGGGTGGTCCTTCTCCACCTTCGAGAGCGAGACCCAGGCCAGGTCCTGGCTGATCCCGCGGTACAGGGCGACGTGTTCCTCGTTGGTGCCGACGTAGTACTGCGTCTGCGTCCAGCGCCAGCCGCCGTACAGGCCGCCGCCGATGACGGCGAGCGCGAGGGCCGAGTAGAAGGATCTCTTCAGCCACTTGCGGCCCTTGCGGGGCTTGACGAAGTCGTCGTCGGTGTATTCACCGAAGCTGCCCGCCGGGACGTAGCCGGTGGTGTCCCCGGAGCCGGGCGGGCCGAACTCGCCGCCCCCGCCGCCCTGTCCGGGCACGTGGCGGCCGAGCCCGGAGGCGCGGCCGGCGGGGGTCTGCATGATGCCGTTGTCGTGCAGGTGGTGCTGCTGGTTCTCGGCGACCGCGCCGACCACGACCGGGGTGTCGGACAGCTGCCCGGCCAGGGTGTCGCCGGTGTCCAGGTCCAGGACGTCGGCGATGATCACGGTGATGTTGTCGGGGCCGCCGCCGCGCAGCGCGAGCTGGATGAGCTCCTGGACGGTCTCCTGCGGGCCCTGGTAGCTGGCGAGGGTGTCCTCCAGGGTCTGGTGGGACACGACGCCGGAGAGGCCGTCGGAGCAGATCAGGTACCGGTCGCCGGCGCGGACCTCGCGGATGGAGAGGTCGGGGTCGACATGGTCGCCGCTGCCCAACGCCCGCATCAGCAGGGAGCGTTGGGGGTGTGTGGTGGCTTCCTCTTCGGTGATGCGGCCCTCGTCGACGAGGCGCTGCACCCAGGTGTGGTCCTGGGTGATCTGCGTCAGGACGCCGTCGCGGAGCAGGTACGCGCGTGAGTCGCCGACGTGGACGAGGCCGAGGCGCTGTCCGGTCCACAGCAGGGCGGTGAGCGTCGTGCCCATGCCCTCCAGCTGCGGGTCCTCCTCGACCATCGCGCGCAGCTGGTCGTTGGCGCGCTGTACGGCCGTACCGAGCGAGGTGAGGATGTCGGAGCCGGGGACGTCGTCGTCGAGGGCGACGATGGTGGAGATGGCCTCGGAGGAGGCGACCTCGCCCGCGGCGGCGCCGCCCATGCCGTCGGCGATGGCGAGCAGGCGGGGACCGGCGTATCCGGAGTCCTCGTTGCCCTCCCGGATCATGCCTTTGTGCGATCCGGCGGCGAAGCGCAGTGACAGACTCATGCGCACCTCGCCCGTCGGCTCCGGGTACATCCGCACGGTGCCCACCCTCCGGTCGGGAGCGCGCCGGGGCCCCTGGTGGGGGCCGCCACTGCGTGCTCGCTCCGCTCGCTCATTGTCGTACTACTTCCGCAGCTCGATGACGGTCTTGCCGATGCGGATCGGCGCGCCCAGCGGAATCGGTGTCGGGGTCGTGAGCCGCGTTCGGTCGAGGTACGTGCCGTTGGTGGAGCCCAGGTCCTCGACGATCCACTGGCCGTCGCGGTCCGGGTAGATCCTGGCATGCCGGCTGGAGGCGTAGTCGTCGTCCAGCACGATCGTGCTGTCGTGCGCCCGGCCCAGGGTGATGGTCTGGCCCTGCAGGGCGACGGTGGTGCCGGTGAGCGTGCCCTCGGACACGACCAGCTTGGAAGGGGCGTTACGGCGCTGGCGGCCGCCGCCCTGCTGGCCGCGCTGCTGCGGCGGGGTCGCCGCCTGCCGTGCGGCCTGCTGCGGCCGTGCGGCCTCGCGACGCGATCCGCGCTGTGTGACGCGCGTTCCGAACAGGTCGCTGCGAATGACCTGCACGGCCACGATCACGAACAGCCACAGGACGGCCAGGAAACCCAGCCGCATGACCGTGAGGGTCAGCTCTGACATTGCCCCCGCTTCACCCTTCGGCTTGCCGGTAAATGATGGTGGTACTGCCCACGACGATCCGCGAGCCGTCGCGGAGCGTAGCGCGGGTGGTGTGCTGCCCGTCCACCACGATGCCGTTGGTGGACCCGAGATCCGCGATCGTCGAGGGCGTTCCGGTCCGGATCTCACAGTGCCGGCGGGAGACGCCGGGGTCGTCGATCCGCACGTCGGCGTCGGTGCTGCGGCCCAGCACCAGCGTCGCGCGGGAGATCTGATGGCGGGTGCCGTTGATCTCGATCCAGTAGCGGGTGCGGCCACCGGCCGCGGGCGCGGCGGGGGGTCGCTGGCCGCCCGCGGGCTGCGGGTAGCCGTAACCTCCGGGGCGGCCGCCGGGCGGCGGCGCGGCCGGCATGGGCGGGGCGCCCGCGGGTGCGGCGGCCGGCGGGTAGCCGTAGCCGCCCTGGGCGCCACCACCGCCACCGGGCCGCCCGGCCGGGGCGGCGGGTGCGGGGGCCGGCTGGCCGCCGCCCTGCTGGTCGGTGGAACCGGCGAGCGTACGGCTGCGTACGCGGTACAGGCCGGTGTCGAGGTCGTCGGCCTTCTCCAGGTGGACCTTGATCGGGCCCATGAAGGTGTAGCGCTGCTGCTTGGCGTAGTCGCGGACCATGCCGGCGAGCTCGTCGCCGAGCTGGCCGGAGTAGGGGCTCAGACGCTCGAAGTCCGGGGCGCTGAGCTCCACGATGAAGTCATTGGGGACGACCGTGCGGTCGCGGTTCCAGATGGTCGCGTTGTTGTCGCACTCGCGCTGGAGCGCTCCCGCGATCTCCACGGGCTGGACCTCGGACTTGAACACCTTGGCGAAGGTGCCGTTGACCAGACCTTCGAGACGCTGCTCGAACTTCTTCAGGACTCCCATGGGGCACCTCCTCCGTTGCCTGCTTCGTCCTTTTTCCCGCGGGGCGGGCACTGCCTTACCTGGTACTGCTTACTGATCGTATCCACGCGCCGGTGAATCGGCTGGTTCCCCCTGTCGGCCCGGTCGACAGGTGTCGACGCCCTCGAAGTTCCCTGTGGAGCTCCCCTTCGAACTCCTCACACACACAGTCTTGCCATGGATCGTAGAGGCGGCCGGAGACCAGTGTCCCGCACCCGACTGTGGACCCCGACCGGCTCCTGGGGAGATGCGTGGTACCGGTACGAGGTTGATACGTGAACAGGTTCTCGTTGATACGGAGCGCGGGGCACCCCCGCTCGGCCGGTCCCGGGGCGGGCCGGCCGGCGTGCCGTTCCGACTGTGCTGGTGGGCGACTGTACGGCCGCCGCATGGCATCCGCACGGTCTCCGCATGCCCGCTGCACGGCGGCTGCCTGGGGATAAGGGATGTGAATCCACCCTGGACGGCGTGCTAATGTTCTGCGTGTCGGAAGGCGCCGGACCGCAAGGGAAGAGCCCGAGGACACACCCAATGCGCGGGTGGCGGAATAGGCAGACGCGCTGGATTCAGGTTCCAGTGCCCGCAAGGGCGTGGGGGTTCAACTCCCCCCTCGCGCACCGTCGAAGAGGCGGCATCGTAATCACGATGCCGCCTCTTCTCGTTGTGCGGTGTTGTGTTCGACACGTCGTGCCCCTCACTGCGTCGGCACGGCTCCCTCGGTGGCCGTGACCTGTGATGAAGCTCTCAGGCCACGGCGCCGTGCTCAGCCGGCCGCGATGACCGTGGCGAGGGCCACGGCCGCGGGCAGCGCCTGGGCGAAGAGGATGCGGCGGTTGGCGGTGGCCGCGCCGTAGACGCCTGCGACGACGATGCAGGACAGGAAGAAGATCTGGACGCGGTAGCCGGTCGGGTCGTCGGCGATCAGCCCCCAGACCAGCCCCGCGGCGAGGAAGCCGTTGTAGAGGCCCTGATTGGCCGCCAGTGGCGCGGTGGTGCGGGCCAGCTCGGCGTCGAAGCCGGAGAAGCGGCGGCCCGGGCCGCGCTGCCACAGGAACATCTCCAGGACCAGGATGTAGGCGTGCAGCAGCGCCATGAGGGCGACGAGGACGACAGAGATCAGATGCATGCGCTGATTGTGGCGGTGGGGTGTGTGGGGGCGGCGGCCGGTGCGGCTGTGGGTGGGGTGGACCGGTAGGCCAGTCGGCACGGGGCGGGGGCAGCCTCCACCGGTGGTTCGGTTGTTTCGGGGCGGGGTGTCGACTACCC
>NZ_JBIBBC010000002.1:295559-506635 GCF_042900345.1 Streptomyces sp. NPDC012935
CGTGACCCGTGACCCGTGACCCGTGACCCGTGACCCGTGACCCGTGACCCGTGACCCGTGACCCGTGACCCGTGACCCGTGACCCGTGACCCGTGACCCGTGAAGCGTGACCCATGAAGCGTCGCGATGCGTGCCTCGGTCGGCGGCTTCAGGTGACGTACTCGGCGTCGTAGCGGCTCCCCGGCCTGCGCATCGCCACGCGCGCGTAGGGCCCCGTTCGCCGGAGCGGGTTCTCCCACGCGCGCGTGACTGCAATGCGGCAGGCGACATGCGGCAGTTGGCGACTGCCCTGCGACCGCGTGCGATGTGGCTACGCCGCGATCCGCTGAGCCAGCTGCTTCGCCTTCGCGGCGGCCTCGTCGAGGGCGCGCTGGCGGGAGGCCTCGAAAAGGGGGACCAGGTCGGCCATCGCCGGGTTGGCCGGGGCCATGGTGAGCTCCGGAACGATGAACTCGAGGTCGGCGCCGAGGAAGTCGGCCAGGACCGCCGACAGGTAGTTCTGCACGTACTCGTAACCCTCGCGCGGAGTGCCCGGTCCGTATGCGCCGCCGCGGCTGGCCACGACGGTGACCGGGGTGCCCTTGACGGACTGGGCGTCTCCTGCCGTACGGCCGAACAGGACCACCTGGTCCAGCCAGGCCTTCAGCGTCGACGGGATCGTCAGGTTGTACATCGGGGCGCCGATCAGCACGGCGTCCGCCCGCTCCAGTTCCTCGATCAGTGTCACGCGCTCGGCGAAGGCCGCGGCCTGCTCGGGCGTGTGCGTGGCCGGATCGGCGAAGCCGGCGGTGTGGGCGTGGGCGGAGATGTGCGGCACCGGGTTCAAGGCCAGGTCGCGGTGGATCACCGTGCCCTCGGGGTGCTGTTCCTGCCAGATGCGGCGAAACGCGTCGGTGACGGCGCGGGACGAGGAGGCGTCGGTCGGGAAGACCGAGGAGTCGATGTGCAGGAGCGTTGCCATGGGGGTCTCCAGAGGGACGAAAGCGGATGGCAAGCGGGCAGGGGCTCGCTGCACCTTCCCGCAGTTACTGAGTATTCGTACTCGACTATGGATAACACAGTCACTTACTTTTTTTCATCCCCGTACCGCAGGGCAGTACCCTGAAAGGCATGGCGGGTGAGCAGAGTCACGACGTATCGGCGTGCAAACGGGTCGACGAGGGCATCACCCGCGTCTTCCAGCTGCTCGGCAAGCGCTGGACCGGCCCGATCGTGTCCGTGCTGACCGCGGGGCCCGCGTACTTCGTCGCCCTGCGCCGGGCGATTCCCGGCATCAGCGAGCGCATGCTCTCCGACCGGCTGACCGAACTCGCCGCCGCCGGGCTGGTGGTGCGCGAGGTGTACGAGGGGCCGCCGCTGCGAGTGGTGTACCGGCTGACGGCGGCGGGCTCCGCGCTCGAGCCCGGGCTCACCGAGCTGGGTCTGTGGGCGAAGGAGTACCTCGCGGGCGGGGAAGGGCCCGAGAACTGCTGAGGCGGAGGGCCGGTTAACCGCTGAGGCGGAGGGCCGGTTAACCGCTGAGGCGGAGGGTCGGATAGCCGCTGAGGCGGACGTGCCGTGGCCGGAGAACGGCCGAGGCGGATCGCTGCACCCTGGTCCCGGCGTTACGCCACCGCGCCGAGCGGTGTTTTCCACAACCGCGGAGTTGTCCACAGGGTCTGACGCGTTTCGGCCACCGGCTGTAACGTCGGCATGAGTTGATGTTCGTGCGTGAGCGGGGGAGGCGGTCGGTATGACCGAGGTCGGTGCGGAGGCTACGGCGCAGGTCGCCGCGGTGGCATCGGAGTCGTCGTCGGATTCCGTGGCGCACCGGCTGCCCAGCGTGCGCGGCTTCGCCGAGTGGCCCGGCGGCGGATCGCCCAAGGAGGAGGGCAAGGCACTGCGCAGGCGGGTGCCGCGCGGTGACCACGCGGTCCTCGACCTGGACGCCGCCCGTCCCGACGCCGTGGCCGCAGTCGAGGAGTCCAACCTCGGCCGGCTCCCCGAGCTCACGCCGATAAGGGTCGGCCGGATGGCGGCGACGCCCTTCGCGTTCCTGCGCGGCTCTGCGGGGCTCATGGCGTACGACCTCGCCCGCACCCCCATGACCCGGATCCGCGCCCAGATCTGCGGCGACGCACACGCGGCGAACTTCGGCCTGTACGGCGACGCGCGCGGCGGCCTGGTCATCGATCTGAACGACTTCGACGAGACGCTGTACGGCCCCTGGGAGTGGGACCTCAAGCGGCTCGCCACCTCTCTCGTGCTCGCGGGCCGGGAGGCAGGCGCGGACGAGGACGCGTGCCGCAAGGCGGCGAACGACACGGTGGGTGCCTACCGGCGCACCATGCGCCTGCTGGCCAAGCTCCCGGTGCTGGACGCGTGGAACGCGATCGCGAACGAGGAACTGGTCTCCCACACCGACGCCCACGACCTGATCGGCACGCTGGAGCGGGTGGCGGAGAAGGCGCGGGGCAACACCAGCGGGCGCTTCGCGGCGAAGTCGACGGAGGCGACCGGGGACGGAGGCCGCCGCTTCGTCGACGCCCCGCCGGTGCTGCGCCGGGTTGCGGACGCGGAGGCCGCGGCGGTCGCGGCGTCGCTGGAGAGCTACCTCGGCACGCTCTCCGAGGACCGCCACCCCCTGCTCGCCCGGCACGCCGTGCACGACGTGGCGTTCCGCGTGGTGGGCACGGGCAGCGTGGGCACACGCTCGTACGTCGTCCTGCTCCTGGACCACCGGGGCGAGTCACTGGTCCTCCAGGTGAAGGAAGTCCGCCCCTCGGCCCTCGTCCCGCACCTGGTGACGGCCGGCTTCGAAGTGCCGGAGCCGGAGCACGAGGGGCGGCGCGTGGTGCTCGGCCAGAAGCGGATGCAGGTGGTCAGCGACATCCTGCTGGGCTGGACGACCGTCGAGGGGCGGCCCTTCCAGGTACGCCAGTTCCGCAACCGCAAGGGCAGCGTCGACCCGGCCGCACTGGCCGCCGACCAGATAGACGACTACGCCCGCATGACAGGCGCCCTGTTGGCCCGCGCCCACTCCCACAGCGCCGACCCCCGCCTGATCGCCGGCTACTGCGGCAAGAACGAGGAACTGGACGAGGCGATCGCCACATTCGCCGTCAGCTACGCCGACCGCACCGAAGCGGACCACACCGCGCTGGTGTCGGCGGTACGGGCGGGGCGGATCGAGGCGGAGACGGGGGTCTGAGGGGCGGCGGTTGGTTCGCGCGGAGGGCTCGGTGAGGTACGTCACCCTCGGCGCGGGTGGGCCCGGCGAGCCGGTCGGCGTGATCGACCCGACCGCCTGTCCGGCCCGGCTGCCCGAGCTCGCGGAGGACCTGCCGTCCGGCGCACGCGCGTCCGACACCGACCCCGGCCACTACGACTTCACCGGCAGACGCTGGGTGAAGGACCTGATGTCGCGCGAGGTCCGGCCCCGCCGGCGACAGGGCCGAGCGGGAGAGAGTGAGGGGCCGGGCCTGCTGGGCGAAGCTCCGGGACGCCGGCCTGAGCGTCCGGGCTTACCGGGCGCAGGTCCGGGGACGCCAGTGCGAGGTGCTGGGGCCGCGCGGCGGAGCCGTAGGGCACGAAGGTCCGGCTGGCGGAGCCATAGGGCAGGAAGGCCCCCCGGCTGGCGGAGCCGTAGGGCACGAAGGTCCCGGCTACTGAGATGAAGACCCGGAGGCTCCGGGGCGGAGCCGCGGGGCACGAGAGGCAGGCCGCCTGGGGTGAGGAGGGCCGGAACCGCACGGCGCGGAGGGCCCAGGCCGACTGGGGCGAAGAGCCCGAGCGGCCGGAGCGGAGCCGCGGGGCACGAAGGGCCAGGCACGTGTGGCCTACGCTGGTCGGGTGACGACGCCGGAAGCTGAACAGTCCCAGGCCGAGCCCGCTGGTGCGGGGACGTCGGGCGGTGCCGAGGTGCCCGCAGGCGGAGCTGAGCAGGGTGGTGAGGCACAGATGCCGGCCGAGGACGGGACGGAGCGGCCCGAGGCGCGGCTGGAGCGGGCCGTGCGGGCCGCAGAGCAGGCGTTGATCGAGTACGAGATCGCGGTGGAGACGTTCCGCGTCGAGGTGGAGAACTTCTCCCGGCTGCACCACCAGAAGCTCGGCCCGATGTACGCCCGCCTCGACGAACTGGACGCCCGGATCGCCGAGGCCACAGCCGCCCGCACCGGCGACCCCGAGGACATCCGCAAGGCCGACGAGGCGCGCGCCCGCGTGCTGCCGATGCCGGGCGTCGAGGAGCTGTTCCACGGCTGGATGGACGGCGAGGGGCTGTTCCCGGAGGCCGCGGCGATGCTCACGGACCAGCCGGTACGGCCCCCGCAGCGAGTGCGCCCCAGCGACGAGGCCCGCAAGCTCTACCGCGAGCTGGCCCGCAAGGCCCACCCCGACCTCGCCCAGGAGGCGGCCGAGCGTTCGAGGCGCGAGGAGTTCATCACCCGCGTCAACGCGGCCTACGCCCGCGGCGACGAGGCGCTGCTGCGGGAGCTGGCCGAGGAGTGGGCCGCGGGACCGGTGCCGAAGGAGCAGGGCCCGACCCCGGCCGAGGAGCTCTACGCCCGCCTCGAGTGGCTCGCCCAGCGCAAGGAGCTGCTCGCGCTGGTCGCGAACGACCTCGAGGAGAGCGCGATCGGTGCGATGCTCCGCCTGGCCCCGGACGACCCCGACCGCCTCCTCGACGAGATCGCCGACCAGCTCCTGGCCCAGGTCGAGGCGAGGGAAGCGGAACTGGCAACGCTGCTCGGCTAGGGGCCGGAAATCGCCCTGACGGGGCCTCCCCGTGGGAGCCCCGCCGGGCACCCGCACCCGTCCGGTAGCGTCGGACCCATGCATTTCGGATCTGGCGTGCCGACAGTCGAGGTCACCGACCTCAAGGACGACGACTTCCTGCTGGACGTCCGCGAGGACGACGAGTGGCAGGCGGGTCACGCCGAGAAGGCCCTGCACATCCCCATCAGCGACTTCGTGGCCCGCTACGGCGAGCTGACCGAGGCCGCCCCGCAGGACGGCCGCGTCCATGTGATCTGCCGCTCCGGCGGCCGCTCGGCGCAGGTCGCGATGTACCTCGTCCAGCAGGGCATCGACGCCGTGAACGTCGACGGCGGCATGCAGGTGTGGGCGGCGGTGGGACGTCCCGTGGTGAACGACGAGGGTCAGCCGGGCTTCGTCCTGTAGGACCGCACGTCACCCCAGCACCCGGTATCCGCAGGTCAGCCCAGCGGATGCGCCGCCAGCAGGTCTCCCAGCGCCTCCTCGTGTGCCGCCGCCGGGCCGAGCGTCAGCTCAAGGTGCTTGGCCCAGGCGTGGTACCGGTGCAGCGGATAGTCGACGTCGGCGCCGAAGCCGCCGTGCAGATGCTGGGCCGTCTGCACGACCCGGCGTACGCCCTCCGAGGCCCAGATCTTCGCCACGGCCACGTCTCCTGAGGCGGGCAGCGCTCCGGGCGCCCCCGAGGCGATCCGCCACGCCGCCTGCCACAGGGTGACCTCCATCGCGCGCAGGTCGATGTAGCGGTCGGCGGACTGCACGGCGACCGCCTGGAACGTGGCGATCGGATGCCCGAACTGCTCCCGCTTGCCCGTGTACTCCGAGGTCATCCCCAGCACTCGCTCACCCAGCCCGAGTGCCAGCGCACACGTCCCCGTGGTCAGCAGCTCCCGCAGCCACTCCCACGCCCCCTCGGCGTCGATGACGTCCCGCCCCGCGAGCTCCACCGAGTCCAGCCGCAGCTCCCCCAGCCGCTCCCCGCTGGTCGAGAACTGCTCGGCGAGCGAGACCCCCCGCGCCTCGCGCGGGACCAGCGCGAGGACGGTCCGGTCGGCGGCCGTACGGGCCGGCACGACGACGAGATCGGCGTCGTACGCCCAGGGCACCGCCGTCTGCACCCCGTCCAGCACCCACCCCGAACCGGAACCGGAATCCTGCCGGGCGGTCACCGCGAGCTCGGCCGGGTCGTGGCCGGTGCGGCCGTGCGCGGCGACCGTGAGCACGGCCTGACCGCGCCCCGCCCGCGCCAGCAGCTCGGCCTTCAGTTCGGGTCCGCCGTACGCCTGGACGGCCGCCGTGGCCGCGCTGCTCTCCAGCAGCGGCACCCGGGCCAGTACCTTCGCCGACTCGCGCAGCACCAGGCACAGCGCGACGGCGTCGAGGCCCGACCCGCCGTACTCCTGCGCGAGCAGCAGACTCAGCAGGTCGGCGTCCGCGAGCCGGCCCCACAGTGCGCGGTCGAAGTCGTCGGCGACGGCACCCGGCGTGAGCGCGGGAGAGGGCACGGAGTCCGGCGCGACCCCGGCGAACACCCCGCGCGCCGCCTCGGCCGCCGCCTGCTGCTCCTCGGTGAAGGTGAAGTCCACGGTCCCTGCCCTTCCACACGTCCACACCCACGGCGATCTGACGGAGCGTCAAGATAGAACAGGTTCTAGAAGAAGGGAATGCTCTGTGGAGGACCCACGCAGGGCCCCGTCCGGCCGTGTAGGACCCCCGTAAGGTGTGGACGACGGCGGCCCGGCTGGGGCTTTGCCCGGCGGGTGGGCCTGAGTACCGTTCCCGTGCGAACGCCGAGGGCTGAGGGAATACGGACCGGAATCGGGGAACGGGGCTACATGGACGCGTACGACGCACGCTCGGCCGCCCGGCACGGGCCGGACGAGGAGCCGCGGGACGTCGCTGCCCCGCCCGCCGTCGAGCCGTCGCCAGCGGTGCCGTCCGCCGAACCCCGCACCGGCGTGGCGGCGCTCTCCCTGCGCTACCAGATCGGTGCCGCCCTCGCCCTCGCGGTCGTGGCGATCGCCGTCTGTGTCCACATAGGCATGGTCTTTCTGCACGTCGCCCCGCCGAACACGGTCACCAAGCAGCACGGCAAGGCGATAGACGACTGGATATACCCGGAGTTCGAACAGAACTGGAAGCTGTTTGCCCCCAACCCGCTGCAGCAGAACATCGCGGTGCAGGTCCGCGCCCAGGTCGGCACGGCCGACGGCGGGCGCCGCACCACCGGCTGGTACGACCTGTCAGCCCAGGACGGCCGGGCCATCGACGGCAATCTGCTGCCCAGCCACACCCAGCAGAACGAGCTGCGCCGGGCCTGGGACTTCTTCGTCGCCACGCATGACGCCGGGAACCGTCCCGTGGGCCTGCGCGGCGCCCTGTCCGAGACGTATCTGCGGCGCATCGTGGAACTGCGCCTCGACCGCGCCGGCGCGGCCGGTGAGAGCGGCGTCCTCGAACGCGTCCAGGTCCGCTCCCGCACCACCAACGTGCACCCGCCCAAGTGGAGCGACGAGCAGGTCTCGGACAAGCCGTCCTACCGGATGCTGCCGTGGTGGTCGGTCTCGGCCGACGCGACCGGCAACGCGACCGACAGCGCGGGCGCGCAAGAGGGGAGCGCCCGGTGAACCGCTTCTCACTCGCGATCTCCACCGGCATCGCCCGCGTCACCGGGTCCGCCCTCGGCCCGTACCAGACGGCCGTGATCCGCATCGGCTTCACCGCGACCTGGCTGCTGTTCCTGCTGCGTGAGTTTCCGCACCGCCTGGAGATGTACGGCCCCGACGGTCCCTGGGACTTCGACCTGGGCCAGCAGCTGATCGGGACGAACGGCGCCTTCACGGCGCTGATCTGGTCGAGCAGCCGGTTCTGGTTCGAGAGCGTCTACGTCCTGGCCGTCCTGACCAGCGTGCTGCTGCTGCTCGGCTGGCGCACCCGCACGATGTCCGTGCTGTTCATGGTCGGCGTGCTCTCGCTGCAGAACCGCTCCATCTTCATGGGCGACGGCGGCGACAACGTCCTGCACCTGATGTGCGTCTACCTCGTATTCACGCGCTGCGGCCAGGTCTGGTCGCTGGACGAGCGCCGGGCCAGGCGCGCGGGCGAGGCACACGCGCGTGGAGAGCGGGTCGGGCCGGACCGGATCGGTCCGCTCCTGTGGAGCGTGCTCGGGTTCGCGCTGGTCGCCGTGACCGCGGCGGGCCGTCTCGACGGCGACCTGACCGTGCCGCTGATCCTGTGGGGCGTCTGGCTCGCCCTGGCCGTGCGGTGGATCGTGGGCCGGCTCGCGCGGACCGAGCAGCCCCGGATCCTGCTCGACGTCATCGGCAACATCGTCCACAACGGTGCCCTGCTGGTGATCATGGCCGAGGCGTGCCTGATCTACGCGACCGCCGGCTGGTACAAGATCCAGGGCTCCCGCTGGCAGGACGGCACCGCCGTCCACTACCCGCTGCACCTCGACTACTTCTCCCCCTGGCCCGCCCTCGCCGACCTGCTGTCGTCCAGCGGCACGATGGTGATGCTCATCACCTACGGCACGGTCATCGTCCAGGTCGCCTTCCCGTTCACGCTGTTCAACCGACGGGTCAAGAACGTCCTCCTCGCCGCGATGATCACCGAGCATGCCGTGATCGCGGTCGTCCTCGGGCTGCCGTTCTTCTCCCTGGCGATGATCGCAGCGGACGCGGTC
The DNA here is from genome assembly GCF_042900345.1 of Streptomyces sp. NPDC012935. Classification (NCBI taxonomy): domain Bacteria; kingdom Bacillati; phylum Actinomycetota; class Actinomycetes; order Kitasatosporales; family Streptomycetaceae; genus Streptomyces; species Streptomyces sp. NPDC012935. Next base: position 304,003 of record NZ_JBIBBC010000002.1, read on the forward strand.
TTCCTGCCGGCGTCGTTCCTGCGCCGCCTCGGCGGCTGGGCGGCACGCGCGCGTGGCGGCCTGTCGGGGCTGGTCCGGCGCGGTGACGACCGTACGGACCTGCCGGGCCCCCGCGCCCCGGAGAACCCCGAGCACGCGCACGTAGGCTTCACGGCATGACCGTGACCTCGTGGAACCGGCTCGCCGGCACCTCCGTGCTGCTCGACGGCTTCCACGCCCTCAAGCACGCCGTGCGCTTCGGCGCCGAGGTCCCGGTCGCGGTCGCCGTCGACCGGGATGCGGCGCTGGCCCTCGCCGACGAGCTGGCGCCGGACGTACGCGGCGACCTGGACGCGCTCCTGACGCAGGTCCCGGAGTCGACGTACACCTCGCTGGTGCCGCGCCCGCACCCCACCGGGGTCGCCGCTCTGGCCGTACGGCCGCCTCGCGCCGCCAACCTGGAGAAGCTGGCGCACACCCCGCGCACCGCCCCTGTCGTGGTCCTCGACAACCCGCGCAACCTCGGCAACGCGGGCGCCGTGATCCGGCTGGCCGCCGGCTTCGGCGCGACCGGCGTCGTCACCACCGGCACCCTCGACCCCTGGCATCCGACGGTCGTGCGCGGCGGGGCGGGGCTGCACTTCGCGACCGCCGTGGAGCGGCTCGGCGTGGCAGAGCTGCCGCCCGGGCCGCTGTTCGCCCTGGATCCCGAGGGCGACGACATCCGGGGTAGCAAGCTCCCGGACGACGCCGTCCTCGCCTTCGGCTCCGAGCGCACCGGCCTGTCGGCCGAACTGCGCGCGCGTGCCGACCATTTGGTGGCCTTGCCGATGCGCCCCCAGGTCTCCAGCTACAACCTCGCGACCAGTGTGGCGATGACGCTGTACCACTGGAGTCTCACCGGGGGCGCCTTCAGGGCTTAGGCCTCCCGCCGCACCTCGACGACGCGGAACCGGTTCGCCACGAACGCCCCGTCGCACAGCGCCGAGTTGGCCGCAGGGTTGCCGCCCGAACCGTGGAAGTCGGAGAACGCGGCCGTCTGGTTCACGTACACCCCGCCCGTGAGGTTCAGTGACAGCTGGGCCGCCTCCTCCAGGCAGGCTTCCTGCACGGCCTGCTCGACCTCGTCGTCGGTGGTGTACGCACCGACCGTCATCGCGCCCTTCTCGCGCACCGTCCGCCGCAGCAACTCCACCGCGTCCGCGGCCGAGTCGACCGCGACGGCGAAGGAGACCGGGCCGAAGCACTCGCTCATGTAGGCGGCCTCGTCGTCCGGCTTGGCGCCGTCCAGCTTCACGATCACCGGCGTACGGACCACGGCGTCCGGGAACTCCGGGTTCGCGATCTCGCGGGAGGCGAGGGCGACTTCGCCGAGGCCGGCGGCGGCCTCCAGGCGGGCCTTGACGTCGGGGTTGACGATCGCACCGAGCAGCGCGTTCGCGCGGGCGTCGTCGCCGAGGAGGCCGTCGACCGAGCGGGCGAGGTCGGCGACGACCTCGTCGAAGGTCCGGGGGCCCTCCTCGGTGCGGATGCCGTCACGGGGGATGAGCAGGTTCTGCGGGGTGGTGCACATCTGGCCGCTGTACAGGGACAGCGAGAACGCCAGGTTGGACAGCATGCCCTTGTAGTTGTCCGTCGAGTCGACGATCACCGTGTTGACGCCGGCCTTCTCCGTGTAGACCTGCGCCTGGCGGGCGTTTGCCTCCAGCCAGTCGCCGAAGACGGTCGAGCCCGTGTAGTCGATGATCCGGATCTCCGGGCGGGTGGCCAGCGTCTTGGCGATGCCCTCGCCGGGGCGCTCGGCGGCCAGCGCGACCAGGTTCGCGTCGAAGCCGGCCTCGGTGAGCACCTGCCGGGCGACCTGCACGGTGAGCGCGAGCGGCAGGACCGCGCGCGGGTGGGGCTTCACCAGGACCGCGTTGCCGGTGGCGAGGGAGGCGAACAGGCCCGGGTAGCCGTTCCAGGTCGGGAAGGTGTTGCAGCCGATGACCATCGCGATCCCGCGCGGGACCGGCGTGAACTGCTTGTTCAGGGCGAGCGGGTCGCGCTTGCCCTGCGGCTTGGTCCACTCCGCCGCGTCGGGGGTGCGCACCTGCTCGACGTACGCGTACGCCACCGCCTCCATGCCGCGGTCCTGCGCGTGCGGGCCGCCCGCCTGGAACGACATCATGAAGGCCTGGCCGGAGGTGTGCATGACCGCGTGCGCGAACTCGTGCGTGCGGTCGCTGATCCGCTTGAGGATCTCCAGACAGACCACCGCGCGCATCTCCGCGCCCGCGTCCCGCCAGGCCCGCATGCCGGACTTCATGGCGGGCAGCAGCTCGTCGATGTCCGCGTGCGGGTACTCGACGCCCAGCTCGATGCCGTACGGAGAGGCCTCGCCGCCCACCCAGCCGTCGGTGCCGGGCTGGCCGAGGTCGAGGCGGCCGCCGAGGAGGGCGTCGAAGGCGGCCTTGCCCGCCGCCGCGTCCAGGCTGCCGTTCTCGCCGTAGGCCTTGGGGTGCTCGGGGTGCGGGGACCAGTACGCACGTGTGCGGATCGCTTCCAGCGCCTGGTCGAGGGTGGGCCGGTGCTTGGCGATCAGCTCGTGGGCGGTCAGTTCGGCGGCCATGCGGGACCAACTCCTCGTTTCAAGAGCTCTCCGTCGAGCTCATGACCTGGGCAGAAACATGGGCAGGAAAGGCCAGTCAGAGTTAGAGTAACCGAACGATCGGTCGGTTCAAGGGGGTCCGCCGCATCTGTGGAAAACCCCGTGCGGGAGGATCGCGCACATGACAGCACTCGACCTCAGCAGCCCCGTGGCCGTCGTCGGCACCGGCACCATGGGCCAGGGCATCGCCCAGGTCGCGTTGGTGGCGGGCCACCCCGTACGGCTGTACGACGCTGCTCCGGGACGCGCCCAGGCCGCCGCGGACGCGATCGGCGCGCGCCTCGACCGGCTCGTCGAGAAGGACCGCCTCACCGGCGCCGACCGGGACGCGGCCCGCGCGCGGCTGCTGCCCGCCGAGTCCCTCACCGAGCTCGCGGACTGCACCCTGGTGATCGAGGCCGTCCTGGAGCGCCTCGACGTCAAGCAGGAGCTCCTGCGCGAGCTGGAGGGCATCGTCGGCGAGGACTGTCTGCTCGCCACCAACACCTCGTCCCTGTCGGTGACGGCCATCGGCGGCGCTCTGGACAACCCCGGCCGCTTCGTCGGCCTGCACTTCTTCAACCCCGCGCCGCTGCTGCCGCTGGTCGAGGTCGTCTCCGGGTTCGCCACCGACGTCACATCGGCCACGCGCGCGTACGAGACGGCTCGCGCGTGGGGCAAGACGCCGGTCGCCTGCGCGGACACCCCCGGCTTCATCGTCAACCGCATCGCGCGGCCCTTCTACGCCGAGGCCTTCGCGGTCTACGAGGCCCAGGGCGCCGATCCGGCCACCATTGACGCCGTCCTGCGCGAGTGCGGCGGCTTCAGGATGGGCGCGTTCGAGCTGACCGACCTCATCGGGCAGGACGTCAACGAGTCCGTCACCCACTCCGTCTGGCAGTCCTTCTTCCAGGACGTGCGCTTCACGCCGTCGCTCGCCCAGCGGCGCCTGGTCGAGTCCGGCCGGCTGGGCCGCAAGAGCGGGCACGGCTGGTACGACTACGCAGAGGATGCCGAGGCCGCCGAGCCGCACACCGCCGAGAAGGCCCGGCAGCCCGCCTACGTCGTCGTCGAGGGCGACCTGGGCCCCGCCTCCGAGCTGCTCGCGCTGATCCGCGAGGCGGGCATCCCGGTGCGCGAGGAGGACGAAGACCACGGCAGCCGCCTGGTGCTGCCGAGCGGTGGCCAGCTCGCGCTCGCCGACGGCCAGACGTCCGTGGAGTTCCGGGACGTCGTCTACTTCGACCTCGCCGTCGACTACCGCCGGGCCACCCGGATCGCCCTGTCCGCCTCCCAGGACACCTCGTCGCAGACCCTCGCCGAGGCCACCGGCCTCTTCCAGGCGCTCGGCAAGAAGGTCAGCGTCATCGGCGACGTCCCCGGCATGATCGTCGCCCGCACGGTCGCCCGGATCGTCGACCTCGCGCACGACGCGGTGGCCAAGGGGGTGGCCACCGAGGAGGACATCGACACCGCGATGCGCCTGGGCGTGAACTACCCGCTCGGGCCCTTCGAGTGGAGCCGCAGGCTCGGCCGCAACTGGGCGTACGCCCTCCTCGACGACCTGCACCTGCGTGAGCCTTCCGGGCGCTACGCGCCGTCCCTCGCGCTGTACCGCCACGCGTACGCCTCCGACAAGCGGGAGGGCAGCACCTCATGACCACCGCCAAGCGCGACACGTACACCCCGGAGACGCTGCTCACCGTCGCGGTGCAGGTCTTCAACGAGCGCGGCTACGACGGCACCTCCATGGAGCACCTCTCCCGCGCGGCCGGCATCTCCAAGTCGTCGATCTACCACCACGTCACGGGCAAGGAGGAACTGCTGCGCCGCGCCGTCAGCCGGGCGCTGGACGGCCTCTTCGCCATCCTCGACGAGGAGCTCGCGCGCGGGGGGCACGCCGCCGACCGGCTGGAGTACGTCGTACGGCGCATGGTCGAGGTGCTCATAGCGGAGCTGCCGTACGTGACGCTGCTGCTGCGGGTGCGCGGCAACACCGACACCGAGCGGTGGGCCCTGGAGCGGCGCCGCGACTTCGACCACCAGGTCGCCGCCCTGCTGAAGGCGGCCGCCGCCGACGGCGAGGTGCGCGCGGACGTGGAGGTCCGGCTGGCGACCCGGCTCGTCTTCGGCATGATCAACTCGATCGTCGAGTGGTACCGCCCGGACGGCCGCGGCATGAACGAGTGCGAGGTCGCCGACACGGTGGCGCGGCTGGTCTTCGGGGGACTGCGCCGGGCGAGCTGACCGCCGAGCTCGCCGATCTCGCGTGACGGGCGGCCTGAGTACGCGCGCGTGGGCGGGCGAGTACGCCGCCCGATGGACCGAGGCGCCCTGGCCCGGTGAGCTGGGACGCGTGATCCAGAACGACGTGCAGCTCTCCGGCGCCCACCCGACATGGTGGAAAGCGCCTGGCGTGGCGACCCTGCTCGGACTGCCGCTCCCGGTGTGGGAGTACGGCATGTTCCGCGCCGACGGCTGCACCAGCGGCATCGAAGTGGTGATCCACTGGGGGTTCGTCCTGCTCGCGATCGCCTGGGCGCTGCCGCACCGCCGCTCCCTGCGGATGCTGCGCATGACCGCGGCCGGTGCCGGGCTCGGATGCGCCCTCCTTCCGGTGCTGTTCGCGGTGCTGATGGCCATGGCGATGACCTCGGGCTGACCGTCGGATCGGCCCTCAGTCAGCCCTGCGGCTCCAGGTCCTCCTCCTCGAAGACCAGCAGCGTGCGCGTGCTGAGCACCTCGGGGATCGCCTGGAGACGGGTGAGGACCAGTTCGCGCAGGGCCCTGTTGTCGGAGGTGTGGACCAGCAGCAGGACATCGAAATCGCCCCCGACGAGGGCGATGTGAGAGGCGCCCGGAAGCTGTCTGAGCTGCTCGCGGACCGTGCGCCAGGTGTTCTGGACGATCTTGAGAGTGATGTAGGCCGAGGTGCCGTGGCCGGCGCGTTCGTGGTTGACGCGGGCGCCGAAACCGCGGATGACGCCGTCCTCGACGAGGCGGTTGATGCGGGCGTAGGCGTTGGCACGGGAGACATGGACCCGCTCGGCGACCGACCGTATCGACGCGCGGCCGTCCGCCTGGAGCATCTGCAGGATGTCCTCGTCGATGGCGTCGAGCGGCCGCGCCGGTGGCAGGGGGGCGCCCCCGTCCGGGCTTTCGGCCATTTGTTCAGGCGCCATGTCCCCCCACCTTCCCTCCGTGGACGTACTGCGTTCATTGGAGGCTGTGGAGAACCGTTTGTCCACAGCCTGAGGCCGCCTGTAGCCAAAATGTGCCGACGACCGAACAATCGGTAGGTGAGGCGCGTCACTGGAGCTGCGCCTCCCGTAGCCGCTCCCACGAGGAGGTGCCGTCATGACGGTCATGGAGCAGCGAGGCGCGTACCGGCCATCGCCGCCGCCCGCCTGGCAGCCCCGCATGGACCCCGCGCCGCTGCTGCCAGACGCGGAGCCGTACCGCGTCCTCGGCACCGAGGCCGCCGCGAAGGCCGACCCGGACCTGCTGCGCCGGCTGTACGCCGAGCTGGTGCGCGGCCGCCGGTACAACGCGCAGGCGACCGCGCTCACCAAGCAGGGCCGCCTTGCCGTCTACCCGTCCACCACCGGCCAGGAGGCCTGCGAGGTCGCCGCCGCGCTCGCCCTCGAGGAGCGCGACTGGCTCTTCCCGAGCTACCGCGACACGCTCGCGGTCGTCGCACGTGGCGTGGACCCCGTCGAGGCGCTGACCCTGCTGCGCGGCGACTGGCACACCGGCTACGACCCCTACGAGCACCGTGTGGCCCCCCTGTGCACGCCGCTCGCCACCCAGCTCCCGCACGCCGTCGGCCTCGCGCACGCCGCCCGCCTCAAGGGCGACGACGTGGTCGCGCTCGCCATGGTCGGTGACGGCGGCACCAGCGAGGGCGACTTCCACGAGGCGTTGAACTTCGCCGCCGTATGGCAGGCACCGGTCGTCTTCCTCGTCCAGAACAACGGCTTCGCGATCTCCGTCCCGCTCGCCAAGCAGACCGCGGCACCGTCGCTGGCCCACAAGGCCGTCGGGTACGGCATGCCCGGCCGTCTGGTCGACGGCAACGACGCGGCCGCCGTGCACGAGGTGCTCAGCGACGCCGTACGGCACGCACGCGCGGGCGGCGGTCCCACGCTGATCGAGGCGATCACCTACCGCATCGACGCCCACACCAACGCCGACGACGCGACCCGCTACCGCGGCGACTCCGAGGTGGAGACCTGGCGCGGGCACGACCCGATCACGCTCCTGGAGCACGAGCTGACCGAGCGCGGTCTGCTCGACGAGGCCGGCAAGCAGGCCGCGCGGGACGCTGCCGAGACCATGGCCGCCGACCTGCGCGCACGCATGAACCAGGACCCGGCGCTCGACCCGATGGACCTGTTCAGCGACGTGTACGCCGAGCCCACCCAGCAACTGCGGGAACAGCAGGCCCAGTTGAGGGCCGAGCTCGAAGCCGAGTCGGAAGGGTCGCACCGATGACCACCGTCGCCGCCAAGCCGGCCACCATGGCGCAGGCCCTCACCCGCGGGCTGCGCGACGCCATGGCGGACGACCCCACCGTGCACGTCATGGGTGAGGACGTCGGCACCCTCGGCGGTGTCTTCCGGGTCACCGACGGGCTCGCCAAGGAGTTCGGCGAGGACCGCTGCACCGACACGCCGCTGGCCGAGGCGGGCATCCTGGGCACGGCGGTGGGCATGGCCATGTACGGCCTGCGCCCGGTCGTGGAGATGCAGTTCGACGCCTTCGCCTACCCGGCGTTCGAGCAGCTCATCTCGCACGTGACCCGCACGCGCAACCGCACCCGCGGCAAGATGCCGCTCCCCATCACCATCCGCGTCCCCTACGGCGGCGGCATCGGCGGCGTCGAGCACCACAGCGACTCGTCCGAGGCGTACTACATGGCGACTCCGGGGCTTCATGTCGTCACGCCCGCGACCGTCGCCGACGCCTACGGACTGCTGCGCGCCGCCATCGCCTCCGACGACCCGGTCGTCTTCCTGGAGCCCAAGCGGCTGTACTGGTCCAAGGACACCTGGAACCCGGACGAGCCGCAGAGCGTTGAACCGATTGGCCGCGCGGTGGTGCGGCGCTCCGGCCGGAGCGCCACGCTCATCACGTACGGACCGTCCGTGCCCGTCTGCCTCGAAGCCGCCGAGGCGGCCCGGGACGAGGGGTGGGACCTGGAGGTCGTCGACCTGCGCTCGCTGGTGCCGTTCGACGACGAGACGGTCACCGCCTCGGTACGGCGGACCGGGCGAGCGGTCGTCGTGCACGAGTCGGGCGGGTTCGGCGGCCCGGGAGGGGAGATCGCGGCCCGGGTCACGGAGCGCTGCTTCCACCACCTGGAGGCACCGGTGCTGCGTGTGGCCGGGTTCGACATCCCCTACCCGCCGCCGATGCTGGAGCGTCACCACCTGCCCGGCGTGGACCGGATCCTGGACGCCGTGGGGCGTCTGCAGTGGGAGGCCGAGAGCTGATGGCACAGGTGTTGGAGTTCAAGCTCCCCGACCTCGGGGAGGGGCTCACCGAGGCGGAGATCGTCCGCTGGCTGGTGGAGGTCGGTGACGTCGTCGACGTCGACCAGCCGGTCGTCGAGGTCGAGACGGCCAAGGCGATGGTCGACGTCCCCTGCCCCTACGCCGGGGTGGTCACAGCCCGCTTCGGCGAGGAGGGCTCCGAGCTCCCCGTGGGCGCCCCGCTGCTGACGGTGGCCGTCGGCGCGCCCGCCTCCGACGGCCCGGCGGGGGACTCGGGTGCGGCATCGGACAAGGGCTCCGGCAATGTCCTCGTCGGCTACGGCACCTCCGAGGCACCGGCGCGGCGCAGAAGGGTGCGGCCGGGGGAGTCGGCACCCGCCGTCCCAGTGGAACCCGTGTCCGCCAACGGCGCCGCTGCCGCACGGGACGTGATCGAGGGGCCCGTGCCGGTCATCTCACCCCTCGTCCGCCGCCTCGCCCGGGAGAACGGCCTGGACCTGAGGGAGCTGCACGGCTCCGGCCCGGACGGGCTGATCCTGCGGGCCGACGTCGAGTACGCCCTGCGGGCCGCTCAGGCGCACGGGCGCACGGCACAGCCGTCGGCCGAGCCGCACGCGCGCGTGACGCCCACCCCGGCACCGGCCCCGTCCTCCTCCGCTGCCGTCCCGACCGCGCAGCCCCCCGTCCGTTCCTCCGCCCCTCCCGCCGGCATCCGCACCCCCCTCAAGGGCGTCCGCGGTGCCGTGGCCGACAAGCTCTCCCGCAGCCGGCGGGAGATCCCGGACGCCACCTGCTGGGTGGACGCCGACGCGACGGAGCTCATGCGGGCGCGCACCGCGATGAACGCCGCAGGGGGACCGAAGATCTCCCTGATCGCCCTGCTGGCCCGCATCACCACCGCCGCCCTGGCGCGGTTCCCCGAGCTCAACTCCACGGTCGACATGGAGGCCAGGGAGATCGTCCAGTTCGACCACGTGCACCTCGGCTTCGCCGCGCAGACCGAGCGCGGGCTCGTCGTCCCGGTCGTCCGGGACGCCCACGCGCGGGACGCGGAGTCGCTGACGGCGGAGTTCGCCCGGCTGACCGAGGCGGGCCGGACGGGCATCCTCACACCGGCGGAACTCACCGGCGGCACCTTCACGTTGAACAACTACGGCGTGTTCGGCGTCGACGGCTCCACCCCGATCATCAACCACCCCGAGGCCGCCATGCTCGGCGTCGGCCGCATCATCCCCAAGCCCTGGGTGCACGAGGGCGAACTGGCGGTGCGCCAGCTCGTCGAGCTCTCGCTCACGTTCGACCACCGGGTCTGCGACGGCGGCACCGCGGGCGGCTTCCTGCGGTACGTGGCGGACTGCGTGGAACACCCGGCGGTGCTGCTGCGCACGCTGTGACCAAGGCCCCCGCGTTTCGGCTGCTTCCGCTGCGTTCCCTGTGATCGCCAAGGCACGCATACTCGGGGGGTGACCGCGTACGAACCGACGGGCGCGCAAGGCGCCGCCGATGCTGTTCACGACGTCGCCTACGACGCCGTCGTGCTCGCCGGCGGTGCCGCGCGGCGGCTCGGCGGGGTGGACAAACCCGGGGTACGGATCGGCGGGCGTCCACTGCTCGACCGGGTGCTCGCCGCCTGCGCCGACGCACGCACCACCGTGGTCGTCGCCGATCCCCGGCCCACCGCGCGTGCGGTGACCTGGGCGCGTGAGGACCCGCCCGGTGGCGGCCCGGTCGCCGCCCTCGACGCCGGGCTCCGGCACACCGGCGCGGAGCAGGTCGTCGTCCTCTCGGCCGACCTGCCCTTCCTCGACGAGGGCACGGTACGGCGGTTGTTGGCCGCCCTGCGCTCCGGCGGCGCCGACGGCGCGCTGCTCACCGACGCCGACGGCCGCGACCAGCCGCTCGTCGCCGCGTACCGCGCTCCCGCGCTGCGCCGCGAACTGGCCGCACTCACCCAAGAACGGGACGGCCTCGCCGGCCTCCCGCTGCGCCGGCTGACCGGCGCGCTCGCACTCACCCGCGTCCCCGACCCCGTCGCGTCCTTCGACTGCGACACCTGGGACGACATCGCCACCGCCAGGGCACGCATCAGGGAGCATGGGCACGTGTTGGATGAATGGATTTCCGCAGTCAAGGACGAACTGGGCATCGACCTCGACGTCGACACCAAGGTGCTGCTGGACCTCGCCCGCGACGCCGCCCACGGCGTGGCGCGGCCCGCGGCCCCGCTGACCACCTTCCTGGTCGGGTACGCGGCGGCGCAGGCCAGGGACGGCGAGGGCGGACCCGAAGCGGTCGCCGAGGCATCCCGCAAGGCCACTGCCCTCGCCCTGCGCTGGGCCGAAGAGGCCGGCGCCAAGTCCGACGTGGCCCCCGACGCCACCCCCGATACCCGCCCGGACGCCGGATGACCCCCCGCGGCATCCAGGCGGACGAGGACGCCGAGGACCTCGACGTCGAGGAGGTGCTCGCCCTCGTGAACGGGGACAACGGCCACCACACACCGGGCGAGGACGTGCCCGCACCCACCCCGCCCGCCCCCGGCTCCCCCAAGCCGGACGGCCACCACAAAGCCACCCCCTGGCCAGAAGCCCGCGACATCGCCGCCCGCGCCGCCCGCTCCGGCACCCGGGCCGCCGGCCGTGCCCCCGTCTCCGTCCCCCTCGACGCCGCCCTGGGCCTCGCCCTGGCCGCTCCTCTCACCGCCCTCACCGATCTGCCCTCCTTCGACACCTCGGCGATGGACGGCTGGGCCATCGCGGGCCCCGGCCCCTGGGACGTACGGGACGAGGGCGTGCTGGCCGGGCACGGCGAGCCCGAGCCGCTCACCGACGGCGAGGCCGTCCGTATCGCGACCGGCGCCCGCATCCCCCCGGACACCACCGCCGTCCTGCGCAGCGAGCACGGCCGCACGGGCCCCCAGGGCCATCTGCACGCCACCCGGGAGATCCAGCCCGGCCAGGACATCCGCGCACGCGGCCAGGAGTGCCGTAAGGGCGACCATCTGCTGGCTGTCGGCACCCTCGTGACCCCGGCCGTGCTCGGCCTGGCAGCCGCCGCCGGATACGACACCGTCACCGCCGTACCCCGCCCCCGCGTCGAAGTGCTCGTCCTCGGCGACGAGTTGCTCACCAAAGGGCTCCCGCACGACGGGCTGATCCGCGACGCCCTCGGCCCGATGCTGCCGCCCTGGCTGCGCGCACTCGGCGCAGAGGTCACCGCCGTGCGCCGGCTCGGGGACGATGCCAAGGCCCTGCGCAAGGCGCTCACGGGCTCGGACGCGGACCTCGTCGTCACCACCGGCGGCACCGCGGCCGGCCCCGTCGACCACGTCCACCCCACCCTGCACCGCATCGGCGCCGAACTCCTGGTGGACAGCGTCAAGGTGCGCCCCGGTCACCCCATGCTGCTGGCCCGTCTCAAGGAGAACCAGCACCTCGTGGGCCTGCCCGGCAACCCACTCGCCGCCGTTTCCGGCCTGCTCACACTCGCCGAACCCCTGCTGCGCACGCTCGCGGCCCGCCCCGCCCCGGAGCCCTACACACTGCCGCTGAGCGAGGCGGCACACGGGCATCCGTACGACACCCGGCTCATCCCCGTCGTGCTGCGCGGCGACCATGCCGTGCCGCTGCGCTACCACGGTCCGGCCATGCTGCGGGGCATGGCGGCGGCCGACGCAATCGCCGTCGTCCCCCCGGGCGGTGTCCGTGCCGGTCAGGAGGCCGAGCTGCTCGACCTGCCCTGGGCCACCGCGGGTATCGAGGTGTGTTTCACGTGAAACTTCCGGGCCAGGACGCCATAGCGCGCGAGGCGGACGAGAGGGTCGCCACCTATCGCGTGAAGCTCCCGAAGAAGATCGTGGAGCATCCGTTCCGGCAGGTAGCCAAGCGGGTCACGATCGCGCTCTCGCTGCTCGCGGCGGCCGCCTTGATCGTCTACGCCGACCATGACGGGTACAACGACAGCTCCGACGGTTCCGTCGACCTTCTCGACGCCTTCTATTACGCGACCGTCAGTCTCTCCACCACCGGATACGGCGACATCACCCCGGTCAGTGATGCCGCCCGGCTCACCAATATCTTCGTCATCACGCCGATGCGTGTGCTGTTTCTGATCATCCTGGTCGGCACCACGCTCGAGGTCCTCACCGAACGCACCCGGGAGGAATGGCGATTGAACCGCTGGAGGTCCACCTTGCGCGACCACACCGTCGTCGTCGGCTTCGGCACGAAGGGCCGTTCGGCGATCCAGACCGTATGCGCGACGGGCTTGAAGAAGGACCAGGTCGTCGTGGTCGACCCGAGTTCCAAGGTGATCGAGGCGGCGGTCGCGGACGGATACGCGGGGGTCACGGGGGACGCTACGCGCAGTGAGGTCCTGAAGCGGGCCGAGGTGCACAGGGCACGGAAGATCATCATCGCCACCCAGCGCGACGACACCGCCGTCCTGGTGACGCTGACGGCCCGCCAGCTCAACCGCGGGGCGAAGATCGTGGCCGCGGTGCGCGAGGAGGAGAACGCGCCGCTGCTCAAGCAGTCCGGCGCCGACGCGGTCATCACCAGCGCCAGCGCGGCCGGGCGGCTGCTCGGCCTCTCCGTGCTCAGCCCCGCCGCGGGCATGGTGCTGGAGGACCTGATCCAGCAGGGCAGCGGCCTCGACATCGTCGAACGGCCGGTCATAAAGGCCGAGGTGGGCAAGAACCCGCGCCAGACGGACGACCTGGTCGTGAGCGTCGTACGCGGGCACCGGGTGCTCGGATACGACGATCCGGGCGTCGGGACACTGGAGTTGACGGACCGGCTCATCACCATCGTGAGGGCGACGCCTGGCTCTCAGGTCGCACCCGACGACCGGCGTCTGCCTCCAGGGATGAAGCCCGTCTGACGTCTCGGACGGGCTCCACGTTCGGCGTCCCCCCAGGCCGCACGTGCTACTTGCGGTTGTACAGCCGCATCGTGACCGGCCCGAAGACCAGCACGAACAAGCCCGCCCAGCCCACTGACCAGGCGATCTCGGCCGCCGGCCAGTTGCCCGCCATCAACTCGCGGACGGCCGAGGCCAGATGGGTGATCGGGCTGTTGTTGACGAAGGCCTGGAGCCAGCCCGGCATGGTCTTGGGGTCGACGAAGATGTTCGACAGGAAGGTCAGCGGGAACAGCACCATCATGCTGACGCCCATCACCGACTTCTCGCTGCGCAGCAACAGCCCGAACATCGTCCAGACCCATGAGAACGCGAACGAGAACGCGACCAGCAGGGCGATCCCGGCAAGCACACCGACCACCCCGCCGTCCGGGCGGTAGCCGATGATCATGCCGACGGTGAGCATCACCACGGACGCGATCGTGTAGCGCAGGGCGTCGCCCAGCAGATAGCCGACCATCGTCGACGGCCGCCAGATGGGCAGCGAACGGAACCGGTCGAAGACGCCCTTCTCGATGTCGGTGTTCACCGAGACGCCCGTGTACATCGTGATCATCACGACCGACATCACCAGGATGCCCGGCAGCAGGAACTGGATGTACTCCTTCGGGGAGCCGGCCAGGGCGCCCCCGAACAAGTACGTGTACATCAGCACCATCATGATCGGGAACGCGGTGACGTCGAAGAGCTGCTCCGGCACGTGCTTGATCTTCAGGATCGCGCGCCAGCCGAAGGTCATCGAGGCCGACAGGGCGCTGGGCCGCGGCGGCCGCTCCCCCGCGACCAGCAGCGCCGCGAGCGACTCGGCGCTGACGGGGGCGAGTTCCTGGTTCTCGGTCTGCGTCACGGTGCTCATGCCGCCACCCCGTCCTTGTCGTCCTTGCCGGTCCTGTCGGCCTTGTCGGTCCGGTCGTCGTTGTCGCGAGCGTCGTGGGTGTCGTGCCCGGTGAGGGCGAGGAACACCTCGTCCAGACTGGGCTGGCCCAGCGAGAAGTTGTCGACGGTGATGCCGGTGCGGGCCAGCTCGCCGAGCGCGCGGGCGGCCTGTTCCGCCGCGCCCTGGCCGTTGCTCCCGCCGGAGCCGACGCGAGCGGTGAGGGCCACGGGATCGGGCTCCAGCTGAACATCCGCGTCCAGGGCAAGTCGCAGGACGCGCTCGGCCTCCGGACGCTGCGCCGCGTCGCGCAGCCGCAGATGGACGGAACCGGCGCCCACGGACGCCTTGAGCTCGCCCTTGGTGCCCTCGGCGATCACCTTGCCGCGGTCGATGACGGCGATCCGGGAGGCCAACTGGTCGGCCTCGTCCAGGTACTGCGTGGTCAGCAGCACGGTGGTGCCCTGGGCGACGACCGCGCGCACGATGTCCCACACCTGGTTGCGGCTGCGCGGGTCGAGGCCGGTCGTCGGCTCGTCGAGGAAGAGCAGGTCGGGGGTGTTGAGGATGGAGGCGGCGATGTCGATACGGCGCCGCATGCCGCCGGAGTAGTTCTTGACCTGCTTCCCGGCCGCCTCCGTCAGCCCGAAGGCCTCCAAGAGCTGTGCGGAGCGCTGTCGCGCGGCCTGCTTGCCGTGTCCGAGGAGCCGGCCCAGCAGGACCAGGTTCTCGGTGCCGGTGAGGTCCTCGTCCACGGAGGCGTACTGACCGGTGAGGCTCACACGGCCGCGTACCTTGTCGGCCTCGCGGATGACGTCGTGGCCGAAGACGTGGGCCTCGCCGCCGTCGGGTCGCAGGAGGGTGGCGAGCATCTTCACCGTGGTGGTCTTTCCGGCGCCGTTGGGGCCGAGGACGCCGTAGACCGTGCCGGCCGGAACCGTGAGGTCCACGCCGTCGACGGCCCGTGTCCCGCCGAACGTCTTCACCAGGCCGGCGGTCTCGATCGCGAGACCTGACGTCGTCTGCGTGCTCATGCTTTCGGGTCCTTCCGGGTGGTCCTTCCGCGTTCTTGGGCTACTCATGGGGAGACCTTTACGGTCGCGCAAACTCATCGGCGCGGCACAGGGATTCTCGAATGACCCGCCCAAGGACCGAGGGGTATGGGACCGGGGACCGAGGCGGGGGGCTCCGCCGGGGGAACGGTGACGGTGGCTGGGGGCTCGGGAGGGAGTACCGCGGCCGGGGCGGGCGGAGGTCGCTGGGAGCACGGAGCACAGGGACCGGGGCCCGGGCTTCGGGCAGGAGGACAGGGGCCGAGGCGGGGGCTCCGCCGGGAGTACGGGGGCGCAGGCCGGACGGCTCGCGCGGGAGGACCGAGGCGGAGGGCTCGCGCGGGAGTACGGGGTGGTGGCTGGAGGGCTCGAGCGGAAGCACGAAGACGGTGGCTGAGGGCTCCGGAGGGAATACCGCGGTCGGGGTGCGAGGGCCGAGGAGTAGCGTCCGTCCCATGCATGCGATCACGATTCCCGAACCTGGTGGGCCCGAGGCGCTGGTGTGGGACGAGGTCCCCGATCCCGTCGCCGGAGAGGGCGAGGTGCTGGTCGATGTGGTGGCCGGGGCCGTCAACCGCGCCGACATCCTGCAGCGGCAGGGCTTCTACAACCCGCCGCGCGGCGCCTCCCCGTACCCCGGTCTGGAGTGCTCCGGCCGGATCTCCGAGATCGGTCCCGGCGTCTCCGGCTGGGCTGTCGGCGACGAGGTGTGCGCGCTGCTCGCGGGCGGCGGCTACGCCGAGAAGGTCGCCGTACCGGCAGGCCAGCTGCTGCCCGTGCCCAAGGGCGTGAGCCTCACACAGGCCGCCGCGCTGCCCGAGGTGGTCTGCACGGTCTGGTCGAACGTCTTCATGGTCGCGCATCTGCGCCCCGGTGAGACCCTGCTCGTGCACGGCGGTTCGAGCGGCATCGGCACCATGGCCATCCAGCTGGCCAAGGCCGTCGGGGCCAAGGTCGCGGTCACGGCGGGCAGCAAGGACAAGCTCGACCGGTGTGCCGAGCTGGGTGCCGACATCCTCGTCAACTACCGGGAGCAGGACTTCGTCGCCGAGGTCAAGGAGGCCACCGACGGGGCCGGAGCCGACGTCATCCTCGACAACATGGGCGCCAAGTACCTCGACCGCAACGTCCAGACCCTCGCCGTGAACGGCCGCCTCGCCATCATCGGCCTGCAGGGCGGCGTCAAGGGCGAGCTCAACATCGGTGCGCTCCTGGCCAAGCGGGGTGCCGTCAGCGCGACCTCGCTGCGTGCCCGGCCCCTCGGCGAGAAGGCGGCGATCGTCGCGGCCGTTCGCGAGCACGTCTGGCCCCTGCTGGATGCCGGGCACGTACGGCCGGTGGTGGACCGCGAGATGCCGATGAACGACGCCGCCGGGGCGCACCGGGTGCTGGAGGACAGCGGTCACGTGGGCAAGGTGCTCCTGGTCGTGCCGTAGCCGTAGGGCGGTCAGGACGGTCAGGGCGGCGCGAGCGGCCACCCCCTAGCCGCGCCGCAGCCTGAGACCCACGAAGGCGAGGCCCAGGCCGAGCCCGATGAGCACCAGCCCGGCACCGAGGGGGAGCACCTGCAGCACCGGTTCGGCGGGATCCTCGGCGTGCGTGACGGGCCGGTGTGCGGGGTGGGTCGCCGGGGCGGAGGTCTCTGCGGCGGCCTCCGAGCTCTCGGTCGCCGTACCCCCGTCGTCATCGCCCTCCGACTCCGGCCGCGTGGAGCCGTCACCCTCCTCTTCGCGGTCGGGCTCCCGCCCCGTCGCGGCTTCCTCGTCCTCCAGCGGCCCCTTCTCCCGTCCCGGCCGCTCGCGCCCCTCACCGGCCCGGCTCCCGGCCCGGGACGGGCCGTCGGAGGGACTGGGACGGGAGGCGGCGGGGCCGTGTGCCGTGGAGGTGGGCGCTGCGCCGGGCTTCATGTCCCCGTACGGCCTCCCGACCTCCCAGTGCGCACCGGGTTTCCCGGACGCCGTGGGGGAGGCGGAGGGGACCGCGGACGCCGGGGGCGAGCCGGAGGGGGGCCCGGGCTCGGGGGCGGAGCCGCCGGAGCCCTCAGGAGCGGTTGCTGCGGGGGAGCCCGTGGGCCCGGAGGAGGCCCGGGGCGCCGTCGTCGAGCCGGAGGGCCCCGGGGATGTAGCGGCCGGGCCGGGCCGGGGCGTGCTGGTGGGGCCGTAGGAGCCCCTGGACTCGCCCGTGGAGCCGGAGGGGGCGCTGGACCCGGCTCTGGCGCCGGAGGGCGCCCGCGACCCGGTCCTGGCATCGGAGAGAGCCCGGGACCCGGTGCCGGCGTCGGAGGAAGCCCCGGTCGGGGCAGCGCCACGCGTCCCCTCGAGGCTGTACGCCATCACAGATCCGCCCGGCCCCAGGATCAGCCCCAGCGCCAGCACCCCCAGCAAACCCGCAGCGCGCAGCTCCCGCGGTCGCCCCCGTCCCACCCGTCCGGCCCCCAGCCATGAAGTCATGGAACAAGACTCACAAGACCTGACAAACCCGGCATTTCGGGGACCGCCACCCGATCGACCGCCTGACGGAATCTCCCGCACCGTAAACGGTGGATCACCCTGCACAGGGGGCACCACGATGATGAGCTGTACGGGTGCGAGAGAATGGCGGCATGGAGATGCCGAGGAACGAACGGTCGTCGGAGAACCCCCAGATCCTGGTCGTGGGCCAGGACGGGATGGCCATCGGCGGCGGAGCAGACGAGGACTCCCGCGAGGTTCCGGTGACGGAGATGGTGGAGCAGCCGGCGAAGGTCATGCGGATCGGAAGCATGATCAAGCAGCTGCTCGAAGAGGTCCGCGTGGCGCCGCTGGACGAGGCGAGCCGCGTCCGGCTCAAGGAGATCCACGCCAGCTCCGTGAAGGAACTGGAGGACGGCCTGGCCCCGGAACTCGTCGAGGAGCTGGAGCGGCTCTCTCTGCCGTTCACGGACGAGGCGACACCGAGCGACGCGGAACTGCGGATCGCGCAGGCCCAGTTGGTCGGCTGGCTGGAGGGCCTGTTCCACGGCATCCAGACCACGCTTTTCGCCCAGCAGATGGCCGCGCGGGCCCAGCTGGAGCAGATGCGCCGCGCCCTCCCGCCCGGCGTCGGCGGCCATGAGGACGGCGAGCAGCAGCCGGGCGGCCGCTCGGGCGGCCCGTACCTGTAGGACACACCCGCCCCGTAGGACCCCCCACCGCGTACGCGAAGGGCCCGGCAGCCGATGCTGCCGGGCCCTTTCGGTTCACGGGATCAGTCCGACTCCGGATTGCCCGTCGAGACCGTGAACGTCATCTCCGGCGGGTCGTCCGGGTCGAAATCCGTACCCTTCTCGGGCGACTGCCGCATGACGGTGCCCTCGCCGAAGGTGTTCTCGTCGGTGTCGACCTTCTTGACGTCCCACCCGGCGGCCTTGAGGCACTCGACGACCGACGGCCAGTACTTGAACGTCATGTCCGGCATCGTCACCTTGTCGGGGTCGAGGTACGACTCCCGCGGCTCGGTGCATTCGGTCGTCTCGACCGTGTTCTCGCTGTCGCCCGCCCGGTATCCCGCTGCCTTGGTCGCCGACTCCGTGGCGGTCGTGCCGCCGCTGCCGCCGCTTGCGCCCCCGTCGTCCTCGGTGCCGCCGCCCTTCAGCGTCAGGGCAGCGATCAGGCCGCCCACCGCGACGACGGACACGATGACGGAGCCGATGATCATCGGCCGGTTGCTCTTGCCGCCGCCCGAAGTGGGCCGTGTCTGGGGCGACATGCTGTACGGCGGCGGGGTCGGGTGGCCCGGCTGCGGGGAGTACGAGGCCGGCGCCGGCGTCTGGTAGCCCGGCTGCTGCGGGTAGCCGTACGCCGGCGAAGGCATCGACGGCGGCGGGGTGCCGTACGGGTTCGGGGCCGGCGTCTGCTGGTACGGCGTCTGGACGTGGCCCGCGGGCGGGGGCGTCTGGCCGACCGGAGGGAACACCGAGGCGCCGACGCCCTGGCCGCTCTGCGTCTGCGAGCCCGGCACGATGCTGGGCGGGGCCGCCTGACAGGACGCGGCCACGCGCAGGCACTCGTCGCGCATGGACTCGGCGCTCGGGAAGCGCTCGTTCGGGTTCTTCTTCAGGGCGCGGGCGACCAGCGCGTCCACAGCCGGCGGCAGGGCGCTGTTGATCGAGGACGGAGCGACCGGCTCCTCCTGCACGTGCGCGTACGCGATCGCCAGCGGCGAGTCCGCGTCGAACGGCAGCCGCCCGGTGACCAGTTGGAACAGCATGATGCCGACGGAGTAGAGGTCGGAGCGGGCGTCCACGCCCCGCCCCAGCGCCTGTTCCGGCGAGAGGTACTGCGGGGTGCCGACCACCATGCCGGTCTGTGTCATCGACGTCACACCGGACTGCATGGCGCGTGCGATGCCGAAGTCCATGACCTTGACGACGCCGCGCTTGTTCATCATCACGTTGCCCGGCTTGATGTCCCGGTGGACCAGGCCCATCTCGTGGCTGATCTCCAGCGCCGCAAGCACGTCCGCGGTGATCTTCAGTGCCTTGTCGGCGGGCATCGCCCCGAACTGCCGTACGTCCTTGTCGAAGACGGAGCTGAGCGGGCTGCCCTCGATGTACTCCATGACGATGTACGGCGTCGTCATGCCGTCGACATCGTCCTCGCCGGTGTCGAAGACCGAGACGATGTTGGTGTGCGTGAGCTTCGCCACGGCCTGGGCCTCGCGGCGGAAGCGCTCGCGGAAGGCCTGTTCGCGGCCGAGTTCGGTGTGCAGCGTCTTGACCGCGACCTGCCGGTCGAGCACGGAGTCGTAGGCGAGATGCACGGCGGCCATGCCGCCCTGGCCGAGCAGGTCGCGCAGCTGATAGCGGCCGCCGGCCAGCGACCGCCCCGCGTTCTGGCCCTGTGCGCCGTCCTGGCTCATGTTCTGCGTCCCCCGTACCCTCTCGGGCGCCTGCGAGTGCCGTGGATCCAGCGATCCCGAGTGATCCAATGTGGTATTCCCGGCCAAGTCTGCCCCACGGCACTGACAGGTCAAGCGCGGTGCCCGTTCCGTGACCGTACGCGAAGGGAGCGTCGCGGAAGCGTTACAGGGGCTGTACGGCCGGTGCACAGGATTTGCACGACGGGACGGGGTAACGGTTTGATGGCCGGTCCGTCTGCGTCAGGCCGGGGCCACCGTCTCGGACCGACGGCTTGCTTTGAGGCTGTAGCGTGGCCGACGGAGACCGTAACAACACCGCGCGCACCGCGGGCAGAAACGACGGCGAGGACCGATGGCACAGCAGCAGCGCGCTCAGGGCCCGTCCGACCCCGAGGCGGCTGGCGGCGGTATGTCAGACACGCCGGAAATGTGGGGTAATGGCGGACTTGTCGGGGACGGCCGATACCGGCTGACCCGCAGACTCGGCCGGGGCGGCATGGCCGAGGTGTTCGCGGCCGAGGACGTACGCCTCGGACGCACCGTGGCGGTCAAGCTGCTGCGCTCCGACCTCGCCGAGGACCCGGTCTCCAAGGCCCGCTTCACGCGCGAGGCCCAGTCGGTGGCCGGCCTCAACCACCATGCGATCGTCGCCGTGTACGACTCCGGCGAGGACGTCGTGGGCGCGCACAGCGTGCCGTACATCGTGATGGAGATCGTCGAGGGCCGCACCATCCGCGACCTCCTCCTCAACGCCGAGGCGCCCGGCCCCGAGCAGGCCCTGATCATCGTGTCCGGTGTGCTGGAGGCCCTCGCCTACTCGCACCAGCACGGCATCGTGCACCGCGACATCAAGCCCGCCAACGTCATCATCACCAACAACGGCGCAGTGAAGGTGATGGACTTCGGCATCGCCCGCGCCCTGCACGGCGCGCAGTCGACGATGACGCAGACCGGCATGGTCATGGGCACCCCGCAGTACCTGTCGCCCGAGCAGGCGCTCGGCAAGGCGGTCGACCACCGCTCCGACCTGTACGCGACGGGCTGCCTCCTTTACGAACTGCTCGCGCTGCGCCCGCCGTTCACCGGCGAGACGCCGCTGTCGGTGGTCTACCAGCACGTCCAGGACATCCCGACCCCGCCGTCCGAGACCTCCGACGCCGTGCCGCCGGAGCTCGACGGCCTGGTCATGCGCTCCCTCGCCAAGGAGCCGGACGACCGCTTCCAGACGGCCGAGGAGATGCGCGGCCTCGTCCAGTACGGCCTCCAGATGCTGTACGACCAGGGTGGCCACACCGGCACCTGGAACACCGGCCCGGTGACGATGCACGAGGGCCGGCACACCCCGGCGGCGGGCTTCGCGAACACCACCGTCATGGGACACCCCGGCGATCCCGGCTCCGGCACCACGCAGATCCCGAAGCCGATCCTGCCCTCCGGGTACCACGGCGGTGACGACGGCGGCTTCGAGGGACGCGGCAACCGGGGCAGCGGCCGCGGCAAGCTGTGGATCCTCGCCGTCCTCGCGGTGATCGCCATCGCGGCGGGTGTCGCGCTGGCGCTGAACAACGGCGGCGGCGGTGGTGGCGGCGACGACACCAAGCAGACGCCGACCACCTCGCAGACCACCGACGAGGACAAGGCCACCGACGAGCCGACGGACGAGCCGACGCAGGAACCGACCGACGAGGTCACGGACGACGGTTCCGGCACGGGCACCGACCCGGACTACACGCCCTCGGACACGCCGACGGACGAGCCGACGGACGAGCCGACGCAGGAGCCGACCGAGGAGCCCACGGAGGAGCCGACCACCACCGAGCCGACGGACGAGCCGACCACGGCCGAGCCGACGGACGAGCCGACCGAGGATCCCACGCTGCCGACACCGCCGACGGGCGGCGTCGAGGGCGGCTGACCCCTCCCTGGCGCAAAACAGTCTGTACGCGCGCGTGCGGCCCGGTGACGGGGTGCACGCGCGCGTGGCGTTTTCGGGACGTATCGGCCGACCGGGTGGTACTCCGAGGTCGCCCCCGGCCGCGAATTCACGTCCGGCGACTCTTCCCGTGTCCTGGGTCACCGATATAACGTGCCGTTGTTCCGGCCCCCTGCAAGGCTGTGACCAGGACTTGTTCCCGACATTCGCGATTTACTTGGAAATCCAAGCAAAATCGCAGGTCAGGAGGGGTTTCACAGAAATGTGGAGCACTGGGTAACGTGCCTTTTGCAGGGCGCTCGCCGGGGCACCTGTCACGCCTGTCCCCCAACGAGCCGCACCCACCCTGTGCGTCCGTAGGGCTTCAGGTGAGCCGCACTGGCACCCGGCGAACCCGGGTAGCCGGACCGACGGAGGAGCACACGTGACCGTGGAGAGCACTGCCGCGCGCAAGCCGCGACGCAGCGCCGGTACCAAGAGCACGGCCGGCAAGACAACCGCAAGGAAATCGCCGAGCACGGACCCCGAGCTCGTGCAATTGCTGACGCCCGAGGGCAAGCGCGTCAAGAACGCCGAGTACGACAAGTACGTCGCCGGCATCACCCCCGAGGAGCTCCGCGGCCTCTACCGCGACATGGTGCTCACCCGCCGCTTCGACGCCGAGGCCACGTCCCTGCAGCGCCAGGGCGAGCTGGGCCTGTGGGCGTCGCTGCTCGGCCAGGAGGCCGCCCAGATCGGCTCCGGCCGCGCCACCCGCGAGGACGACTACGTCTTCCCCACCTACCGCGAGCACGGCGTGGCCTGGTGCCGCGGGGTCGACCCGACCAACCTGCTGGGCATGTTCCGCGGGGTGAACAACGGCGGCTGGGACCCGAACAGCAACAACTTCCAGCTCTACACGATCGTCATCGGCTCCCAGACGCTGCACGCCACCGGCTACGCGATGGGCATCGCCAAGGACGGCGCCGACAGCGCGGTGATCGCGTACTTCGGCGACGGTGCCTCCAGCCAGGGTGACGTTGCCGAGTCCTTCACCTTCTCCGCGGTCTACAACGCCCCCGTGGTGTTCTTCTGCCAGAACAACCAGTGGGCGATCTCCGAGCCGACCGAGAAGCAGACCCGGGTGCCGCTCTACCAGCGCGCGCAGGGCTACGGCTTCCCCGGCGTCCGCGTCGACGGCAACGACGTCCTGGCCTGCCTGGCCGTGACGAAGTGGGCGCTGGAGCGCGCCCGCAACGGTGAGGGACCGACGCTGGTCGAGGCGTACACGTACCGCATGGGCGCCCACACCACATCCGACGACCCGACGAAGTACCGGGCCGACGAGGAGCGCGAGGCCTGGGAGGCGAAGGACCCGATCCTGCGCGTTCGCCGGTACCTCGAGGCTTCAAACCACGCGGACGAGGGATTCTTCGCGGAACTGGAGACCGAGAGCGAGGCGTTGGGCAAGGGAGTGCGTGAGGCGGTCCGTGCCATGCCGGACCCGGACCACTTCGCCATCTTCGAGAACGTGTACGCGGACGGGCATGCGCTCGTCGACGAGGAGCGCGCCCAGTTCGCCGCCTACCAGGCGTCGTTCGCGGACGTAGAGGGGGCCTGACATGGCAGCGGAGACAGTCAAGAGCATGGCTCTGGCCAAGGCGATCAACGAATCGCTGCGGCACGCGCTCGACGCGGACCCCAAGGTCCTCATCATGGGCGAGGACGTCGGCAAGCTCGGCGGCGTCTTCCGGGTCACCGACGGCCTGCAGAAGGACTTCGGCGAGAGCCGGGTCATCGACACCCCGCTGGCCGAGTCGGGCATCGTGGGCACCGCGATCGGCCTGGCCCTGCGCGGCTACCGCCCCGTGGTGGAGATCCAGTTCGACGGCTTCGTCTTCCCGGCCTACGACCAGATCGTCACGCAGCTCGCGAAGATGCACGCGCGCTCGCTGGGCAAGGTCAAGCTCCCGGTCGTCGTCCGCATCCCCTATGGCGGCGGCATCGGCGCGGTCGAGCACCACTCGGAGTCACCGGAAGCCCTGTTCGCGCACGTGGCGGGCCTGAAGATCGTCTCGCCGTCCAACGCGTCGGACGCGTACTGGATGATGCAGCAGGCCATCCAGAGCGACGACCCGGTGATCTTCTTCGAGCCCAAGCGGCGCTACTGGGACAAGGGCGAGGTCAGCACCGAGGCCATCCCCGGCCCGCTGCACAAGGCGAAGGTCGTGCGCGAGGGTACGGACCTCACGCTGGCCGCGTACGGCCCGATGGTCAAGCTCTGCCAGGAGGTCGCCGCCGCGGCCGCCGAGGAGGGCCGCAACCTGGAGGTCCTGGACCTGCGCTCGGTCTCCCCTCTGGACTTCGACTCCATCCAGACGTCGGTCGAGAAGACCCGCCGCCTGGTGGTGGTCCACGAGGCCCCGGTGTTCTTCGGCTCGGGCGCGGAGATCGCCGCCCGGATCACGGAGCGCTGCTTCTATCACCTGGAGGCCCCGGTGCTGCGGGTGGGCGGCTATCACGCCCCGTATCCGCCGGCGCGTCTGGAGGAGGAGTACCTGCCGGGCCTGGACCGGGTACTCGACGCCGTCGACCGTGCCCTGGCGTACTGAGGAGAGGGTCGTGACGACGATGACGGAAGCGTCCGTGCGCGAGTTCAAGATGCCCGACGTGGGCGAGGGACTCACCGAGGCCGAAATCCTCAAGTGGTACGTCCAGCCGGGCGACACGGTCACCGACGGCCAGGTGGTGTGCGAGGTGGAGACGGCCAAGGCGGCCGTCGAGCTGCCCATCCCGTACGACGGGGTGGTCCGCGAGCTGCACTTCCCCGAGGGCACCACGGTGGACGTCGGTACGGCGATCATCGCGGTGGACCTGGCGGGCGGGGCCGCGCCGGCCGCTCCGGCCCCAGCCGCTCCGGCGCCGGCCGCGCAGCCGGAGGCCGCTCAGGAGGAGCCCAAGCCGGAGGGCTCGGGCCGCCAGCCGGTCCTGGTCGGTTACGGCGTGGCCCAGACCTCGACGAAGCGCCGCCCGCGCAAGGGCGCCGACATCCCGCAGCAGGAGCCCCCGACGGCGGCGCAGGCACTGCAGTCCGAGCTGAACGGCCACGGCCCCGCGCCGGCCGTGACGTCCGGCCGGCCGCTTGCGAAGCCGCCGGTGCGCAAGCTGGCGAAGGACCTGGGCGTCGACCTGGCCACGGTGACTCCGACCGGTCCCGACGGCATCATCACGCGCGAGGACGTCCACGCGGCGGTGGCCCCGTCCGCGCCGGCTGCCGAGCCGGCGCTCCAGGCGGCCCCGGCCGCCGCCCCGGTCGCCGCCCCGGCCCCGATGGCCGCGGCCGCCACGTACGACACGGCCCGTGAGACCCGTATCCCGGTCAAGGGCGTGCGCAAGGCGACGGCGGCGGCGATGGTCGGCTCCGCGTTCACTGCGCCGCACGTCACGGAGTTCGTGACGGTGGACGTGACACGCACGATGAAGCTGGTCGAGGAGCTCAAGGCGGACAAGGAGTTCGCGGGCCTGCGCGTGAACCCCCTGCTGCTGATCTCCAAGGCCCTGCTGGTCGCGATCAAGCGCAACCCGGACGTCAACGCCTCCTGGGACGAGGTGAACCAGGAGATCGTGCAGAAGCACTACGTCAACCTGGGCATCGCGGCGGCGACCCCGCGCGGCCTGATCGTCCCGAACATCAAGGACGCCCACGCCAGGACGCTCCCGCAACTGGCCGAGGCGCTCGGCGAGCTGGTGTCGACGGCCCGGGACGGCAAGACCACCCCGGCCGCGATGCAGGGCGGCACGGTCACCATCACCAACGTCGGCGTCTTCGGCGTCGACACCGGCACCCCGATCCTGAACCCCGGCGAGTCCGCGATCCTCGCGGTCGGCGCGATCAAGCTCCAGCCGTGGGTCCACAAGGGCAAGGTGAAGCCGCGTCAGGTCACCACGCTGGCGCTCAGCTTCGACCACCGGCTGGTCGACGGTGAGCTGGGCTCCAAGGTGCTGGCGGACGTGGCGGCGATCCTGGAGCAGCCGAAGCGGCTGATCACCTGGGCGTGAGCCACCGGAGGTAGCGAAAGGGGCGGCCACTCGGCAGTGGCCGCCCCTTTGCGTGTGACGCGGGGTGTCAGCTGATCCGGGCGTAGCCGTAGTTGATCAGCTTCTTCACGTCCGCCGTGCGGTTGGCCTCCGAGGAGGCGGTCAGCACGGCGCCCATGACCTGCTCGCCGTTCATCGTGGCGGCGAAGACGAGGCAGTACTTGGCCTCGGTACCGGAGCCGGTCTTGATACCGAGCGTGCCGTTCCAGCCGAGCAGCGCGTTGGTGTTCTTCCACGTCGCCATCGTGCGGGTGGAACCGGTCTTGGTGATCGTCTTGGCCGTGTACGCCTTGGTCTTCACGACGGTCTTGAACGTGGAGCTCTTCATCACGCTGCGGGCGAGCTTCGTCAGGTCGCGCGGCGTCGAGGCGTTGGTGCCGTTGCTTATGCCGTCGAAGGAGTCGAACTTCGTGTTTGTCATGCCCAGGCTCTTGGCCATGGTGTTCATCTTGCCGATGAAGCTCTTGGTGCGGGCCGAGACCGTCGTGCCGGAACCGAACTTGTCGGCGAGGGCCATCGCGGCGTCGCAGCCGGAGGGCAGCATCATCCCGTACAGCAGCTGACGGACGGTCACCTTGTCGCCGACGATCAGGCGGGCCGTCGACGGGTAGCCCTTGCGGACCATGTAATCGCTGACCTCCTTCTTGATCGTCACCTTGGTGTCCAGGTTCAGGTTCGACTGCGACAGCACGACCTTCGCGGTCATGATCTTCGTGGTGGAGGCGGTGAGCCTCTTGGTGTCAGCGGCCTTGGTGAAGAGCGTCGTGCCGGTCGCGCTGTTCATCAGGTACCCGCCCTTGGCGGTGATGGAGGGCGCCGTCACGGCCTGCGCGGGGGCCGCGGTGAGGCCTCCGGTCACGAGCACGGCACCGGTCGTGACGGCGACGGCTGCGGCTCTGCGGACGCGGAGGCCCTTTGTGGCGGTTATCAACTTAAATACCCCGATTACGTCGAATACCCCGAAAGTGCGGCCGAGTTGGAGGGGAAGAAGGTGGGGCCGCACGTGTGTGACACGTAATTAACACAGAAGGTTGTGCACCGGATGCGGCAGGTGCCGCTTCTTTGCCCGGGGATTCCTTTTCGGGGTCCGCATGATGGACGCCGACCGCCATGCGTACGTGTTGTATCTATGCTGTGGCCATGCCTTCCGCCCCACCCGCCCCGCTCAAGCAGCCACCCGCCGCCGACCGCGTCTACACCCACGTCAAACAGGGCGTCCTGGACCGCCGTTACGAGGGCGGCACGCTCCTCACCGAGGGCGAGCTGGCCGAGGCCGTGGGCGTCTCGCGAACCCCGGTGCGGGAGGCGCTGCTGCGGCTGGAGGTCGAAGGGCTGATCAAGCTCTACCCGAAGAAGGGCGCACTGGTCCTGCCGGTCTCCGCACAGGAGATCAAGGACGTGGTGGAGACGCGGATGCTCGTGGAGGAGCACGCGGCGCGCAAGGCCGTCCCCGCGCCCCCCGGACTCATCGAGCGCCTGGAGGAGCTGCTCGCCCGGCAGAAGGCACAGGCCGCCGCCGGTGACCTCGCCGGGGCCGCCGTCACCGACCGGTGCTTCCACGTGGAGATCGTCCGCAGCGGCGGCAACGAGATCCTGTCGCGGCTCTACGACCAACTGCGCGACCGGCAACTGCGCATGGGCGTGGCCGTCCTGCACTCCCACCCCGACCGGATCGCCAAGACCCTCGTCGAGCACGAGGAGATCCTGCAGGCCCTGCGCTCCGGGGACGCCGAGGAGGCCGTCGGCAGGGTCCACCGGCACATCGGCTGGTTCTCGCATCTGGCGCGGGGTGAGGAGCGATGAAGGCTGCCGCGTTGCCGGGCGATCCTCCCGGCGGCCGCCGCGCCGTCGCCATCTGGGGCATAGGCGTCTCGGTCTACTTCGTCGCCGTCATCTTCCGTACCTCCCTCGGGGTCGCCGGCCTCGACGCGGCGGACCGCTTCGACGTGAACGCCTCGGCGCTGTCGACGTTCTCGATCCTGCAACTGCTGGTGTACGCGGGCATGCAGATACCCGTCGGCCTGCTGGTCGACCGGCTCGGCACCAAGAAGGTGCTGGCCATCGGCGTGGTGCTGTTCACGGCCGGCCAACTGGGCTTCGCCTTCTCGCCTTCGTACGGCACGGCTCTCGCCTCGCGCGCCCTGCTGGGCTGCGGCGACGCGATGACGTTCATCAGCGTGCTGCGGCTCGGCACCCGATGGTTCCCGGCCCGGCGCGGCCCGCTGATCGCGCAGCTCGCGGGCCTCGCGGGCATGGCGGGCAATCTCGTCTCCACGCTGGTCCTGGCGCGGCTGCTGCACGGCGTGGGCTGGACGGCGGCGTTCGCGGGCAGCGCGGCCGCCGGTGTCGTCGTACTCGTCCTGCTCCTGCTGTTCCTGAGGGACCACCCCGAGGGGCACGAGCCGGAGCCGCCGCCGCACCAGGGGTCGGCGTACGTACGACGTCAGATAGCCGCGTCCTGGCGGGAGCCCGGCACCCGGCTCGGACTGTGGGTGCACTTCACGACGCAGTTCCCGGCGATGGTGTTCCTGCTGCTGTGGGGCATGCCGTTCCTGGTGGAGGCGCAGGGACTGTCCCGGGCGACGGCCGGTGAACTGCTCACCCTGGTCGTGCTGTCGAACATGGTCGTGGGCCTCGTCTACGGCCAGGTCGTCGCCCGGCACCACGAGGCGCGGCTGCCGCTGGCGCTGGGCACGGTGGGGGCGACGGCGGCGCTGTGGGCGACCACGCTGGCCTGGCCCGGTGAGACGGCGCCGATGTGGCTGCTGATCGTGCTGTGCACGGTGCTCGGGGCGTGCGGGCCGGCCTCCATGCTCGGCTTCGACTTCGCGCGGCCGGCCAATCCGCCGGAGCGTCAGGGGACGGCGTCCGGGATCACCAACATGGGTGGTTTCGTGGCCTCGATGACGACGCTGTTCGCGATCGGCGTGCTGCTCGACGCGACGGGGGACGACTACGCCGTCGCCTTCTCGGCGGTGTTCGTCCTCCAGGCCCTGGGCGTCAGCCAGATCCTGCGACTGCGCGGCCGGGCGGCGCGCAGGGAGCGGGAACGGCTGGTCGCCAGCAGGGTGGAGACCGTACACGTACCGGCGTAGCCGGCCCGAGCGTCAGCCGCGCACGGGTACGAGCGTGAGGTAGGCGATCCCGAGCACCCCGCGGTAGCTCATCCACTGGGCGCGATGCCGGTCGAGGCGCTCGCGCGTCTCGGCCGCGAGCGGGTGATCCGGGTGTTCGGCCAGCCAGATCTCGACGTCCGCCTGGTACGCCGACTCGAACTCCTCCCACTCGCCGAGGGCCGCCGTCTCCGTCCACTCCGGGCGGAAACCGGCGTCGACCACGAGGTCGAGCAGGGTGGCGAGGTCGTGGTGGTCGGAGGGGGTCGCTCCGGGCCACATACCGGACAGTTCGGCAGGGGTCGGCGTGCGCTGCCAGAAGCCCTCCCCGAGCAGCACGCGTCCGCCGTCGGCGACCAGGCGGCGCAGTTCGCGCAGGGCATCTATGAGGAGCTGCGGCGGCTCGGCCGAGCTCAGGGCCTGGCTCGCCCCGACGCACAGGACCAGGTCGGCCGGACCGCGTGCGGTCCCGACCGCGGACTCCTCGACGAACTCGGCCCGGCCCGCCAGCCCTCGGGCCTCGGCCAGGCGGCGGCCGCGCGCGAGGTCCTCGGCCTTGATGTCGATGCCGGTCCCCGTCGCGTCGGGCGCGGCGGCCAGGACGCGCAGCATCAGCTCGCCCCAGCCGCAGCCGATGTCGAGGACCGACGTCGGGTTCGTACGGGTGAGCCGCTGGACGAGACCCTGCGCCCGTGCCTCGGACAGCGGACCGTGGAAGGTCAACCGGGTGAGGCGGGGCGGTCCGTCGGTACGGGGGCCGGGGCCGGCCTCGGTTTCAGTTGTCGTGTCAGTCACGGCACGCACGCTAACCCCGCGTCCCCTGCCGCGGACAGCGAATAACGGGCAGCCGCCGCGCGGAACCCGGCGCCCTGAGGACTCCTACTGCGTGACGGTGAAGTTCCGCAGGATGGCCGCCGTCAGGTCCGCGTCGCCCTCCGACTTCAGCCGGTCCGCCGCCGACTCCGGCGTGATGCGGCCGCAGGCCAGGCGGACGTAGGTCTCCCAGTCGAGGGTGAGGGTGGCGGCGGGGCCCAGCGCGGGGGCCGTTTCGAGGGTGCCGCGGCCCTGGATGTCGATGCGGATCGTGCGCAGGAACTCGATCGGGCCGTGCACGTCGAGGACGATCGCCGAGCTGCGGGGCGCGCCCGCCTTGGTGGCGACGATGTCCGGCAGCTTGGAGAGCAGGACGTCGCGGGCGATGTGCGCGCCGGGGGAGTCGAGGTTGCCGGGGCGGCCGAGAGCCGCGCGCAGGTCCTGTTCGTGCACCCAGATGTCGAACGCGTGGGTCCGCATCGACTCCTCAAGGGTGAGCTCGGCCCCCAGCGGGCCGCGCACCTTGGTGCCGGGGTCGCGGGTCTCGTTGCGCAGCTGGCGGTTGCGGCGGATGACCGTGTACTCCAGCTCGGACGTCATTTCCGGCGCCGTGTGGTGGCGGCGGACGTCGACCTGCATCTCCATGTAGCGCTGCTGGTCGTTGGTGACGTGGAAGAGGTCGCGCGGGAGCGTGTGGATGGGGCGCGGGTCGCCGAGCATCTCGCAGTCCAGCCCGATGACATGGGACACGACGTCGCGGACCGACCAGCCGGGGCAGGGCGTACGCCGATTCCACTCACCTTCCACAAGCGGCGTCACCAGCTCGGATATCGCTTCGATGGAGTGGGTCCAGGCGTCGGCGTAGGGCTGGAGGGTGGGATGCAGACTCACGGAAACGGGACCCCTCGGCGGTTGGAACGTCTGTACGCGGGCAGGTTGTGGCGGCGGTGCCAGTGGGCGGCGGCTGCTGTCGGCGGGTGTCTCGAAACGCTAAGTTACGCTGCTGTGAGGCACCCCGGCAGTGCTTTCGTGTGACGATCGTAGGCCCCGCGTGGATGCCCGTGTGGACCGCTCGAATGCCAGGACGGTGGTAGTGTGCGCGCCTCTCTGCTTCAGATCGACGTCAATGAGGGCGAATCGGTCGAATCGCGTCGGATGAGGGTCGCCTCGCTGGTGCGGGACCAGGCGGGTGCGGATCTGGTCGTCCTGCCCGAGCTGTGGACCACCGGGGCGTTCGCCTACGAGGAGTTCGGCAGTGCGGCCGAGCCGCTCGAAGGGCCGACGTACGAGGCGATGGCGAAGGCCGCGAGCGACGCGGGCGTGTGGCTGCACGCGGGCTCCATCCCTGAGCGTGACCCCGAAGGGCCGCTCTACAACACCTCTCTCGTCTTCTCCCCTTCCGGTGATCTGGCCGCCGCCTACCGCAAGATCCATCGTTTCGGCTTCGACAAGGGCGAGGCCGTGCTGATGGGCGCGGGCGGCGAACTGGTGACGGTCCGGCTGCCCGAGACCACCCTTGGTGTGGCCACGTGCTACGACCTGCGGTTCCCCGAACTCTTCCGCGGCCTCGTCGACGCCGGCGCCGAGACCCTGGTCATTCCGGCGGGCTGGCCGGAGCGCCGCCGGGCGCACTGGACGCTGCTGGCTCAGGCGCGGGCGGTGGAGAACCAGGCGTTCGTGCTCGCCTGTGGAACGGCCGGGACGCACGCGGGAGTTCCACAGGCCGGTCACTCGATCGTGGTCGATCCGTGGGGCGAGGTGCTGGCGCAGGCCGGTGCGGGGGAGCAGGTCCTGGCGGTGGAGTTCGACCCCGGGAAGGTCGCGGTGACGCGGGATCAGTTCCCGGCGCTCAAGGACCGGATGCTGGGCCTGACGGCGCCGCGTCGCTGACGGCGCGCACCGTCCGCGGCCACGGCACTCCCCCGGCCGCCGCCGTCAGTCGTCGCCCCGCTCCTTCTCCGCCAGGTGGATCACGCACACCGCCACCGCGATCAGCAGCGCCGGATCGGCGTCGTCCCGTACGACGTCCACGCCGTACGTCTCCCGCACGTGCAGCCACCGGCGGGAGACCACGGCCAGTAGCTCGCCGTCGTACTCGACGGCGAACTCGCGGTCGAGGATCTTGCCGCTGACGTCGAGTTCCGTGCTGCCGTCCGCCAGGGACACCCGGTAGTGGTTGCGCAGCAGGGACAGCCGCTTGCGGCGGATCGTCGCGAGCGGTTCGCCGGCCCGTTCGATCACCATCGTGTCGCGCAGGGCGAGCATCTTCTGGTGGATGTCGATGAGGACGTGCCCTTGGGCGTCCTTCAGCTCGAAGGTGTCCCGCAGCCGCATCGCCTTGCCGTCGACGAGGAACACCTTGTTGCCCCGGTCGTCCTCGATCCAGTAGTCGTCACCGAAGCCGAGGAGCCGGTCGCGTACGAGGAATCTCATGACACGAGGGGTTCCCCGCCGCACGCCCCGAAACGCCGTCTGTAGGCCGACGGGCTGAGACCCGTCTCGCGCGGCGAAGGGGAGGGTGCGGACACCGATCTCCCGCACCCTCCACTCCCACCGGCGGACTGAGGAGTCTCAGGCGCCGTAGCCGTCGCTGTAGCCGTCCCGCCGATGGGGCTGCTCGCCGACGACCGGTGTCGTCGGCGGCACCACCACGCGCTTGCGCCTGGCGATGCTGCTGAAGGTCGTGACGCCGATGAGCCCCACGATCATGAGGATGATCCCGACCAGGTCGAGATTGACCCCCTCCATATTCCAGTCTGTCGCAAACGTGAGGATGGCTCCCGCGGCGATGAGGATGATGCACCCGCCGAGGCCCATGAGCTGTCGCCTCCCTGTCCGGTCCGGTGGTTCCGGTCGGAGGCGAGTACCCCACCCGTGAGGAACTACCCCTCCAGGAACGCCACCAACGAGTTCGCGAGCAGCCACGGGTCCTGCGCGCCGCACAACTCCCGCGCACTGTGCATGGAGAGGATCGCCACGCCGATGTCGACGGTCTTGATGCCGTGCCGGGCCGCGGTGATCGGGCCGATCGTCGTGCCGCAGGGCATGGAGTTGTTGGAGACGAAGGACTGGAAGGGCACGTCGGCCTTCTCGCAGGCCGCCGCCCACACCGCCCGGCCCGAACCGTCCGTCGCGTAGCGGTTGTTGACGTTGACCTTCAGGATCGGCCCGCCGTTGACGCGCGGGTGGTGCGTCGGGTCGTGGCGCTCCGCGTAGTTGGGGTGGACCGCGTGGCCCGTGTCGGACGACAGACAGACCGTGCCGGCGAACGCCCGCGCCCGGTCCTCGTACGATCCCCCGCGCGCGTACACCGATCGCTCCAGGACGCCGCCCAGCAGCGGCCCGTCGGCACCCGTGTCGCTCTGCGAGCCGTTCTCCTCGTGGTCGAAGGCGGCCAGCACCGGGATGTACGGCAGTGCGGTGCCCGAGCCGGCCACCGCGGCCAGCGCCGCAGTCCCGGCGTGCACCGAGAGCAGGTTGTCCATGCGCGGGCCGGCGACGAGCTCCTTGTCCCGGCCCAGGTAGGCCGGCGGCTCCACGGAGTGCACCATCAGGTCCCAGCCGGTGACCTCGCCCGCCGGCAGCCCGGCCGTCTCCTCCAGGAACGCGATCAGGTCGCCGTCGCGCACATCGCCGCCGAGGCCCCAAATGGGCTGCAGATGCCGCTGCTTGTCGAGCTTGAGCCCCTCCGCCGACACGGAACGGTCCAGGTGGATGGCGAGTTGGGGGACGCGCAGCAGCGGCCGGTCCACGTTCACCAGCCGCGTCGTACCGTCCCGCATCGTCAGCCGGCCCGCGATGCCCAGGTCGCGGTCGAGCCAGGAGTTGAGGAGCGGTCCGCCGTAGATTTCCACGGCGACCTGCCGCCAGCCGTGCGCGCCCGTGTCGGGCAGCGGCTTCACGCGCAGGTTCGGGGAGTCCGTGTGCGCGCCGACGATCCGGTACGGCGTGTGGGGCGCCGCGCCTTCGGGGACGTACCAGGCCACGATCGCGCCACCGCGCAGCACGTACTTGCCGCCGCTCGTCCCGTCCCAGGCGTCCGTCTCCGAGACCTGCCTGAATCCGGCCTTTTCCAGCCGTTCGGCGGTGTTCGCCACGGCGTGGTACGGCGTCGGGCTCGCCGCCAGGAAGGACATGAGGTCGTCGGTGTGGCCGCGGTCGAAGCGGGGGGGTTCGCTCATGGGGTTCACCTTAACGACGTACGAGGGCCCGCTCCCGGTGAAGGGGAGCGGGCCCTCGTAAGGGCGATGTGGAATGTCCGTGAGTGACTGGAACGGGTGGCTGGAAAGGGGCGCCGGCGGCGCCCCTTCGCCGACTGGAAGGGGCCGACTAGAAGGCGGCCTCGTCCAGCTCCATCAGGTCCAGCTCGACGCCCTCGGCGAGCTTGCGCGCACCGGTGACGCCCGGCAGGACGTTGGCCGCGAAGAACTTCGCCGCGGCGATCTTGCCCGTGTAGAACGCCTTGTCCTTGGCGGAGGCCGACTCCAGCTTCTCCGCGGCGACCGCGGCACCCTTGAGCAGCAGGTAGCCGACGACCACGTCACCGGAGGCCAGCAGCAGGCGGGTGGTGTTCAGGCCCACCTTGTAGATGTTCTTGACGTCCTGCTCGGTGGCAGCGAGGTCGGTCAGCATCAGGCCGACGATCGCCTCCAGCTCGACGGCGGCCTTCGCGAGGTGCTCGCGGGCGCCGGCCAGCTCCGCGCCGCCCTCACCGAGCGCCAGGAACTTCTTGATGTCCTCGGCGAGCGAGTTCAGCGCGGCGCCCTGGTTGCGGACGATCTTCCGGAAGAAGTAGTCCTGGCCCTGGATCGCCGTCGTGCCCTCGTACAGGGTGTCGATCTTGGCGTCGCGGATGTACTGCTCGATCGGGTACTCCTGCAGGAAGCCGGAGCCGCCGAAGGTCTGCAGCGACTGGGCGAGCTGCTCGTAGCCCTTCTCGGAGCCGTAGCCCTTCACGATCGGCAGGAGCAGGTCGTTCAGGGCCTCCAGCGCGGAGGCGTCCTCGCCGGCGGCCTCCTTGACCTGGATCTCGTCCTGGATGGACGCCGTGTAGAGCACCAGCGCGCGCATGCCCTCCGCGTACGCCTTCTGCGTCATCAGCGAGCGGCGGACGTCGGGGTGGTGGGTGATGGTGACCTTGGGCGCGGTCTTGTCCATGAAGTTCGCCAGGTCCGGGCCCTGGACGCGCTCCTTGGCGTACTCCAGCGCGTTCAGGTAGCCCGTCGACAGCGTGGAGATCGCCTTCGTGCCGACCATCATGCGGGCGAACTCGATGATGCGGAACATCTGGCGGATGCCGTCGTGCTTGTCGCCGATCAGCCAGCCCTTGGCGGGGTGCTGGTCGCCGAAGGTCATCTCGCAGGTGTTGGAGGCCTTCAGGCCCATCTTGTGCTCGACGTTCGTGGCGTAGACGCCGTTGCGCTCGCCCAGCTCGCCGGTCTCGAAGTCGAACAGGTACTTCGGGACGAGGAAGAGCGACAGGCCCTTGGTGCCGGGGCCGTGGCCCTCGGGGCGGGCGAGGACGTAGTGGAGGATGTTCTCCTCCATGTCGTGCTCACCGGAGGTGATGAATCGCTTCACGCCCTCGATGTGCCAGGAGCCGTCCTCCTGCTGGACCGCCTTGGCGCGGCCGGCGCCCACGTCCGAGCCGGCGTCCGGCTCGGTGAGGACCATGGTGGAGCCCCAGGTCTTCTCGACGGCGATCTGGGCGATCTTCTTCTGGACCTCGTTGCCCTCCTCGTAGAGGATGCCGGCGAACGCCGGGCCGGAGGAGTACATCCACACGGCCGGGTTCGAGCCGAGCAGCAGCTCCGCGTACGCCCAGATCAGGGAGCGCGGGGAGGTGGTGCCACCGATGGCCTCGGGCAGGCCGAGACGCCAGTACTCGGAGTCCATGAAGGCCCGGTAGCTCTTCTTGAAGGACGCCGGGACGGGCGCGGTGTTCGTCTCGGGGTCGAAGACCGGCGGGTTGCGGTCGGCGTCGGCGAAGGACTCCGCCAGCTCGTTCTCCGCGAGCCGGGTCAGCTCCTCGAGGATGCTCTTCGCGGTCTCGACGTCCATCTCCTCGAACGGACCCGTGCCGTACAGCTTGTCGCGTCCGAGTACTTCGAAGAGGTTGAACTCGATGTCGCGGAGGTTCGACTTGTAGTGCCCCATGGTCACGGCTCCGTAGAGGGTCGGCGAGGCACTTGGTTCCTCGCGCTAGTTCACGTACCAACAAGTAGCTACGATGATGCTACCCGTCAGTAATAAGACGCAACCCCGATCCGCAATCTGTGACAGGTCACACCGGAACCGTCAGTGTCGCCGTGAAACCCTCCGCCACACTGCCCCTCGTCGCGGCCAGCTGCTGCTCGTAACCGTCGCTGAAGATGCCGTCCGTCTCCAGGGAGAGGCCGGTGAGGTTGCGCACGCTCTCGTCGTAGCCGTCGGTGGCGTACACCGTCTCGCAGACGTCCCTCGGGAAGGCGAGCTGCGAGGTGCTGGTGATGGAGGTGGCCGCCGTGGCGTCCGCCAGGCTGCCGTAGACCTCGAAGTGGATGTGCGGCCAGCGGCCCGCGTAGCAGCCGGGGAAGATGCTCCTGAAGGTGACCTGGCCCGAGCTGTCGGTCTCCTGGACGCCGCGCAGGTAGTTCTCGTCGGTGACGCCCTCGGAGTACAGGGAGTAGTCGCCGGCCCGGTCGCAGTGCCAGATGTAGACCGCGGCACCCTTCTTCGGCGTCCCGCAGCCGGAGGAGGCGTCGACCACCGTGAGCGTGACCGTCAGGGGCACGCCCTGCGCGGTCCCGCCCGCGGAGTCGCCGAAGCTCCTGGTGATGTCGCTGCGGACGACACCGCTCTCCTTGAGGACGTTCACGCCGTTCGAGCCGTCACCGGGGAAGGGGCCGGCGGTCTCGTCCGGGATGGTCGCGCACTCGGCGGACGACGACGCGGAGCCCTTGGCGGAGGAGGCCGAGGACGAGGCCGAGGTCTCGTCCTGCGAGGTGCAGCCCACCAGCGGGACCAGGCTCGCCCCCGCCATCAGCCGGATCATGCGCCGGCGGGCGAGGACGGGAAGGTCGTACGAGAGCCCTCTGTCGTGCTCGTGGACCTCGTCGGCGTGGTGTCGGCCCATGGCTGTCCCCTCACTGGTGCGGCGCCCTTTCAGGCACTCCTCCCGGTACGGCAGACGCTAGTGAGGGACAGCTGTCGGAAAGCAGTACGGCGGCTGTCGACTCGCTGTCGGTTTTGCCGGAGGCCCCGCAGCGGCCCCGGTACCGGCCCGCTCTGCCCGCCGCTCTCGGTACGCTTGCGTCCATGTACGGCTACGACCAGAACGTCGGCGCTCAGCAGCAGTACGCCTCGCCGCAGCAGCCCATGCCCGGCGGCGTCGGCGGCTATGGCCAGCAGCCACCCCTGTATCCCGAGCCGTCACCGCCCTCGCTCGCGGACGCGGTGCGGGCCTTCACCACCGGGCAGATGTCCGCCGAGGACTTCCAGCAGGTCTTCGCGACGTCGAAGGTCTACTGCCCGCGCGGCGACAACCCGGGCTTCCTCGCCCTGCACAACACCCAGCAGCCGGTGATCCCCATGTTCACCTCGCTGAAGGAGCTGCGTCGGTACGCGGGCAAGGAATCCAAGTACTTCGTCATCACCGGTGCCGAGGTGATCGACCTGCTGCCGACCGGCTACGGCTGCGTCCTCGACATGGAGGGCGAGCACCGCATGGTCTTCGACGCGAAGGCCGTGGAGCAGATGGTCGAGTTCGCGATGCGCCGGATGTACGGCTGATCTTCGCCCTGTCCTGGTTTCCGGACGCGGCGAGCTCCGCGGGCCGTCACTGGTCGGCGGTCGCACGCGGATCGACCTCGCATCGATCGATCTCGTCCACGCGCCCCGCGCCGGCGACCGCCACCCGGTGGGTTGTTGTGCCCTTCGCCGGCACCGGCACCTGATTGCCGGTTTCGAGCAGGGTGAAGCCGTGCTCGTCCTTGAAGTTGATCCGCACGGTGAAGATGCCCGCGCGCCCGTTCGGATTCCTGATCTCGACGGTCGCGTAGGGGTCGTCCGTGCTCGCGCAGCTCATGACCACCGCTGTGCCGTCCTTCAGGGGCCGGGCGGTTTCGTTGGAGGGGGACGCGGTGGGGGTGGGGCTGTGGGTGGGCTGCGAGCGGTGCGTACCCTCGCCGCCGGTACTCGCCCCGGAGGCATGTGCGTCGCTGCCGGACGAGCCGCTGGACGAACCAGCATCGCCGCGGCTCCCGGCACCACAACCTGACGAGAACCCGGTCAGGGCCAGCACGGCCATCGCCGAGACCACCGTGAATCTGACTCCGGGCCCCCGCGTGTACATGCCGCCACTCTATCCACGCCGTCCCACCCGCTCCGGCGACGATGGAGCGGCGGCCCCGTCTCACTTGAGCCGTAGTGCCAGGCCGTCCAGGACGACCTCAAGGCCGTAGGCGAACTTCTCGTCGCGCAGCGCCACCGGGTCCGTGGTCGCGGTGAGAGCCTGCGCGTACCCCTCGGCGAGGTGCTCGTGGGCCGCGGCCGCCTGCTGGGCGGCGGGCATCAGGCGGGCGATGAAATCGGCCTCGGTCTCGCCGGAGCGGGCGACCGCGGTGAGCCAGGCGGCCTCCGTGGTGCTCATGCCGATCACGTACGACAGCAGAGTGTCGATCGGGCCGGACGGCCTCGCGAACCCGGCGGCCGTGAACAGGGCCGCCAGCCGCTCGGAGAAGGCCATCAGGTTCGGGCCGAGATAGGCGAGGCCCGCCTGTCCGAGCACCGACGACAGCCACGGGTGCCGCAGAGCCGTCGAGCGGAACGCACCCGCGGCCTCGCCGGCCGCCGTGCGCCAGTCGGCGCCGTCGGTCGGCGGTACGTGGATCTCGGCGGCG
Source organism: Streptomyces sp. NPDC012935 (assembly GCF_042900345.1). Lineage (NCBI taxonomy): Bacteria > Bacillati > Actinomycetota > Actinomycetes > Kitasatosporales > Streptomycetaceae > Streptomyces > Streptomyces sp. NPDC012935. The sequence goes on from NZ_JBIBBC010000002.1 coordinate 342,645, forward strand.
ACCTCGTCGACGGCCAGCTCCATCAGTTCGTCCTTGGTGGCGACGTGCCGGTACAGGGAGGCGGCGCCGGCGTTCAGACGGGTCGCGAGCTTGCGCATGCTCAGTGCCTCGACACCCTCGGCGTCCAGCATGGCGATCGCCTCGCGCACGATCGTGGCGCGGCTGAGCGTCGGCTGGTCGGACTCGCGCTGGGGGCGGGCCCAGACGGAGGGGATGGGGCTCTGCTTCGTCGTCCTGGCGGCCATCGGCACTCCTTCACATCCCTGCGTACATCGTTCGCATCGAGCGTACAGGAATCGATGGTTGCGAACACTGTTCTGCTGTGCGTACAGTGTTCGCAACGAAGGAACGGTGTTCGCGGAGTCGGGGAGAGTGTCATGAAGGGAAACGTCATGGACGTCAAGGGAACGCGTGATCCACGCCGCTGGTGGATCCTGATCGTGCTCTGCCTGAGCACGCTCGTGCTGGTCGTCGACAGCATGGCGCTGACCGTCGCGGTGCCCGTGATGACCGGGGACATCGGGGCGAGCGCCCAGGACACCCAGTGGATCCTGGACTCCTACGTCCTGGTCTTCGCCGGACTCCTGCTCACGTCCGGCAGCCTGGGCGACCGGTTCGGACGCCGGAAGGTGATGCTGATCGGGCTCCTGCTCTTCGGGGCGGCCTCGCTGGCCGCGACCTGGTGCACCAGCCCCGGCGAGGTGATCGCCGTACGCGTCGCGATGGGTGTCGGCGGGGCCCTGATCATGCCGTCCACCCTCTCGATTCTCATCACCGTCTTCGACGAGGAGGAGCGCGGCAAGGCGATGGCGGCCTGGAGCTCGGTGTCGATGCTCGGGCTGGTCGGCAGCCCCGTGCTGGGCGGCGTCCTGATCGACCACTTCTCGTGGCAGTCGATCTTCTTCATCAACGTGCCGATCGTGGCGCTCGCCATCGTCGCCGGTCTGACGCTGATGCCGGAGTCAAGGGCGCCCTGGCAGAAGGCGGACCCGCTGGGTGCGGTGCTGTCGGCGGCCGGGATGACCGCTCTGGTCTGGTGGATCATCGAGCTTCCGCAGCACGGCGCGCTGGGCGGCCGCTCCACGGTCACCCTGGTGGTGGCGCTCGCCTCGCTGATCGGCTTCGTGGTCTGGGAGAACGTCACCGAGTCCCCGATGGTCCCGCTGGTCCTGTTCAAGCACCGCAACTTCAGCGGCGGTTCGCTCTCGCTGGCGCTCGTGCAGATCGGCAACGGCGGTCTGCTGCTGGTCCTCACCCAGTACCTGCAGTTCGTGCTCGGCTACTCGCCGCTCGAGGCGGGCCTCGCCTTCCTGCCGCTGGCGATCACCGCCCTGATCGGCAACGGCGTGGGCGTCAAGCTCGCCGCCCGGTACGGCAACCGGTGGGTGATCCTCGCAGGGATGCTGGTGATGGTGGCCTGCTTCGCCCTCATGGCCACGGTCTCGGCGGACTCCGGCTTCACGGTCCCGGCGGTGGCGCTCGGGCTCCTCGGCCTCGGCGCGGGCCTCGCGATGCCGGCCGCGGTCGGCGCGCTGATGGGCACCATCCCCGAGGACAAGGCGGGCGTCGGCTCGGCCCTGAACGACACCATCCAGCAGGCCGGCACCGCGCTCGGCATCGCGATCCTCGGCTCGCTGCTGTCGAGCGGCTTCGCCGACCGGATGCCCGAGGGGACGCCGCAGGAGGCGAAGCACTCGATCGCCGGGGCGGTGGCCGGCGGTGACGCCGGTCTGGTCGCGACGGCCCGCGAGGCCTTCACCGCCTCGATGTCCACCACCTTCACGCTCAGCGCGATCGGTGTCCTGGCCGCGGCAGTGCTGGCGACGCTGGTGATGCGGGACGACCGGCGCAGGCCCGAGGCGGACCAGCCCGAGGCCGCACCCGAGAAGCAGCCGGAACCGGTCGTCTGACCTCTGAGTCCGCGCTCTTCCTGGCACACTGAGCCGCTCCCGCAACACCGGGTCCTTGTGACGAAGGCCGGCGCCCACCCCGGGTGCCGGCCTTCGGTCGTGCCCGGAGGGAATGCCCTCCGGGTTCTTCCCGTTAGGGGTAGCAAGAAGTTCAATGCTCAACTAAAGTGGACGCACAAGGAGGTACCGACATGCCTGCAGTGACCGTCGAGAACCCGCTGACGCTGCCGCGCGTCGCCGCGCCCGCGGACGCCGTTGCCCGTCCCGTGCTCGCCGTCACGACCGCGCCAAGCGGTTTCGAGGGTGAGGGCTTCCCGGTGCGCCGCGCGTTCGCCGGGATCAACTACCGCCACCTGGACCCGTTCATCATGATGGACCAGATGGGCGAGGTGGAGTACGCGCCGGGCGAGCCCAAGGGCACCCCCTGGCACCCGCACCGCGGCTTCGAGACCGTCACGTACATCATCGACGGGATCTTCGACCACCAGGACTCGCAGGGTGGTGGCGGCACCATCACCAACGGCGACACCCAGTGGATGACGGCCGGCAGCGGCCTCCTCCACATCGAGGCCCCGCCGGAGTCCCTCGTCATGTCCGGCGGTCTCTTCCACGGCCTGCAGCTGTGGGTGAACCTCCCGGCCAAGGACAAGATGATGGCGCCGCGCTACCAGGACATCCGCGGCGGCAACGTCCAGCTGCTCACCACCCCCGACGGCGGCGCGCTGCTGCGCGTCATCGCGGGCGAGCTGGACGGCCACCAGGGCCCCGGTGTCACGCACACCCCGATCACGATGATCCACGCGACGCTGGCGCCGGGCGCGGAGATCACGCTGCCGTGGCGGGAGGACTTCAACGGCCTCGCGTACGTCCTCGCGGGCCGCGGCACGGTGGGTGCGGAACACCGCCCGATCCAGCTGGGCCAGACGGCGGTCTTCGGCAGCGGCGGCTCCCTGACCGTCCGCGCCGACGAGAAGCAGGACTCCCACACGCCTGACCTTGAGGTCGTCCTCCTGGGCGGGCAGCCGATCCGGGAGCCGATGGCCCACTACGGTCCGTTCGTCATGAACACCCGCGACGAACTCCAGCAGGCCTTCGACGACTTCCAGAAGGGCCGGCTCGGCACGATCCCGGCCGTGCACGGAATGAGCGCGGACGGCCCGTCCAAGGCCTGATCCACCTGATCCATCTGATCCGCCTGGTCTGCCTGATCCACCGACGAGAAGGCCCGCTTCCCCGCCCCTGGTGCGGAAGCGGGCCCTTCGTCGTCCCGTCACCCACCCGGTCCGCCCGCGCACGACAGCGCCGCCCCGCGCATGATCCGCTGGTGTGGTGCAGGCCCCCACCCCGCTGCTCCCCGATCCCGTCCGGCGGCTCGCCGCCTGGTGCGGCGTCGTGTTGCTCGTCGCCGGGGTCGTCTACGTCGGGATCCGGCTGGCCGTGGAGTTCAGTACGGCTGTGGTGGCCGTGCTGCTCGCCATGCTGGGGACGGCGCTGCTCGGGCCGTTGCACCGGCGGCTGGTGAAGGCCAAGGTGAACCGGTCCGTCGCCGCCGGGCTCACCTGTGTCGTCGTGGTGGCCGTCGTCGGCGGGGCGGTGTACATCGTCGCCGCCGCGATCGTGGACAGCGGCGACGAGATCGTCTCCTCGCTCAGGCAGGCGGGCCAGGATCTCACGGGCCACTTCGGTGCCGCCGGGACCTCGCTGGACGATCTCGCGTCCAACGCCAGGGAGTTGCTCACCAAGTTCGGCGGGACGGCCGCCTCCGGGGTCATCAGCGGAGTCAGTGTCGTGGGCGAGACCATCGCCATCGCCGTACTCGCGCTGCTGCTCGTCTTCTTCTTCCTGCGGGACTCCGACCGGGCCGCCGGCGTGCTGCGGGCCGTCGTCCCGAGCGGGAGCCGCGACCTCGCGGAGGCCATGGCCCGGCGGGCGTTCCGGGCCGTGGAGGGATTCATGCGGGGGACCACCCTGATCGCCCTCATCGACGCCCTGTGCATCACCGTCGGCCTGCTGATCCTCGACGTCCCGGGCGCGGTCGGGCTCGGCGCGCTCGTCTTCGTCGGGGCCTACGTCCCCTACCTCGGCGCCTTCATCTCAGGAGCGGTCGCCGTGCTGGTCGCGCTCGCCGACCGGGGGTTCGTCATCGCGCTGTGGGTGCTCGGCCTGGTGCTCGCCGTGCAGGTGCTGGAGGGGCATGTGCTCCAGCCCGCGATCCAGAGCCGGACCGTCCAGATGCACCCGGCCGTCGTCATGGTGACGATCACCGCGGGGGCCTCCGTGGCCGGCATCCTCGGGATGCTGCTGGCCGTCCCGCTGACTGCCGCCGCCACCGGAGTGGCACACGAACTCAGAGAGCGCTACGCCGACTCCGAGCGTCCCGAGCCCCAGGTGCCCCCCGACCCGTCCGAGCCCGTGGTGCCCTCGGACTCGTAGAGCTCGAACCAGATGCTCTTGCCCTCGCCCTGTGGGTCCACGCCCCATGCGTGAGCCAGCAGCTCGATCAGCAGCAGACCCCGCCCGGACGACGCCAGTTCGCCCGGCCGGCGCTTGTGCGGCAGGTCGTCGCTGGTGTCCGTCACCTCGACGCGCATCCGGCGGTCCCCCGGCTCGCCCCGCACCTCGGCCAGCAGCAGGGCGTCGGAGTCGGTGTGGACGAGGACGTTCGTCAGCGTCTCGGACAGCAGCAGGACCGCCGAGTCCACGTGGTCCGCGCAGCCCCAGTCGTGCAGCAGTTCCCGCAGCTGCTGCCGGGCCACCGCGACCCGCTCCGGCTCGGCCTGCGCCACCGACAGCATGGTGCGCCGGATCGTGGGCCGGACGGCGACCGGATCACCGCAGCCGCACCCCTCCTCCTGCCGCCGCAGCAGCAGGACCGCTATGTCGTCCTCGCGCCGGTCCGCGAGCGGGCCGGTGGTGTGGTGGGAGGACGGGCCGTGGACGGCCTGGACGAGGGCGTCGGCGAGGGCCTCCAGGTCGCCGTCGTGCTCCTCGAGGATCGTGCGGATGCGCTTCCACCCTGTCTCCAGGTCGTGGCCGCCGGTCTCGATCAGTCCGTCGGTGCAGATCAGCATGGTCTCGCCGGGTTCCAGAGTGATCCGGGTCGTCGGGTAGTCGGCGTCCGGGTCGATGCCGAGCGGGAGGCCGCCGGCCGTCGGACGGGCCAGCACCGTGCCGTCGGTCATGCGGATCGCCGGGTCCGGGTGGCCGGCGCGGGCGATGTCCAGCAGCCCGGTCGTCGGGTCGACCTCGACGTACAGGCAGGTCGCGAAGCGCAGGTCGGTCGGGTCCTCGTCGAGGGATCCGAACGTCATCCCGTGCAGGAAGCGCGAGGCGCGGGAGAGCACGGCGTCGGGGCGGTGGCCCTCGGAGGCGTAGGCGCGCAGCGCGATCCGCAGCTGGCCCATCAGGCCCGCGGCCCGCACGTCATGGCCCTGGACGTCACCGATGACGAGGGCGAAGCGGCCTCCCCCGGACTTCGTCCGGGAGGTGCCCCCAGGCAGCGGGATCATGTCGTACCAGTCGCCGCCGACCTGAAGCCCGCCGCCGGTCGGGACATAGCGTGCCGCCACGCTCATGCCCGGTATCTCGGGGCCCAGCTGAGGGAGCATCGAGCGCTGGAGGCCGTCCGTCAGCTCCCGCGCGGACTCGGTGGCCTCGGCGCGCGAGAGTGCCTGGGCGAGCATGCGGGCCACCGTCGTCAGCACGGACCGCTCGTCGGGCGTGAAGGCGACCGGATAGGTGAACGCCGCCATCCAGGCGCCCATCGTGCGGCCCGCCACGGTGAGCGGCAGAAACGCCCAGGACTGCCGGTTGAAGTGCGCGGCGAGCGGCCAGGTCACCGGATAGCGGTCCTTGTACTGCTCGGGTGAGGAGAGATAGACGGCCCGGCCGGTGCGGACGACCTCGGCGGCCGGGTAGTCGGTCTCCAGGGCCATGTGTGTGAAGGGGCCCTCGTCCCCGGGCTGGTGGCCGTGATGGCCGGTGATCGTCAGGCGGTCGCCCGTCACCCCGAACACCGCCAGGCCGTCCGGTGAGAAGCCCGGCATCGACAGGCCCGCCGCGACCCGCAGCACCTCCGCCGTCGACCGCGCCTCGGCCAGCGCCCGGCCCGCGTCCAGCAGGAACGCCTCCCGCGAGCGCCGCCAGTCGCCGGTGACCGCGGTGCGCCCGGCCGAGGTGCCCGGCACCGGTTCGGTGACCTCCTGGAGGGAGCCCGTCACCTCGTACGACTTCTTCTCGCGGTCGAAGGACGCGTGGAAGCGGCTGCGGCCGAGCCGGATCACCCGGCCCCGCTCGTCCATGATCCGCACCCGCACCTCGCCGAGCGTGCCCTCGGCCACGGAGAGCTGGATCACCCCGCTGATCTCGTTCCAGTCGACCGGATGCAGGCGGGCGCGTACCTGGGCCTGGCTGAGGGTGGCCTGTTCGGCGGGCAGCCCGAGCAGCCGTGCCGCCTCCGCGTCGACCGTGACCAGTCCCGTGGCGGTGTTCCAGTGCCACAGTCCGGTCGCGAGGGCGGCGAGAACCTCCCCCACGGCGGGCAGGGGCTCACCAGTGCGCATTGCCCCACTCTAAGAAGAGGTGATCGCACACTGCCACCGAAGCTGTACGGGGCACCTGGTCGGGAAGGGCCCGCGGGCGCCGCCAAATGGTGGGGAGCCGATCTTGGGGTCCCCGGTAGGCTGGGGGGAGTTTCACGGAAAGTTTCACGTGAAACAGGCCCCCCGATCCGCGAAGACTGGATGAACGACGATGCATCGGTACAGGTCCCACACCTGCGGCGAGCTCCGCTCCTCTGACGTCGGCACCGACGTCCGACTGAGTGGCTGGCTGCACAATCGGCGCGACCTGGGCGGCATCCTCTTCATCGATCTGCGCGACCACTACGGCATCACGCAGCTCGTCGCCCGTCCCGGCACGCCCTCCTACGAGGCCCTCGACAAGCTCTCCAAGGAGTCGACGGTCCGCGTCGACGGCAAGGTCGTCTCCCGCGGCGCCGAGAACATCAACCCCGAGCTGCCCACCGGTGAGATCGAGGTCGAGGTCGGCGAGGTCGAGCTGCTCGGCGCGGCCGCCCCGCTCCCCTTCACCATCAACGCCGAGGACGGGGTCAACGAGGAGCGGCGCCTGGAGTACCGCTTCCTGGACCTGCGCCGCGAGCGCATGCACCGCAACATCCTGCTGCGTACGTCGGTCATCTCGGCGATCCGCCACAAGATGACGGCGCTGGGTTTCAACGAGATGGCGACGCCGATCCTGTCCGCGACCTCCCCCGAGGGCGCCCGCGACTTCGTCGTCCCCTCCCGGCTGAACCCGGGCAGGTTCTACGCCCTGCCGCAGGCGCCGCAGCAGTTCAAGCAGCTGCTGATGATCTCCGGCTTCGACCGCTACTTCCAGATCGCGCCCTGCTTCCGTGACGAGGACGCGCGTGCGGACCGCTCGCCGGGCGAGTTCTACCAGCTCGACGTCGAGATGAGCTTCGTCGAGCAGGAGGACGTCTTCCAGCCGATCGAGCAGCTGATGACCGAGCTCTTCGAGGAGTTCGGCAACGGCCGCCACGTCACCTCCCCCTTCCCGCGGATCCCGTTCCGCGAGGCGATGCTGAAGTACGGCTCGGACAAGCCGGACCTGCGCGCCCAGCTGGAGCTCGTCGACATCACCGACGTGTTCGAGGGCTCGGAGTTCAAGGCGTTCGCCGGCAAGCACGTGCGTGCGCTGCCGGTGCCGGACGTCTCCGCGCAGCCCCGCAAGTTCTTCGACCAGCTCGGTGACTTCGCGGTCTCGCAGGGCGCCAAGGGCCTGGCCTGGGTCCGTGTCGCCGAGGACGGCTCGCTGACCGGCCCGATCGCCAAGTTCCTCACCGAGGAGAACGTCAAGGTCCTCACCGAGCGCCTCGGCCTGGAGGCCGGTCACGCCGTGTTCTTCGGCGCCGGCGAGTTCGACGAGGTCTCGAAGATCATGGGCGCGGTGCGGGTCGAGGCCGCCAAGCGTGCCGGGCACTTCGAGGAGGGCGTCTTCCGGTTCTGCTGGATCGTCGACTTCCCGATGTACGAGAAGGACGAGGAGACCGGCGCGATCGACTTCTCGCACAACCCGTTCTCCATGCCGCAGGGCGGCCTGGAGGCCCTGGAGAACCAGGACCCGCTGGACATCCTGGGCTGGCAGTACGACATCGTCTGCAACGGCGTCGAGCTGTCCTCCGGCGCGATCCGGAACCACGAGCCCGAGATCATGCTCAAGGCCTTCGAGATCGCCGGCTACGACCGCGAGACCGTCGAGGAGAAGTTCGCCGGCATGCTGCGCGCGCTCCGCTTCGGCGCCCCGCCGCACGGCGGCATCGCGCCCGGCGTCGACCGCATCGTGATGCTGCTCGCCGACGAGCCGAACATCCGCGAGACGATCGCCTTCCCGCTCAACGGCAACGCCCAGGACCTGATGATGGGCGCGCCGACGGAGCTGGAGGAGGCGCGGCTGAAGGAGCTGCACCTGACGGTGCGCAAGCCGCAGCCGAAGTAGGCGGCTGAGCAAGGGGCCCGGAACCGTGATCGGTTCCGGGCCCTTTCAGGTTCCACAGGTAACCACAGCCCACACCCATGCCCCTTACAGCGCTCTTACCTAGCGTCCCGGGCATGACGGGAAACCACACGGCCCAAGAGCCGAAGCACAAAAGGGATCTGACGCGTCGTAAGGTCGTTGTCGCCGGTGCGGGAGCCGCCGCGGCGGTCGGCGTGGGCGGCACGCTCGCCGCGGGCGCGTTCGCGGGTGAGTCGGGAGCGAAGGGCGCGCAGGCGTCGGGGAGCAGCAGCTCCACCGCCGCGGAGACCTGCTACAAGCTCACCTCGGAGACCACCGAGGGCCCCTACTACATCGACGCCGACAAGCTCCGCCAGGACATCACCGAGGACAAGGAGGGCATCCCGCTCACCCTCCGCATCAAGGTGATCGACGCCGAGAGCTGCAAGCCGGTCGGCAACGCGGCCGTGGACATCTGGCACTGCGACGCGCTGGGCCTGTACTCGGGCTACGAGTCCTTCTCGAACGGCGGAGGGGGCGGCACCCCGCCCACGGACGCCCCCTCGGGTACTCCCACCGCAGTGCCGTCCGGCACGCCGACCGGTGAGCCGCCGGCCGGCGGCGGTGGCGGTGGCGGTGGCGGTGGGCACGAGGAGCCGACCAGCGACACCCGCTATCTGCGCGGCACCTGGAGGACGGACCGAAAGGGCTTCGTCACCTTCAAGACCGTCTTCCCGGGCTGGTACCAGGGCCGCTGCGTCCACATCCACACCAAGGTGCACGTCAGCGGCGCGTGGACGGACGCCGGCTACGAGGGCGGCACCACCTGCCACACCGGCCAGTTCTTCTTCGACGAGGAGACGGTCCTGCTCTGCGCCGGAGAGGCGCCGTACTCGACGTCCACCACGGAGCGCACCACGCTCGGCGAGGACACGATCTACGACCAGAGCGGTACGACCGGCGGTCTGCTGAAGCTGAAGTACAAGAAGAACGACATCGCCAAGGGCGTCCTCGCGACGATCACGGTGGGCGTCGACCCGGAGGCGACGAACACCGGCACCTGACCGCCGGCGCCGTCACTCCTCCTCCGCCGGGGGGCTGAGTGCCTCCTCCTCCAGCAGGCGCTCGGCGATGTCGTCGGCCCAGGTCCGGACCCACCGGCGCAGCGCTGCGACCGACTCCGCGGTGAGGCCCCGGGCGGTGAACACCCGGTCGTCCAGCAGTTCCGTCGCCTCCAGGCGGGACTGGAGGTCGGCCGGGTCGAACTCGTCCCAGGCGTGGCGGCGGCCCTGCTCCTCCAGGTCGGGGAAGCTCCAGTGGGCCGCGGCGGCGTAGACGTCGATCAGGTCGCGTGCGGTGCCGCGGTCCGTCAGGGCGCGGACCTTGGTGCCGATGAGGTCTTCGAGGGAGAGGGCCGGGCCGAGGTCGGTGGTGACCGGCGGGTGCCAGAGAGTCTCCTTCAGGAGGTCGAGCGTGTGCTCCTCGGCATGGCCTCCCGTGAGCTGGTCACCGGCTTCCGGGGCGGTGACGAGCAGCCGGGCGGAGAGCGGGTCAATCTCCAGGGGGCGTACCTGCCAGCCGAGTTCGCTCAGGCCGCGCAGCATGTCGGCGGCGATCCGGTCCATGGGCTCGGCCGACTCCGTCGCCACCTCCAGCGGCCCCCGCGCCGACTCCCGCGACGTCAGACCGTGCGCGCGGACCGCGTACTCGCCGGCCAGGACGAGGGGATAGCGGGCGCCCAGAGCGAGGACATCGGTCAGGAGGTGGCGGGGCTGCGGGATCATCGTGCGGCCGATTATGGCTGCCCCGCCGAGTCGAACGACCTCGGCGGGGCCGGACATATGGCTACTTCGCCACGAACTGCGTCAGGATCGCCTGCACCTCATAGATGTCGACGCCCTTGGTGAACGTCTTCTGGACCGGCGTCGCCGAGCCCGAGAGCCAGATCTTCAGCTCGGCGTCCAGGTCGAAGGTGCCCGCCGTCTCCACCGCGAAGTGCGTGATGCTGCGGTACGGGATCGAGTGGTACTCCACCTTCTTGCCGGTGATGCCCTGCTTGTCGACCAGGATCAGACGGCGGTCGGTGAACAGGATGGTGTCCCGTATCAGCAGGTACGCCGCGTGCACCTGCTCACCGTGGCCCAGCAGACGCGCGTAGTCGTGCTGCGCCTGCCCCTGGTCGATGGTGTGCGTGTTTCCGAAGAGCGCCATGAATGGATCCCCCCACTTGATGGCCTTACATGATCTTCGCAATGTATAGCGCCCCGGGGGTGTCCAGGCATAGAGGCGCAAACGATCAGGTGTCGTACGAACCGTCCCAGGGCGCCCCGAAGCCCAGGTGGTCCGGGTACAGCTCGGCCCAGGCCTCGCCCTCGTCCTCGTCCGTCACCAGGCCGAACAGCACGCCGTCGACGGTGAGTTGGAAGGGGCGGACGGCGATGTCCGTGTACGTACGGCGGGGCAGGCTGCGCAGCTGTGTCGCGAGATGGGCGCGGGCGCGGGCAAGGACCGAGTCGGGTCCGTGCGGGGCGCGCATCTGCTCGGCCCAGGTGCCGGCGCACCAGATCTCCGAGTCCCGGTACCGGCCCTCCGGGTCGAAGGTGTGCAGTACCGAGTACAGGCGTTTGTGCTCTTCCCAGCCGGTGCCGAGGTCGAAATCCTTGGGGAAGGCGTACGTGACCGACCCCAAGAACTGTCCGTCCGCGTAACAACCGATGGCCTCGGTACGGCCGTGCGGCTCGTAGGCGATCGGGATGACCTCTGGGACTGCCATGGCGGAAACCTTACGGTCGTGACGGGGGGCATGGTGGCGGTGGGGGGCGATCCATGCCAACCGGATGGACAACATCCGCGTGATGTCCCCGAGTTGCACACCGATCAGTCAAGAACTCCACGGCAACCTTTCGGATCTCCGCGACCACAGATGGATCACAAGCCCGCTCACCCGGGATCACTCGCCCGTGTGCGAGCCCCACCGAAGCATCCGAAGGACTCATTCGTGGCATCCGATTCCCACCGCCCCGTCCAGCGCCCCTCCCACCGCCGTTCGCTGCGTCGGCGCCGCACCGTCATCGTCACCGCCGCCCTCGCGGCCGCCGGTACCGGTGCCGGTGTCCTCGTGGTGAACGCGAGCGCCGACGCGGTCGACCTGTACCACCAGTCCCTGCCCGCGAAGGACGGCTGGGCGGCTTCCGGCTCCGGTACGACGGGCGGCTCGAAGGCCGACTCCGCGCACGTGTACACCGTCAGCACCCGCGCGCAGCTCGTGAAGGCGCTGGGGTCGGTCTCCGAGACCACACCCCGGATCATCAAGGTCAAGGGCACCATCGACGCGAACACGAGCGACGCCGGCAAGAAGCTGACCTGCGCCGACTACGCCTCCGGCACCGGCTACTCGCTCGCCGCCCACCTCAAGGCCTACGACCCGGCGACGTACGGCAGGAAGGCACCGTCGGGCACGCAGGAGAACGCCCGCAAGGCCGCCGCGGAGAAGCAGAAGAAGAACATCGTCTTCCGGGTGCCGGCCAACACCACCCTCGTCGGCGTCCCGGGCACGAACGCCGGCATCACGGGCGGCAGCCTCCAGGTGCAGAACGTGAAGAACGTCATCGTCCGCAACCTGACGTTCTCCGCCACCGAGGACTGCTTCCCGCAGTGGGACCCGACGGACGGTTCGGCGGGCGAGTGGAACTCCGGCTACGACTCCGTGACCCTGCGCGGCGCGACGAACGTCTGGGCCGACCACAACACGTTCACGGACGCGCCGGTCTTCGACAAGTCGCTGCAGACGCACTTCGGCCGCAAGTACCAGATCCACGACGGCGCCCTCGACATCACAGCCGGCTCCGACCTGGTGACCGTCGAGCGCAATGTCTTCAGCAACCACGACAAGACGATGCTCATCGGCAGCAGCGACACCGACAGCACGGGCAAGCTGCGGGTCACCCTCCACCACAACGTGTGGAAGGGGATCGTGCAGCGGGCGCCGCTGGCCCGCATCGGTCAGATCCACCTCTACAACAACCTCTACGACACGACCACGATCAACGGCTACGCGCCGAAGTACAGCATCGACTCCCGCGCCAAGGCCCAGGTCGTCGCCGAGCACAACGCCTGGAAGCTGCCGTCCGGCGCCAAGACGGCCAAGCTGCTGAGCGGCGACGGCACCGGTTCGATCGCCGGCACCGGCAACCTCGTCAACGGCACCACCACCGACATCGTGGCCGCCTACAACGCCGCGAGCTCGAAGAAGATCAGGACGACGGTGAACTGGAAGCCGGCGCTCACGGCGGGGCTTCAGACGTCGGCGAAGAACCTTGCGAACGAGCTGGCGACCAGCACGGGAGCCGGACTCCTCAAGTAGTCGTCGGCGGCTCTTCCAGGCGCGGGAACAGCACCGCGCCCTTGGTGAGCGTCGTACCGGCGGGGAGCCTCCCCCAGGTGGCCGTCTCCTGGATCCTCTGGTCCTGGAGACGGCCCAGGGAGGCCTCCGCGCCCAGGGAGTCCCACAGCTTGGCGGAGGTCTGCGGCATGACCGGAGCCAGGAGCACCGCGATGGCGCGCAGGGACTCCGCGGCCGTGTAGAGGATGGTGGCGAGACGGGCCCGGGCCTCCTCGGATTCGTCCTTCGCGACCTTCCAGGGCTCCTGCTCGGTCAGATAGCCGTTGACCTGCTTCACGAAGTCGAAGACCGCCAGGATGCCGCCCTGGAAGTCCAGCTCGTCGCCGATCCTGCGGTCCGCCTCCGCGACGGCCTTGGCGAGCCCCTCCTGGACGGCCCGCTCGGCCTCGCCGTGGGCCGTCGACGCCGGCAGCGTGCCGCCGAAGTACCTGCCGACCATGGCCGTCACCCGGGAGGCGAGGTTGCCGTAGTCGTTCGCCAGCTCGCTGGTGTAGCGGGCGGAGAAGTCCTCCCAGGAGAACGAGCCGTCCTGGCCGAAGGCGATCGCGCGCAGGAAGTACCAGCGGTACGCGTCCACGCCGAAGTGCGAGGTCAGGTCCTGCGGCTTGATGCCGGTCAGGTTGGACTTGCTCATCTTCTCGCCGCCGACCAGCAGCCAGCCGTTGGCCGCGATCCGGCCCGGCAGCGGCAGACCGTTCGCCATCAGCATCGCCGGCCAGATGACCGCGTGGAAGCGGAGGATGTCCTTGCCGACGAGGTGGACGTCGGCCGGGAAGGTCGATTCGAACTTCCCGGGGTTCTCGTTGTAGCCGACGGCCGTGGCGTAGTTGAGGAGGGCGTCCGCCCAGACGTAGATGACGTGGTCGTCGTCCCAGGGGACCTTGACCCCCCAGTCGAACGTCGAGCGGGAGATGGACAGGTCCTGAAGGCCGCCCCGGACGAAGTTCACCACCTCGTTGCGGGCCGACTCCGGCTGGATGAAGTCGGGGTTGGCCTCGTAGTGGGCCAGGAGGCGCTCACCGTACTCGCTGAGCTTGAAGAAGTAGTTCTCCTCCTGCAGGAGGTCCACCGGGCGCTTGTGGATCGCGCACAGAAGGGTGCCGTCCGCCGCCTCGATCAGCTCGCCGGGGAGCTTGTACTCCTCGCACGCGACGCAGTACGGCCCCTCGTAACTCCCCTTGCGGATACGGCCGTTGTCGTACAGGTCCTGGAAGAACTCCTGCACCCGGTCCGTGTGCCGCTTCTGAGTCGTACGGATGAAGTCGTCGTGGGAGATCTCCAGGTGCTCCCAGAGCGGCTTCCAGGACTCCTCGGCCAGCCGGTCGGCCCAGACCTGCGGCGGCACGCCGTTCGCCTCGGCCGTCCGCAGGATCTTCTGGCCGTGTTCGTCGGTCCCCGTGAGGAACCACACGTCCTCGCCCCGCCGGCGGTGCCAGCGGGCGAGGACGTCGGCCGCCACCGTGGTGTAGGCGTGGCCCAGGTGCGGGGCGTCGTTGACGTAGTAGATCGGGGTCGTGACGTAGTACGTCATGACCTCACTCCATCACAGTCGCGCGACGCCCCTCACGTCATTCAGGACGTCTAGGACGTCATTCAGGCGCCTTCGCCGCCGAAGCGCTCCTTGTACGCCTCCAGGTCCTCGTCCGTGAGCTTGGCGAAGAGGACCGGCGGGACGGTGAAGGGGGTGCCGGCGGGGACGGCCGTGAGGGACCTGGCCTCCTCGGCGCTCACCCAGGTCGCCGTGTCCTCCTTCAGGGCGAAGGCCTGGCGCATGGCGGCCGCCGACGACGGGATGAACGGCTCCGAGACCACCGCGTACAGGTGGATCAGGTTCATCGCGGTACGGAGCGTGAGGGCGGCGCCGTCCTTGTCGGTCTTGATCTCCAGCCAGGGGGCCTTCTCCTCCAGGTAGGAGTTGCCCGCGGACCACAGGGCGCGCAGGGCAGCGGCCGCCTTGCGGAACTGGAGGGTCTCCATGTGCTGCTCGTACTCGGCGAGGAGCTCGGCGATCTGCTCGCCCAGCTTCGCCTCCGCCTCGCCGGCCTCGGCGCCCGCCGGGACCTCCTCGCCGAAGCGCTTCTTGGAGAAGGACAGGACGCGGTTGACGAAGTTGCCGAGGGTGTCGGCCAGGTCCTTGTTGACCGTGGCCGTGAAGTGCTCCCAGGTGAAGGACGAGTCGTCCGACTCGGGGGCGTTGGCGATCAGGAAGTAGCGCCAGTAGTCGGCGGGGAGGATCTCCAGGGCCTGGTCGGTGAAGACGCCGCGCTTCTGGGAGGTGGAGAACTTTCCGCCGTAGTACGTCAGCCAGTTGAAGGCCTTGACGAAGTCGACCTTCTTCCAGGGCTCGCGGATGCCGAGCTCGGTGGCCGGGAACATCACCGTGTGGAACGGGACGTTGTCCTTGGCCATGAACTCCGTGTAGCGGACGTCGGTGTCGACGTCGTACCACCACGACTTCCAGTCGCGCGTCGACGGGTCGAGGTCCGACCACTCCTTCGTCGCGCCGATGTACTCGATCGGGGCGTCGAACCAGACGTAGAAGACCTTGCCCTCGGCCGCCAGCTCCGGCCAGGTGTCGGCCGGGACCGGGACACCCCAGTCCAGGTCACGGGTGATCGCACGGTCGTGCAGGCCCTCGGTCAGCCACTTGTGGGCGATGGAGGACGCCAGGTGGGGCCACACGCCGTCGTGGCGGGCGACCCACTCCATGACCTCGCTCTGCAGCTTGGACTGGAGGAGGAAGAGGTGCTTGGTCTCGCGCACCTCCAGGTCCGTGGAGCCGGAGATCGCCGAGCGCGGGTCGATCAGGTCGGTGGGGTCGAGTACGCGGGTGCAGTTCTCGCACTGGTCGCCGCGGGCCTTGTCGTAGCCGCAGTGGGGGCAGGTGCCCTCGACGTAGCGGTCCGGGAGGAAGCGGCCGTCGGTGGGGCTGTACACCTGGCGGATCGCCCGCTCCTCGATGAAGCCGTTCTCGTTCAGCTTGCGGGCGAAGTGCTGGGTGATCTCGACGTTCTGCGGGGAGGAACTCCGGCCGAAGTAGTCGAAGGCCAGCGCGAAGCCGTCGTAGACCGCCTTCTGGGCGTCGTGCGCCTGCGCGCAGAAGTCCGCCACGGGCAGGCCCTGCTCCTTGGCCGCCAGCTCCGCCGGGGTGCCGTGCTCGTCCGTCGCGCAGATGTACAGGACGTCGTGGCCGCGCTGGCGGAGGTACCTGGAGTACACGTCCGCCGGGAGCATGGACCCCACCATGTTGCCCAGGTGCTTGATTCCGTTGATGTACGGAAGGGCGCTGGTGATGAGGTGTCGAGCCATCGGGGGCTGCTCCCAGGTCGGATTTCGGGTTCTTGGTTCTTTGCGAACCTTGAAATCGTAGCCGACATGGGTGAGCCGCCCGCTTCCCATTTCGCGGGGTGGGAAGGGGCGGCCCGGTGTGATCTTCGGTGGTTACGGACGCCAGGTGGCCAGGATGCCCTCGTAGATCTCCGCGTCCGTGAGCTCCTTCGGGTCCTCGCCGGCGAGGAAGTAGGACATGTTGTCCAGCTTCAGCTTGCGCAGGTAGTCGAAGGCCTTGTTCTCCGGGTCGCCGAACGCGACGAAGGAGAAGAAGACGGCGGGGTGGTCCTTCGCGGCCGCGGTGAGGGCGTGGGTGGCGGGGGTCTTGGCGTCGGGGGCGCCGTCGGTCTGGAAGACGACCAGGGCGGGGGTGCCGGGGGCGGTCTTGGTGTGGTGGGCGATGACTTCCTCGACCGCGACGTGGTAGCTGGTACGGCCCATGCGGCCGAGGCCGGCGTGCAGCTCGTCGATCTTGTTCTCGTGGTCGGTGAGGGTGAGTTCGCCGGTGCCGTCGAGTTCCGTGGAGAAGAAGACGACGTGGACCTTGGGGTCGGTGGCCTCGGGGTCGAGGTGGGCGGCGAGGGCGAGGGTCTGCTCGGCGAGGGCCTGGGCGGAGCCGTCCTTGTAGTACGGGCGCATGCTCGCGGAGCGGTCCAGCACGAGGTAGAGCTTCGCTGTGGTGCCGGTGAGGTTGGTTTTGGTGAGGGTGGCTGCGGCGGCGGTGTGGGCGGTGCGGAGGGTTGCGGGGATGGCCTCGGCTTCGCCGTCGGTCTCGTTGTTCCCACCCGCACCACCCGTGCCGCTTTCGTCGTGGGCTGCGGGTGACTCCTGTGGGGCTTCCTCGCCGTCGGCGGCTGCGGGGGCCTTGGGTGCGGTCTCGGCTTCGCCTTCAGCCTCGTTGTTCCCACCCGCACCACCCGTGCCGGTTTCGTCGTCGGCTGCGGGTGACTCCTGTGGGGCTTCCTCGCCGTCGGCGGCTGCGGGGGCCTTGGGTGCGGTCTCGGCCTCGGCTTCGCCTTCGGCCTGGTTGTTCCCACCCGCACCTCCCGTGCTGGGTTCGTCGTCGGCTGCGGGTGGCCCCTGTGGGGCTTCCTCGCCGTCGGCGGCCGCGGCTGCGACGGGCTCCGGCTCGGGCTCGGGAGTGGTCTCCGTGGCCTTCGCCACCGGCTCCTCCACCACCGGCTCGGAGGCCGGCTTCGGCTCCTCGGCCACCTCCACGGGCGCGGGCTCCTCGGCGGTGGCCGGCTCGGCCGTGATCGGCTCCTCGGCCTTGGCCGGCTCGGCAGCGGGCTCCTCCGCAGCGGGCTCCTCGGGGGCGGTCGGCTCGGTGGCGGGCTCGTCCGTGGCCGGGGGCTGTGTGACCGGTTCCTCGGTGACCGTCGGCTCTGCCGCAGTCGGCTTCTCGGGTGCGCGGTCCTCCGCCGGGTCCGCCGGCCTCGGCACCGCGATGTTGTCGAAGGCGGCCGAGACCAGCTCGTGCTCGTCGTCCGACTCGTCCGGCGTGGGCGGCGTCTGCGGCTCCGACGTGCGCGGTTCCGGGACCTGGGCCGTGGTCGGCGGGGTGGGTTCCGGGGAGGGGGACGGCAGCGTCGGCTGCGGTTCCGGCGAAGGAGTCGCACCCTCTGCTTCGGCGGTACGCCCCTTACGTGACCGTCCGAATGCGTTTCGCAGGAGAGTGAGAATGCCCATGTCCGCAACCCTTCGCGTGAGTTGATGCCCGTCGATCCCTGGCCAGGACGGACACGTAAGGTTAGCGGCCCCAGATGGCGATCTTGGGGAGGGGCGGACACAGAAGGATTCCGTCCGTCGAGGTACGTCAAGGGCTGCATCGCGTCAATTCCGCGGCGCGGGTCCAACTCCCGTACGGATACCTCTGATTCACCTCCAGTTCATGCAGTCGCCCCGCTCCCGCACAAACGTGCCCCTACCGTCCCCCACGCTGCACTCAAGGGGAAGCAAGGGGAGTACAAGAAACCATGCGCATTCAGCTGCCGATCATCAGAACGAACAGTGACTCGCATCCCGGCGGTCGAGCCGCCCTGACCTGCCGGTTCAGGTGTGGTGACGCCTGTTTCCACGAGGTGCCCAACACCACCACGAACCCGTACGTAGGTGACGTGATCGCCGAGGCCGTCAGCCGCCGTACGACGCTGCGCGCCGCCGCCGTCGTCACCGCGGCCGCCGCCGTGGGCGCCTCCGCCACCGTCGCCGCGCCGAAGGCCGAGGCCGCCGAGGCCGCCGCCGCGACCGAGCGGACCGGTACCTTCGGCCGCGGTGCCCGCGGTCTGCGGTTCAACCCCGTCGCGCCGAACACCGCCGACACCGTGACCATCCCGGACGGATACGGACAGAACATCGTCATCCGTTGGGGCGAGCCCATCCTGCGCGGCGCGCCCGCCTTCGACCCGGCGAAGCAGACCGCGAAGGCCCAGGCCGGTCAGTTCGGGTACAACTGCGACTTCCTCGCGCTGCTGCCGGTGCCCGGCGAGCGGGGCCGCCAGATCCTCGTCGCCAACCATGAGTACACCGACGAGGTGCTCATGTTCCGTGGCTACGACTCCGCGAACCCGACCAAGGAGCAGGTCGAGATCGCCTGGGCGGCCCACGGTCTGTCCGCGGTCGTCGTCGAGTCCGAGCACCGTACCGGCAAGCTCACCCCCGTCTCGCGCCACCCGCTCAACCGCCGCGTCACCGCCACCACCGAGTTCCGGATCACCGGCCCCGCCGCCGGCTCCGACCTGCTGAAGACCTCCGCCGACCCGACGGGCCGCAAGGCCCTCGGCACGCTGAACAACTGCGCCGGCGGCGTCACCCCCTGGGGCACCACGCTGCACGGCGAGGAGAACTTCAACCAGTACTTCGGCAACGCCACCCGCGCCACGGACAAGCGCTACGGCATCGGCACCGGCGCCACCGAGCGCAAGTGGGAGCGTTTCGACAAGCGCTTCGACGTCGCGCAGGAGCCGAACGAGGTGCACCGCTTCGGGTACGTCGTCGAGCTCGACCCGTACGACCCCGACTCCAAGCCGCGCAAGCACACCGCGCTCGGCCGCTTCAAGCACGAGGGCGCGACCGTGCGCCTGACCGACGACGGCCGTCCGGTCGTCTACTCCGGTGACGACGAGCGCTTCGACTACTTCTACAAGTTCGTCGGCAGCAAGCGGATGAAGAAGGGCAGCTCGCGGGCCGTGCGGGAGCACAACCTCTCGCTGCTCGACGAGGGCACGCTCTACGTCGCCAAGCTCACCGGTGACTCCCCGGCCATCGAGATCGACGGCACGGGCAAGCTCCCGGCCGACGGCGAGTTCGACGGCAGCGGTGAGTGGATTGCGCTGGCCACGGCGACCGCGAAGGGCGCCGTCTCGCACGTCGAGGGCATGACCGCCGAGGAGGTCTTCGTCTTCACGCGCCTCGCCGGTGACAAGGTCGGCGCCACGAAGATGGACCGGCCCGAGGACATCGAGCCCAACCCGCACACCGGCAAGGTGTACGTCGCCCTCACCAACAACTCCAACCGCGGCATCGGCACGAACGCCAAGGCGGACGAGGCCAACCCGCGCAACGCCAACAAGCACGGGCACATCCTGGAGCTGACCGAGCGCTGGAACCGGGCCGAGAGCACCAGGTTCGCCTGGTCGCTGTTCCTGGTCGCCGGTGACCCGGAGGACCCGGCCACCTACTTCGCCGGGTACCCGAAGGACGGCGTCTCCCCGATCTCCTGCCCGGACAACGTCGCCTTCGACTCGTACGGCAACCTGTGGATCTCCACCGACGGCGCGCAGCTCGGCTCGCACGACGGCCTCTTCGGTGTCGCCACCCGCGGTGACCGGCGCGGTGAGCTCAAGCAGTTCCTGACGGTGCCGAAGGGCGCGGAGACCTGCGGTCCGCTCATCCAGGACCGCCGCGTGCTCGTCGCCGTACAGCACCCGGGCGAGATCGACGGCGCCACGGCCGAGAAGCCGCTGAGCGCCTGGCCCGACGGTGCCGGCAAGATCAACCGCCCGGCGGTCGTGGCGGTCTGGCGCAAGGACGGCTGCGACATCGGCGTCTGATCGACGGACACCGACAGGCACTGACAGGCACTGACAGGCACTAGGGAAGGGCTGGGACCGGCGGCTGCCGCTCGCCGTCGTGTTCCAGCCACTCCCGGTACGCCGGTGCCTGCCGCGCCGCCTCCCAGTACGCCTCCTCCAGCGCGGGAAAGACGCCGTCGAGGTCCGTCTCCGTACGGGCCGCGAGGAGGAGGCGTACGCCGAGCGGGTCGCCGTGCAGGCGCCGTACCGCCATCGTGGGGCTGTCGGCGTGGGTGGGCTGGCAGACGGCGACGACCTCGCCGGTGGCCACCAGGGCGTCGGCCGTGTAGTAGTCGCCGTGCAGGACGTGGGGGTTGACGCCGGCCGCGCGGAACATCCGCTGCACGGCGTCCCACTCGCCGTCGACCGTCGGGTCGACCATCCAGCGGTCGTCGGCCAGGTCACGCAGGGCGACCTCGGACTTCGCCACGGCCGGGTGGTCGGTCGGCAACGACACGAACTGCGGCTCGCGCTCCATCAACACGCGTAGCCGTAGCTCCGGCGGGATACGCAGCGGGCAGCCCTCCACCTCGTGCACGAAGGCGACGTCCAGCTGGCCGTCGGCGACCATGCGCAGCAGGGCGTTGGGGGAGACGTTCATGTGGAGCGTGGGGTCCTGACCGTGGCCGCGCAGCCGGCGCAGCCAGCCCGCCAGGGCCTTGCTCGCGGTCGAGCCGACCCGCAGTTCCGGGCCGCCCACCGCGGCCGCCCTCGCCTCGGCGACCAGGGCGCGCATATCGGCCACCAGCGGGCGGGCCCGGCTCAGGACCAGCCGGCCCAGTGGCGTGGGCCGGCAGCCGGTTCTCGCGCGCAGGAACAGCGCGCCGCCCAGTTCCTGCTCGATCCGTCGCAGTTGCGTGCTCAACGATGGCTGGGCGACGCCCAACTGGCGGGCGGCCCGGTGCAGACTGCCGGTGTCGGCTATGGCGCACAGCGCGCGGAGGTGTCTCACCTCGAGCTCCATGCCCTCGGAGACTAAAGCGGAACAGCTGGTTTCACCAGCCGCACAAATCCCCTCGGATGCCTGCCAATTGGGGCCCTGATAGGGCCGCGCTATCACCGATTGCCATCATCACAGCGGCCCCACAGACGCCGACACTCGCCTTGACGACTCACCCCCCACCTAGGAGTCATCGATGCGTATGTCCACATCCATGTCCGCCCGTACGGCGGCGGCAGTCGGTCTCAGTGTCGCGGCACTCGGCCTGGGCACGGCAGCCCCGGCCACGGCGGCACCCGCCCACGCCCCCGCCACCGCCGGCTACGTCGCCAAGTCCGCGGAGTCCGACGCCAGTCGGGCCTTCTTCGAGGCGGTCGTGAAGTCCGTCGCCGAGAAGCGCGCCGCGAACCCCGGCGCCGCGGCCGTCACCGTCGTCTACGACGCCTCCGGGGCGCCCACGTTCAGCGCGCAGATATCCCGCAGCACCCAGATATGGAACAGCTCGGTGTCCAACGTCCAGCTCCAGCAGGGCTCGAACGCCGACTTCACCTACCGCGAGGGCAACGACCCGCGCGGCTCGTACGCCTCGACCGACGGTCACGGCAACGGTTACATCTTCCTCGACTACGCGCAGAACCAGGAGTACGACTCGACTCGCGTCACCGCGCACGAGACCGGGCACGTGCTGGGTCTGCCGGACCACTACGAGGGCCCGTGCAGTGAGCTGATGTCGGGCGGCGGTCCCGGTCCGTCCTGCACGAACCCCAACCCCGACGCCAACGAGCGCTCCCGCGTGGAGCAGCTGTGGGCCAACGGGTTCGCTGCCGCGATGGACAAGGCGCTGCACAAGGTCGCTGCGGGCCGCTAGCCGCGGAATTGAGCCACCCCCCACACACGGCGCGGTCGCCCTCCTGCACGGGGCGGCCGCGCCGCTTTGGGGTTGGGTGCTGTGCGCCCAATAGCTCGGGTGGCTTGTCCTTGCGGGCGGCTGCGGGTGCGTTGTGGCTGGTCGCGCAGTTCCCCGCGCCCCTGGGTCGGCTGCCGCTCAGGTTGCCTGTGGCGCTGGGTGGGCTGCCGCTCAGGTTGCCTGTGGCGTTGGGTGGGCTGCCGTTCAGGTCCCTGTGGCGTTGGGTTGGCTGCCGCTCAGGGGGCTCAATGGGGTGACGCGATTGCTCTTGCCGCTGCCACCTCCTGGCGTACGGGCTCCAGCACGCTGCCCTCCGGGCCGGTCAGGTCCGTGCGGACCTCGTACAGGGTTTCCGACTCGCGTAGGCCCTCCGCCAGCTCTCTCAGCTGGCGGGCCACCTGGGTGGCCTCGGTGGTGGACGGTGGAGTTGCCCCGTGGGCCACTCGTACCCTCGCCGCCGTAGTCGCGTCGACGATGCGTTCCACTGCGACGACCAGGGGCCACCAGGCGGCTGCCCGGCGGCCGGTGGGCGGCGGTTCGGTCAGGGCGCGCTGGAACTCGGTGCGGATGGCGGACAGGGTGCGGTAGAGGCCGCGGCGCATCCGGGCGCGGGCCGGTGGGTCCACGGGGTCCGGGCCGAAGGCGCCCTCCACGTAGCGTGCCGCGTCCTGCACCGCGTCCGCGAGGCGGGCGCCGACCCGCGTGTGCCAGCTCTCCGGCCACAGCAGGTAACCGGCGATCAGGGCGATCGCGCACCCCATGAGGGAGTCGCCCAGGCGGGGCAGCAGCAGGGCGGTGCCCTGGCGGTTCAGGACGTCCGACAGGAGCAGGATCACCGGGGTGATGGCGGCCGTCTGGTAGCCGTACCCGCGCGGGGTGAGGGCCGGGATCAGCGGTGCGAGCAGGAACAGCACCGGTACGTCCCACCAGCCGCGCGGCACCTCCGCGAGCACCGCCGCAGCGATGACCAGCCCGGCGACCGTGCCGAGGGCGCGCAGCAGCGCGCGCGAGAAGACGGAGCCGAAGTCGGGCTTGAGGACGAAGGTGACGGTCAGCGCGACCCAGTACGAGCGGGGGACCGGAATGAGGGACACCAGCGCCTGGGCGATCCCGATGCACAGGGCGAGACGCAGACCGTAGCGCCAGGAGGCGGCGGAGAGTGTGACGCCCCGCAGGGCGCGGGCGGCGCGGATGCTCAGGGCTGCCGGGCGGCCCAGGCGGTCGTCGATGCCGCGCGGGTCGACGTCCGGGCTGCTGACGACCTCGGCGGCGTGCCGCAGGGCGTGGTCGACGGCGCGACCGGTCTGCGTCGTGGGGGCGGGCAGTTCCAGCCCTATCGGTCCGGTGTAGCCGGTCTCCACGGCGGAGGCGAGATGCCGTACCGCCGCCGGGACCTCGGGCGGCAGGGGGCTGCCGCTGAGACGGGCGGCGGGGGCGGCCTCCACGACCGGGGTGATGGCGTTCAACTGGGCCATCAGGCGGGTGAGTTCGGGGCTGCGGCCGTGATGGCGGGCACGGTGGGCGAGGATGATGTCGTAGGCCTGGTTCAGGGACTGGGTGACGGCGTGCCGACCGGCGTCGTACGCCTGGGTGGTGCCGGCGTCGCTGCCGCCGACCTCCAGCAGTTCGGCCACCGCCCGGTAGGAGTCCGCGACCGCCGCCCGCTCCGGCACCCCCGACCGCAGCGGCCAGGCGAGCAGCGCCAGGGCCAGGACGAGCAGCCCGCCGCCGGCCATCAGCAGTGGTGCCATCCACCACTCGCCCGGCAGCGGCAGCCCCGCGCCGATCACGGACGTCAACAGCAGCAACAGCCCGGACACGGAGGCGACCGCACCGATCGTCGAGATCATCCCGGAGACCAGCGCGACGCCGGTGACGGCGGCGACGGCGACCCAGCCGTGGCCGTACACCAGGGCCCCGAGGGCGATGCCGACGGCGCCGAAGAGCTGCGGGATCGCGATCGTGGGGATGCGCAGGCGGTAGGCGGAGGCGGTGTCGCTGATGACGCCGTTGAGGGCGCCCATGGAGGCGAGGGCGCCGTATCCGGGGCGGTCGACGGCGAGCCCGATGGCCAGGGGCAGGGACAGCGCGATCGCCGCGCGGACCACGGCGGGCCAGTTGACGGGGGCCGGCTGGGCCCGGAGGTTGCGCACGAGCCAGTCGGGCGGGGTGAGGCCGATGGGCAGCTCGCGGGACATGGGGCCCATTATGGGCACCCTCGTTCAGGTCGTCGTCGCCCTCATCGGCGCTGGTGAAGGGTGACGTCCACGAGCAGGGCACGGTGGTCGGTGTCCGGCAGGCCGAGGAAGCGGGCGGTGCGGGCGGAGAAGTCGGCCGAGAGGAGCACGTGGTCGATCTGCACCCCGAACGCCGGCGCGGTACGGGCCGGCCAGCTCGGTGTGCGGTCCTCGTCGGTGAGCCGCGTGGCGTCGCGCAGACCGGCGTCGAGGATGCGGCGGAAGGCGGCGTGGTCCTGGGAGGCGTTGAAGTCCCCGGCCAGGATGACGGGGGTCCTGCCGTCGCCGCCGATGCTCTCGGCGGCGAAGTCCCGCAGATCGCCGAGCTCCCGGCGCCACAGGTCGACGTGCCCGGGCAGCGGCGGCATGGGGTGCGCGAGCTGGAGCCGTACGGCACGTCCGCGCACGTCGGCGACGGCGCCGGGCATGGCCATGGTGCCGTCGACTCCGTCGGCGGGGTCGAGCGGGAAGCGGCTGAGGACGACCGACCCCGCCGACCCGGCCTCGATCTGTGCCGCCCGGTGCGGATAGTCGGTGCTGAGCGCTTCCTTGAGCCGGGCGTCGCAGGTGTACTCGCATTCCTGGACGAACACGATGTCGGGCCGGTCGCGGCGGACGGCGGCGACCAGGGCGTCGGTGGCCTGCCCGAATTCGACGTTCGAGGTCAGCACCCGGAAGGAGACGAGCGGGGGCCCGCCCGGCCGGCCGGTCTTCCCGTACGGCTCGATGTTCCAGGCCAGCAGTCCGAGGAGCGCGACGGCC
Organism: Streptomyces sp. NPDC012935; assembly: GCF_042900345.1. NCBI lineage: Bacteria > Bacillati > Actinomycetota > Actinomycetes > Kitasatosporales > Streptomycetaceae > Streptomyces > Streptomyces sp. NPDC012935. The sequence continues at coordinate 367,719 of NZ_JBIBBC010000002.1, forward strand.
CACACGACTGCGAACCACGAGCGCGAGAAGAGCGCCAACAGCAGTCCGAGGCCGGCGGGCACGAGCAGCCACGGCAGGAAGGCCAGGAGCTGAGGGACGGGGGTGACGCCGTCGACGTCGGCGACCCGGCAGCCGACGACCACGCTGATGCCGAGGAACAGCAGCGCGGCCGTCCATCTGCCGAGCCTGTGCCCGGTCCGCCGCCCTCGCTCGCCGTCCCGGGAATCCGTCCACTCGGCAGCAGCAGTCTCCAAGTCCCGGCCTTCCGCTCGCGGGTGGGATGCCCGAATCCTCCCTCAAAGACGGGGGCCGTGGGGTGAAGGTTGCGCGGACGCCGGTCCGAGCTCCACGGGCCGGACTCGGGAGGGGGCCCCGCGGTGTGCGCCGATGATGAGGCGTCGGTCGCCGTGTGGAGGAAGGAGATCCGGGACGCCCGTGCAGGTCGACTGGCTGACCCTGCTGTTCGCCCCCATCGCCGTCATCGGTCTGGTGATCACCTTCGCCGCCACGCGTTCGAAGTCTCGTCGCCGGAGTCCGTGGCAGGGGTGCTGATCAGTCACGTACCGCGGACGGGCCCCCGTCCACCCGCGCCAGGAACTCCCCCAGCGCCTCGTCGAACTCCGCCGGACGCTCCAGGTTCGGCATGTGGGCCGCGCCCGCGATCACCCGCAGGGTCGAGTCCGGGAGGGCCGCGTGCATGGCCTCCGCGTCGGAGACGGGGGTGAAGGCGTCGTCCGCGCCCACGACGACCAGGGCGGGGACCGTGACCCGGGTGAGCAGGTCGCGGTAGTCGGGGCGTTCGGCGCGACCGCGCAGGGCCGCCGCGGCGCCCTCGGGCGGGGTCGTCGTCATCATGCGGTGGACGTGGGCCTTGACCGCCGCATCCGCGTACGGCGCGACCATCTTCTCCAGCACCTCGTCGGCGTACCCGCCCATGCCCTCGTGCAGCAGCCGGTCCGCCATGGCGTTCCTCGTCCTCTTGCCTTCCGCCGTCTCCGCCGCCGGGAACGTGTCGGCCAGGACCAGACCCCTGATGCGGTCGGGGAAGCGGGCGTAGCACTCCATGACAATCTGGCCGCCCATCGACAGGCCCGCCAGCACGAAGGTCTCCACCTTCAGGTCGTCCAGCAGCACCTCGATGTCGTCGGCGAAGGCGGAGAGCGGGGTGACGCCGGGGACGACCGGGGAGGCGCCGTAGCCGCGCAGGTCGGGGGCGACGACCCGGCGGCCGGCGGAGAACGTCTCGATCTGCGGCGCCCACATCGTGCGGTCGAAGGGGTGACCGTGGACGAGGACGAGAGGGACCGATGCGATATCGGCTCCTCTGTCCTCGTATGCGAGGAAGGGGCTCATGGGGACGACCCTAGATCGGCCAACTCCTCGGTGCAATAAGATCTTTGCCCTCGGTGCAATCCGGGAGAGCCTGCGCAGGGGGAGTCCGTGGACGACTATCGGCGTCTTGCCGACCGTGTGGCCGACGACATCGCCGCCGGACGGCTCAGACCGGGCGAACGGCTGCCTCCGCAGCGGGTTTTCGCGCGGCGGCGCGGGATCGCCGGGTCGACGGCGGGGCGGGTGTACGCCGAACTCGTACGGCGCGGGCTGGTCGTCGGTGAGGTCGGCCGCGGGACCTTCGTGCGGGCCGTTCCGGCGGGGAACGGGCGGGCGCTGGTCGAGGCCGCGACCGCCGCGCCGGTCAACCTGGAGCTGAACTACCCGTCCGCGCCCGGCCAGTCGGAGCTCCTCGCCCCCGCCCTCGCGCCGCTCCTGCGGCCCGACGTCCTGACCGACGCGCTCCGCCCGGCCCCCGCCACCGGCACACCCGAGGCCCGCCGGGCGGCGGCCGGCCTCCTCGCCACCCCGGGCCGGCACCCCGCCCCCGACCGGATCCTGTTCACCGGCAACGCCCGCCAGGCCGTCGCCGCCGCGCTCGCCTCCCTGGTCCGGCCCGGCGGCCGGGTCGGCGTCGAGGCACTGACGTATCCCGTGGTCAAGGAGATCGCCGCCCGGCTCGGCATCACCCTGGTGCCGCTGGCCACGGACGAGGAGGGCCCGTGCCCGCAGTCCGTCGCCGCCGCCCACCGCACGGCTCCCCTGGCCGCCCTCTACCTGCAGCCGACCCTGCACAACCCGACCTCGGTGACGACGAGCCCCGAGCGCAGAAGCCAACTCGCCCATATGGTAACCGACTTGAACATCCCCGTCGTCGAGGACCGCATCTGGTCCTTCCTCACGGACGACGACCCCCTCGCCGCCCTGGCGCCCGGCCTCACCCATGTCGTCGACGGCCTCTCCAAGCGCGTCGCACCCGGGCTCACCGCCGGCTTCCTCGTCGTACCCGAGGAGCGGGTCGAGACGGTGGCCGCGGCCGTCCGGTCAGGGGGGTGGAGCGCGGGGCGGTTCGCGCTGGAGGCGGCCGTGCGGTGGATCGGGGACGGGACGGTGGAGCGGCTGGTCGCGGCGAAGCGGGCGGACGCGGAGCGCAGGCAGCGGATCGTCGGCGAGGAACTGCGCGGCTTCGCCGTACGGTCCGATCCGCGCGCCTATTTCGCCTGGTGGGAGCTGCCCGCGCCGTGGCGCGCGGACACCTTCACAGCCGCTGCCGCCGCGCACGGCATCGCCGTCACACCCGGTCCCGCCTTCACCGTCGACCCGAACCGGACCCCGGACGCGGTCAGGCTCGGGCTCGCGTCGGTTCCTGAGTCGGGTCTGCGGTGGGCGTTGCGGGTGCTCGCCGGCGTCGTGCGAGCAGGTCCGTGAGGCGGCAGGTGCGGGCCGTGGTCGGGCCGGGGGTGGTGAGCGGCCGGGACGCCGGCGTGGGTGAGGCGCGTGGGTTCGCCGGACGCGGTCAGGCTCGGGCTCGCGTCGGTTCCTGAGTCGGGTCTGCGGTGGGCGTTGCGGGTGCTCGCCGGCGTCGTGCGAGCAGGTCCGTGAGCCGGCAGGCGAGGGCCACGGTCAGGCCGAGGGTGATGAGCAGCCAGGACACCGTGCGCAGGGTCTGGGTCAGGGCGTCGTAGACCGCGCCCGCGGCCGGGCGGTGGGCCGCCTCGGCGAGGCCGGCCAGGGTGAGCCTGCGGCCGATCGCGAGTGCGAGGAGCAGGAGTGCGCCGCCGAGTGCCGTGCCCAGGGCCGTCGCCGTGATCGCGCGGCGGCGGCAGGCGGCGACGGCGATGCCGGTCGCGGCGAGCGCGGCGGCCGAGACGGGCAGCCAGAACCCGGCGACTTCGAGCACGTCGTACCCCTTCCTGAGCCGGTCCAGCTCGTGGGCCGGGAGCACGGGGACGTCGGTGTGCTCGACCGGGATGTGGTGCGCGAACGGGATGTTGTCCTCGGTGAGCTGGTGTTTGACCTGGGCCGTGACCGGGGCGAGGTCGACGGTGACCGTGCGCTGTCGACCGTCCTGCAGGGCGCTCAGCACCGCGTCGTGGACGGCCCTGTTGCCTGCCTCCCACGCCGTGCGGAAGGCCTCGGTCCGGGTGAACGAGCGCACCGCGTCCCGCACGAAGGGGCGCACCGCGCCGCTCTCGGGCGACACCGGGGACACGGGGGAAGCGTCCAGTCTGTCGCCGACCGCTTCCGTGATCCCGGCACCGACGGTGTCCGCGACCGCGCCCTGCACCGCCGGGTCGGCGGCCAGCGGCGCCATCGCGGTCACATACCGGCCGGTGTCGACCAGCGCGTACGTCACCCAGGCCGCCAGCGCGCCGAACGGCACGAGGAGGCACGACAGGGCGATCAGCACTGCCGACAGGGCGTTCCGCAGACGGGTGGACACCCTCTCAGGCAAAGGTCACCGGGGGCGCGGCGCCAGCGATGTGCCTGCATACGGCGGCACTGTTCCGCTCTCCCGGGCACCGTTCACCCGAACGGGTGGCAATTCAGAGGCGGTGGCCCTGGGCGTCCTCGTGCGTGTAGTAGCGGTAGAACATCACGACGAAGCAGGCCGCGCCGATCGCGAGCCCCATGATCGAGGACCTCAGGGCCGTGTTGGGGGCCTGGCTGTAGAGGAACCCGAACGTGCCGCCCGTGAAGGCGGCCCACAGGAGGGCGTGCACCTCCCGGATCATCCGCGAGGCGACCCAGCGCACGGCGACGTACAGCACCATGAACGCGGCCGCGGTGACGAAGCCGAAGAGCAGGTTCCAGCCGGTGATCTCCCCGCCGGAGCGCCGGTTCGCCGCGGCCCAGTAGCCGTAGACCAGCCCGAGGACGACCGGCACGGCCACACTCGCGACGCGGTGCGTCCGCGCGCTGAACACATCGGGCAGACCGCTCAACCCGGTCGTACCCGTCCGCCGGGCCCGTCCGGGCGCCGGTGCCGCATGAGCCATGAGAGCACTCCTCTCTCTCCACGCCCCCGCCATCCAGAGCACACCTGGGGCGGCCGGGTGGCAAGTCGGCGGTGCCGATCCGGCCCGTCCGGCGTTCGAGGGCGGGGGCCGGGTACCCGGATGCGGCGTGTCGAACGCCGTGCTTCGCTGAAGCCCATGAGGGCCGTAAGCGACGGTGAAGCCGGCCCGCAGGGCGCCGCACGCCGGTCGGGGATGCTGAGCGTGCGCGGTCACAGCGTTGCCTGGGTGCCGCCGCTGGTGCTGCTCGTCGGCATCGTGGCCGTCGACTTCAGGACCAGCAGCGACTTCCGGATCCTGTCCTGGATCGTGCTGGTGCCCGGTATCGCCGCAGCGATCTGCGGGGTGTGGGGAACGGCGGTCTTCGCGGTGCTCGCCCCCGCCACCTACCTGGCCGCCGACGCGGCCCTGCCGCACGAGTACCAGGCCGGCCTGCCCGACCTCGTCCTCGCCGGCATCGGCGGTGTCCTCGCCACGCTGGCCTGCGTGGTCCGCGTGCGCGGTGAGCGGCGCATGCTGCACATACAGGACGTCGCCGCCACGATCCGCCGTACCGTGCTGCGCCCGCTGCCGCCGGGCTGGGGCGGTCTGGAGCACGCGGCCGTCTATCTCGCCGCCGACAGCGAGGCCAGGGTCGGCGGAGACTTCTACGACATCCAGATCGGCCTGCACGGCACCCGCGTCATCCTGGGCGACGTCCAGGGCAAGGGGCTGGGCGCCGTGGAGGCGGCGGCCGCACTGCTCGGCACCTTCCGGGAGAGCGCCTACCACGAGCCGGACCTGGCGAACGTCGCCGTACTGCTGGAGGAGCGTCTGCTGCGGCACATCCGCCTGCGCGCGGCTCTGGGCAAGGAGGAGGGAGACCGATTCGCCACCGCCGTCCTGATCGGCTTTCCCGAGGAACAGCCGGACACGATCGAGGCCGTCGTCCTCGGCCACGACTGTCCGCTCGTCGTCGGCCCCGACGGCGTGGAGCCCCTGCAGCACGGAAACGCCCTGCCTCTCGGTTACGGCGGCCTGGCCCCCGCCGACGGTCCCCCGCCCGTGCACCGGGCGCCCCTGCGGCCCGGCGAGACCCTGCTGCTGACCACGGACGGTGTGACCGAGGCCCGGGACGGCGACGGCGTCTTCTTCCCGCTCGACACCGAGGTCGCCAAGGCCGTCGCCGCCGACCCGGGCCTCGCACAGCCCCGGCGCCTGGTCGACTTCGTGCGGGAGAGCACGCTGCGGCACTGCGGAGGGCATCTGGTCGACGACACGACGGTGTTCGCGGTGCGGCGGACGGCCGGTGTGGGGAATGGGGACGGAAACGGACGTTTGCAGCCCTGAGATCCCCTCTTTGCAGCCGCAGCGGTTACGGTGCTGCCGTACGTGATCGACGGGGGATGGGGAGGGACCGATGCCCGGAACAGTGCTGTTGCTCGCCGCCTCACCGGCGGGCAGAGGCTGTCTGGTGGACGCCGCCTCCGTGCTCCCCGTCCTCGCGGCGGTTCCGCCCGCGGTGCTGTCCGGCACGGACACCGCCAACGTCGTCGAACTCGCCGACCCCCTGGAGCCGCAGGCCGTCCTCACCCGCCTGCGCGCCGCGGCGGTCGCTCCCGGCCCGCTCACCGTCTTCGTCGCCGGCCAGCTCCAGCTGGACCGCCGCCAGCACCTGCCCCACCTGGCGCTGGCCCGGTCCACCCCCTCGACCGTGCGCTACAACGGCTTCCCTTGGCACTGGATCCGCGAGGAACTGCGCCTGCGCGCACCGGGTTCCACCTCGCTGGTCCTCGATCTGCACGCCGACCACGAGACCTGGCAGTGGCTGCTGGCGAACCCGCTCGACTCGGGCCGCGACCATGCCGTCTACGGCCGGATCGCGCCACCGCCGAACCGGCGGACGCTGGCGGGCCCGGCGTACATGAAGGCGGTCGCGACCCTGCTGCGCAGCGGACACCGCCCGCCCCTGGACCAGTTGCACCAGTTGGCGTTGCAGCGGATCGCGCCCGAGGGCGGGGTCGGCATCGACATCGTGCTGACCGCACAGGGCCCCGTGCCGAGCGACCCGCACGCCGCCATCACCAGCGCCGTCCAGGCGGGCCGGCACGGTGACGCCGACGCGCTGGCCGCCCGGCACGAGCAGACCGCCGTCCACACCCATGGCCACGCCTCCGAGGAGGCCCTGCACTGGGGCGAGGTCCGCGCGGACCTGGCGATGCTGGCCGGGGACCCGGTGCGCAGCTGCCGCACCTGGCTGACGGTCGCCTCCTCCCGGCTCTCCGCCGGACAGGCCCCGGACACGCCCGCTGTGGAGGCCGCGGTGGACCGTGCCCACCACCAGTGGGGGCAGATCCGCGACACGACCCTCGCCCGCGAACTGGGGCCCGTCCTCGTGGAGTTGAGAAGCCGGGTGCCAGGACGCCGGCGTGGCGCCCTGGAGAACATCCACCGGCAGCTGCGGCAGCTGCAGGTCAGCGGCTGACGGTTGGGTGATGACGGCTCAGCGGGTGAAGGTGAAGTACTTCCAGCCGCCGTACGTCGTCGTGTTGACGTTGTCGCCCGACGCCGGGTCGACGTAGGACGAGCGGACCCGGAAGCGGGCGCCCGTGGGCGGGTTGTCCTCCAGGAGGACGGAGTCCTTGCCGTAGCGGTCCAGCCCGAAGTACTCGGTGGCCGTGGTGTGCCAGGCCCCGCTGTAGAACTGCTGGATCTGGAACTGGTACTTGCGGCCCGGGTACATCGTCATCGTCGTGCTGAGGACCGGGTCCTTGGTCTGGCGGAAGTAGTGGTACTTCGCGTTCCAGGCGGTGGCCGTCTTGTAGTACCCGCTCAGCGACGTCGAGACGCTCACCCTGGTGTAGACGGTGCCCGTCGCCGTCTTCGCGGCGTACCGCGTGTCACCCGTGAACTTCGCGCTGACCTTGGTGTCCCGGGTCAGGCGCAGGCTCGCCGTCAGGTTGCCGCTGGAGTCGACCGTGCCCTTCTTCACCAGCGTGTTCGGCTTGTCGGAGCCGTGCGGGTCGGCCCAGATCTCGACGCTGCGGTTCTTGTACGTGGTGCCGAGGTGCGCGGTGAAGGTGACGTCGCTGTTGTAGGCGTACACCTTGCCGCTGTTGTTCAGCGTCAGCGTCGTCGCGGTCCTGGCGACGGTCACCGAGTCCGAGGCGGTGGCGGGGGCGTGAGTGGCGTCGCCCGCGTAGGCGGCGGTGTACGTCACCTTGCCGCCGGCCGGCGGGGTGTCCGTGAAGGAGTACGTCCCGTCCGCCGCGACGGTCGCCGTGCCGAGCGCCTTGCCGGACCGGGACTCGTCGTCGGTGCGTGTGACCGAGACCGTGGTGCCGGCCGGGAATGTGGCCGAGGAGGCCAGCGTGCCGGTGAGGGTGAGGGGCTTGGCGCGGGTCGCGGTGGCGGGGGCGTCGACCGTGAGGGTGGTGGCCGCCTTGGTCGGGGCGTCGAAGATCCGCAGCGAGTAGGCGTCGTTGCTGTTCAGCGACACCGCGAACAGCTTGCTCTCGTCCGGCGCCCAGGCCAGGCCGCGGGCGGCGAGGGTGTCGGAACCACTGGTGGAGCCGGTGTTGGGGAAGTCGTACTGCTTGAGCGGGTTCGGCTCGCCCGGCTTGAAGACGTGCACGTCCGGGTCGTACCAGGAGCTGGTGCCCGCCGCGACGTCGCCGTTCGGCGCGATGTCCACCGCGTTCGGGTAGGTGTTGGTGACGTACTTGCCGTCCGCGGACAGGTCGGTGAGCTTGTAGACCGCCTGGTAGTACGGCGCCCCGCTGGCCGTGATGACGTCCTTGCCGTCCGGCGTGACCGCGAGGTCGGCGAGGTTGCCGCCGCCGGTGTTGCCCGGGTCGAAGGCGTGCGCGGTGCGGCTCGCGGTGCCCGACGCGACGTCGTACACGGCGAGGACGACCGGGCTCTGGCCCGGCGCGCCCGCGACCAGCGTGCCCGGGGCGCCCGCGGAGGCGTCCAGGATCGGGGCGTCGTAGAAGGTGCGGGCGGTGTCCTGGCCCAGGGTGACGACCGGCTCGGTGCCGCTCAGGTCGAGCGAGCCGATGTTGCCGTCGCCGCCGGCGCCGTAGCTGAACCAGAGCTTGCCGCCGGTGAGGGCCACGTACCTGGGACCGTCGGCCGCGCCGGTGGCGTAGCGGTGCGCCTCGGTCGCGGTGGCCGTGTCGATCGCGACGACCGCGTCGGCGTCCGCCACGGCCGCGTACACGGTGCCCGAGTCCGGCGACAGCTCCAGGCCGCGCACGCCGGGCAGGGAGCCGACGGTGCCGACGAGTGTGCCGGCGTAGTCGGTGACCAGGACCTGGCCGGCGGTCGGGTCGCTGATGAAGACCCGGTGGTGCACCCCGTCGACGACCATGTCGCCGGTCGACTTCAGGGGCAGGGACGTGCTGGAGTCGGCCGCCGCCGACCCGGCGCCGGTCGCGACCAGGGCGACCGAGCTGAACAGGACCGCCAGTGCCGTCGCGGTCGGAAGAAGGCGTCTGCGCACGGTTTTTCGAACCCCCCGGAACGAAAAATGAGTGGGGCGGGCGCGGCAGATGAGGGCACGCGAGCCGCCGTGAGTGATCGAAGGCTAGGCGATGGCACTGACATCCGGTTCACAGGGGCGTAAGAGACCGGTGAGAAGCGGAGGAGACCGGCTCCCACAAGGTACGCCGGAGTTCTTCGAACGCGGTCGGGCGAGGTCGGTCCGGCAGGAAGTCGCGGATGCGCAGGGCGCATCCGGCCGGGGTGAGGACGTCGGTGTGGACGTCGAGGTCGTGCGTGCCGTGGGAGTGCACCTGGTCGAACTGCAGGGCGGCCAGGCCCGGTTGGCGGTCGCCCCGTTCGAGCTCCCGGCGCTCCAGCTCCGCCAGCGGGCAGCGGACCCCGATCAGCACCGTGTCCTCGGGCACGAGCAGATCGAGGAGGTCCAGCAACCGCCGGCGGCGGCTGAGCGGGTAGTCGACGACGAGGTTGTTGCCACCTGCTGCCATGCCGGCTACCGCGCGGTGGAAGCCCTTGGCGGCGCGGTCGATCTCGGCCTGGAGACCCTGCTCTTGCCGGAGCTGGAGGTTCCGTTGAGCAGGACGACCGTTCCCGGGCTCGTTGTCCCGGGGATGCGGGCGTGGGGGTCGGCGTGGTCATGGACGTGAGTCGTCAAGGCGGGTCCCCCGTGCGCGCAGTGGTGTGTGTCGCGGTTGCTCACGAAGATCTACGGCGCCGTCGGCACCGGGATGACATGCTGGGTCGGTTGCTCTGTCCGAGCCGGTTCCGCCGCTCGGGCGGGGCCCGTGTTGGCTGCCAGGATCAGGGTTGCCACGGCGATCACCGCCGCGGCGAGACCACGGGTGTAGCGCTCGGTGGTGCTGGTGCGTTCCTGCACGGCGACCTCGCAACAGCCAGGTGTTAACCACGTTTAATACGCGGTTTAACCTATGGGCTGTCGGAGTCGAACGGCAAGGGGCACAGGGGGAGTTGGGGGCGTTGAGCGTGTCTGACCGTGATGACCCGGGGACGATCGGGCGAAGAGTGCAGCAGTTGCGGGCCGATCGTGGGCTGACGCAGCGACAGTTGGCGGAGCCGGCGTACACCCCCGCGTACATCTCCACCCTGGAGGCCGGACGGGTGCGCGCCTCCGACGAGGCGCTGCGACACATCGCGCACCGGCTCGGCGTGGCCTTCGATGAGCTCGCCACCGGACGGCCCGCGCACCTCGTCACCGCCCTGCGGATGCGACTGACCGAGGCCCAGCGCGCCCTCGCCACCGGCGACGCCGACGCCGCGGCCGAGCAGTACACCGCGCTGCTCGCGGACGCGGACGCGCACGGGTTCGCCGAGGAGCGGGCGGCGGCGCTGCTCGGGCTCGGCGAGTGCGACATCGACGTCGGGGAAATCGACTCCGCCCGGCGGTACTTCGAGCGCGCCGAACAGGTCCTCGCGGACGCCGACGCTCCACTTCCCGCCCGGGTGCCCGCGCTGCGCGGCCGGGCCGTGTCGCACTACCTCGCCGGCGAGCTGCGCTACGCCGTCTACCTCATCGAATCCACCCTCGACGAGCTCAATCGCGGCGGACTGCACGACCCCGACGCCCTCCTCCTGCTCTACGCCAGCGTCATCGGCCCCTACATGGACATGGGCGCCCACGCCCGCGCCGCCCAGGCCGCCGAGTACGCCCTCGCCCTCGCGCCGCAGGCCGCGGACCCCGCCCTGGTCGCCCGTATGCACCGGTCCGTCGCCCGCACCCTGCTCGCCGAAGGCCGCGTCGCCGAGGCCGACGCCTCCCTCGCCAAGGCCGCCGAGCTGTACCGGCAGCTCCAGATCCGTACCGAACTGGCCAACTGCCACTGGATGCGCGGCTACGTCTACGCCCAGAACGGCGACCTCGCGGGCGCCGAGGCCGAACTGCGCGAGGCCCAGACGATGCTCACCGCCAAGCGCGCCGCCCTCTACACCAGCCAGGTCGCCGTCGAACTCGCCGACGTGCTGCACCGCCGCGGCAAGTCCGACGAGGCCGCCGCCCTCCTGCACGAGGTGCTCAGCGACCTCAGCCCCGAACGCGGCGCCCTGCACTCCGCCGCCGCCCACCGCCTCCTCGGCATCATCGCCGAGGACGCCCGCGACACCGAGGCCGCCGAGGAGCACTACGTCCGCGCCCTGAGCCTGCTGGAGCGCGCCGGTGCGGCCGGTGACCTGGCCGACCTGTGCCGGCTGCTCGGCGATCTGCTCCGTCGTACCGGAAGGGTGGAGGCGGCGCTGGACGCGTACCGGACGGGACTCGGCCACCGTACGGCCCCCGGCACCACCACCCTCGGACCCGCACCCGCACAGCCCCCTCTGTAGGGAACCCAAGCCGGCCCACAGGCCGTCCCGATTGGCTGCCCTGGACATCCGGACAGGTGGGGACAGGCACATGGACAACCAGCGGAGCGCGCGGACGGTGGCCGACGGGCTGCGGCTCGCCGTACGCGCGCTCGTGTACATCGCCGTCGGCGGCGCCGCGCTCATCGCCATCGCCACGGTCGTCTCCGTGCTCGGCCCCACGCTCGCCCTCGACCTTTCCACCCCGCCTGTCGCCGCCTGGTGGACGGTCTTCACTGCGATCACGGTGCAGGGCGTGCCCTTCCTGCTGCTCGGCACGGTCGTCTCGGCGGCGATCGGCGCGTTCGTGCCGGAGCGGGTCCTCAGCCGTCTGCTGCCCCGCAACCAGGCGCTCGCGGTACCCGTCGCCGGGGCGGCCGGTGCCGTCCTGCCGGGGTGCGAGTGCGCGTCCGTGCCGGTGGCCGGGAGCCTGATGCGGCGCGGGGTCGCCCCCTCGGCCGCCCTCGCCTTCCTCCTCTCCGCGCCCGCCGTCAACCCGGTCGTCCTGGTGGCCACGTCGGTCGCCTTCCCCGGGCAGCCGCGGATGGTCCTGGCCCGGCTGATCGCGTCCCTGGTCACGGCGGTGGTGATGGGCTGGCTGTGGGCCCGGTTCGGCCGCGAGGAGTGGCTGCGCCCACCGAAGCGGTACGCCGACCCGGCCGCCACCGGCCTGCGCGCCTTCACCGCCGGCCTCCAGCACGACTTCCTGCACGCGGGCGGCTTCCTCGTCCTCGGCGCGGCCGCCGCGGCGACCTTCAACATCTGGGTGCCGCGCTCGCTGCTCGACCTCTTCACCGCCTCACCCTGGCTGTCGGTGCTGCTGCTGGCGCTGCTGGCGGTCGTCCTGTGCGTGTGCAGCGAGGCGGACGCGTTCGTCGCCGCCTCGCTGAGCGGCTTCTCGCCCACCGCGCGACTGGCGTTCATGGTGGTCGGCCCGATGGTCGACCTGAAGCTGATCGCCCTGCAGGCGGGCACCTTCGGGCGGTCCTTCGCCGTGCGGTTCTCGTCCGCGACCTGGGTCGTGGCCGTGGTGAGCAGCGTGCTGGTGGGGTGGTGGCTGCTGTGAGGCGGTACGGACCGGCGGTGCTGCTGCTCGTAACGGGCGCGGCGGTCCTGCGGATCTCGCTGTTCAGCGAGCTGTATCTGCGGTACGTGCAGGCGGGACTACGGCCATTCCTGGTGGTGTCCGGGTTCCTGCTGGTGCTGCTGGCGGTGGCCGCGGCGGTTGTCGGGCGACCGGAACACGAACCGCACGCCGAGCAGGGCGAGCACGCAGAGCACGGCGAACACTCCGGCCGCGATCAGCAACGCGAGCACGGCGAGAACGACGAGTACGGTGACGATTCCCACGCCCACGATCAGCACGCCGGTCACCATAGCCCCCGCGTCGCCTGGCTCATCACCCTCCCCGCCCTCGCCCTCCTTTTCTTCCCGCCCCCAGCCCTCGGCTCCTACAGCGCCGAGGGCGAGGCGGCGCAGCGGGCCGCGCAAGGGGTCGGGGTCTTTCCCGCGCTGCCGGCCGGGGACCCTGTGGCGCTGACGCTCGCGGAGTTCAGTTCCCGGGCGATCTACGACAGCGGACGGTCGCTGACGGGCCGTACGGTCCGGATGACCGGGTTCGTCACCCGGGACGACGACGGCACCTGGTACGTCACCCGCCTCCTCGTCTCCTGCTGCGCCGCCGACGCCACCACGAGCAAGGTCGAGATCCGGGGCGCGGACGCCCCGCCCGCCGACGCCTGGGTCACCGTCACCGGCACCTGGCACCCCAAGGGCAGGCTCGGCACGGACGGAGCATGGCCGCCGGTGTCGGACGCCGCGTCGGTGCGGCGCATCGCGCAGCCTGCGAACCCGTACGAGAGGCGCTGAGCGCTCCGCGGCATCGATACGGCCCCGCGCCTTGGAGTGTGGCCGCCGACGGGGTTTCGCCGTACGGGCCAGGGGTAGTCGGGCGTCGTCCGGGGCGGGCGGTGGGGCGGCCGCGAAGGCCCGGGACGACGCAGGCCGCGCAAGGTGAGGAGGCTGCCGTGCGGCCCAGAGACGATCACCGTGGTGAGGCCGGGCGAGAGCGGACCGGCGCCGCCGACGCGCTCGCCGAGAGCGTGCGCGGGGTGGGGCCCGGCGAGATCCCGGCGCGGCTGTGCGATGTCGCCGTCGAGCTGCTGCCCGTGACCTGCGCGAGCGTGTCGCTGCACAGCGACGGCATGCCCGTGCAGCTGGGCGCAAGCAGTGCGCAGGCCGCGTATGTGACGGAGATCCAGGCCACCCTGGGCGACGGGCCCTGCCAGTCCGCCGTGGAGAGCGGCAGGGCCGTGCTCGCGAGCGACCTCACGGCGGGGCGGGACGTCCTGCGCTGGCCCGTCTTCGCCCAGCAGGCCACCGCCGCCGGGGTGCGGGCGGTGTACTCGATGCCGCTCGGCAACGACACGGTGTGCGTGGGCACGCTCGACCTCTATCGCGACACGCCTGGCGATTTCACCGACCGGGACCTGCGCACGGCGCGGGTGGTGGCCGGAATGATGACCGTGGCGCTGATGGCGCTGCCCCGCGCGGAGGAGGCGGGCGACCCCGGTGACGAGCGATGGCTGAGCGGCCTCGCAGCCGACCAGGACCAGATCTACCAGGCCACCGGCATGATCATGGCCCAGCTGGGCGCCGGCACGGGCGAGGCGCTGGCACGGCTGCGGGCGCACGCGTTCGCGCACGGGCGTACGGCGGTGGATGTGGCCCGGGACGTGGTGGACCACCGGTTGCGGTTCGACCGGGACCAAGGGCCCCTATGATCGCCGACCATGGAAATAGTGGGTTACTTCATCGCGCTGGTCGCGATCGTCGGCTTCGTCAGCGTCGAGAGCCGGATTTCGCGTGCCGACCGGCGAGTTGCCCGGGTCGAGCGCAAACTCGACCTGATTCTCGATCACTTGGGGCTGCGTGACGACGATCCCCGGATGGCGAAGGTCGTGGCGCTGCTGCGGGACGACAAGAAGATCCAGGCGATCAAGGAGTACCGGGAGATCACGGGAGCGGGACTGGCGGAGGCCAAGGAGGCGGTGGAGCGCATGGGCCAGACGTCCTAGCCGTCCAGCCCCCGGGCCGTCGCGGCCCTCCAAGCCCTCCAAGCCCTCCAAGTCCCGTAACAGGGTGGACGGATGACCATCCCGGCACACAGCGATCTCGCGGCGGCGAAGGAGCTCGTCTACGACCCGTGCGGATTCGCCTGCTCGCAGCCGGTTCCCGAACCCGAGAGCGCCGAGTACGCCGCCCACGCATGCACCGTGGACGGCCTCTCCATCCGGTTCCGCGCGGCCAGGACCACACCCGCCAAGGCGGACCCGGTCGACCTCTTCGTCATCAGCTGCCGTGACGGCGAGCACTTCGGCCAGTTCGTCCTTCCCGTGGACGCGCTGCGCCGGCGCGGTGTCGTGTCGGTGGACGGTTTTGGTGGGAAGCGGGCCTTTCGCGTGTACCCGCCGTGGGTGGCCACCACCAACCGCCACGCGACCAGCACTCAGGCATGGCAGCTGGACCACTTCCTGCACCTGGACCAGGACGGGCCCGTCGACGCCGCTCGCGCCCGGAAGCTCTACCACCCGTAGGACGGCGCCGGGACGACCGTCGACCGTCCTAGATCTCCGCCCGGCCCCGCTTCCTGACCTCCGCCAGACGGGCGGCGCCCGTTTCGACGGCCGTCCAGGTGGCGTCAGCCGGTACTTCGCCGAGGCCGCCGTTCGTGATGGCGATCGCGTCGTCGCCCACCCGGACGGCGGCGACGTGCAGCGTGAGCGTGGGTGCGTCGTCGTACTCGGAGACGGCCCGCAGGAGGACTTTCAGACCCTGCCGGTCGTCCCCGATTTCCGGCATCTCGGCCGCACTCACCTCGACGGCCATCTCCCCGCCCTGCGCGGTGGCCGTGAACTCGCCGCACCTGTCCGGCAGGCGGCCCAGCCATGCCAGCGTCCGGTCCAGGTCCGCGGGCCGATGTGCCACGACCTGGTAGCGCAGCTGGGCCTCGTCCCAGGCGTTGTCCAGTCCGACCGACGCGCGCGTGCGGGCGTCCGGGCCGAAGAGCTCCTCGGCGTACAGGGCGTCGAGCAGGCGCCGGCAGTCGGCCGACTCGGTGTCCGCCTTGAGCATGGCCTCCCGCCAGGTGGCGAAGCCCTGGGTGGGGCCCCAGGGGTCGCCCAGGTCGGCCTCATCGATGAGCGCGGCCCGGGCCTGTGCCTCGGTGAGGGTGGGGGCGGCCGCGGGGGTCGCCGGCGTGGTGGGGCTCGCGGCGGAGGCGTGGCCGCGGGCGGCCACGGCCGGTCTGCCCAGGCCGGCGATGGAGGAGCATGCGGGGGCGGTCAGCAGGGTGGCTGCGGAGAGCGTCGCGGCGATGACGGCTCGGGCCGGGGGACGGGGCATCGCGGGCCTCCTGGGCGGGGTCAGGCGTGCGCTCAAGATCGGGTACGTGTTCTTAAGGCACCACCCCGGCGGTACGACCACCAGCGCGCCGGGCTGTCCGGGTGAAGCTGGGCGCGGGCCGCGCGATTTCACGCCTCGCCGACCCGGCCTCCAGCAGGGCGTGATCACGCGACTTCGCACGGGTGACGTGCATCGTGAAAATCACCGCGACGCCTCCACCCACCCGCTGTTACCGTCGCCCCATGCAGCGCGCCAACCCGTCTCTGACGACGACGCCGGACCCCGTCCCGGCGCCGCGCTGAAAGCTGAGCGAAGATCCAAGCCCCGGGGCGAGTGCCCCGGGGTTCTGTCGTGGGCGCTCGCCCCTTCTTCACCCGGAGGAGCAGCCATGCACGACCACCGCCGCCTCGGCCGCGAACTGGACCTCTTCGACACCGACCCCCTGATGGGTGCCGGCCTGCCGTACTGGCTGCCCGACGGCGCCACCCTCCGGCACGCACTGGAGGAGTACATCCGGGAAGCGGAACGCGGGGCCGGCTACCGGCACGTCCACTCCCCCGTCCTCGGCAAGCGCGAGCTCTACGAGATCTCCGGGCACTGGGACCACTACAGCGAGGACATGTTCCCGCCGATGGACCTCGGCGGCGGCGAACAGCTCGTCCTGCGCCCGAGCCTGTGCCCGCACCACGCCCTGATCTACCGTTCCCGCTCTCACAGCTACCGCGAACTGCCCTTCCGTATGGCCGAGTTGGGCGGCATGTACCGATCCGAGCTGTCCGGAGTCCTCGGCGGCCTCACCCGGGTGCGGGCGATCCACCTCAACGACGCCCACGTCTTCTGCACCCTCGACCAGGCCGTCGACGAGGCCCGAGCCGCCCTCGAGCTCATCGCCCGCGCTTACGCCGACCTGGGGATCAGAGCCGTCCGCCACCGCCTCTCACTCCCGTCCGCGGCACAGGAGGGCGGCGCGGGCGGCGGCAAGTACGTCGCCGACCCCGAGCTGTGGCGGCGAGCCACCGCGCTGCTGCACGAGGTGCTCGACGCCTCCGGCATCCCGTACGAGGCCGCGGAGGGCGAGGCCGCGTTCTACGGTCCCAAGATCGACGTCCAGATCGCCGACCCCGCCGGACGGGAGGCGACCCTGTCCACCGTTCAGATCGACTTCCACCAGCCCGAACGCTTCGACCTGCACTACATCGGCCCCGACGGCGCCAGGCACCGCCCGGTCATGGTCCACCGCAGCATCATCGGCAGCGTCGAAAGAGCCGTCGCCCACCTCATCGAGCAGCACGGCGGCGCCTTCCCGGTCTGGCTCGCCCCCGTGCAGCTGGTGATCCTCCCCGTGTCGGACGCCCAGACCGAACAGGCGGAGAGGCTGCTGCACCAAGCCCTCGGCCAGGGGCTGCGTGCCGAGCTCGCCGGTCCCGGACAGGGCACCCTGGGTGCGCGCATCCGGGCGGCGCGTCTCGTCCCGTACCAGGCTGTCATCGGGGAGCGGGAGGCGGCGGCCGAGGCGGACGGGGGCCGGGCGGCCGTACGGCTGCGGGACGGGCGTAAGCCGGGGGCCGTACCGGCCGCGGAACTCATCACCCGGATCGCCGCCCGTGCGAAGGCCCGCGGACCTGAGCTGTGGGACGGCCGATGAGCCGGGGGGCTTTAGACGCCGTATGACGCCGCGCGCACCAAGACGTGCGGCGACGCCATACGGCGACGCACTCCACCTGGACAACACCGTAAGGTCGGTTTCGGTGAACCCGCCACCGGACCCGTGAGAGGAACCCCGCCGTGACGAACGCCGACGGTCCGCCCATCCCGGTGATCATCGACTGTGACACCGGCGTCGACGACGCCCTCGCGCTGTTGTTCGCCGTACGCCACCCGGGCGTCGACCTGCGCGCGGTCACCTGCGTGGCCGGGAACACGGATGTGGACGGCGTCGTACGCAACACCCTCACCGTGCTGGAGCAGGCCGGCGCCCCTGACATCCCCGTCGCCCGGGGCGCCGGACGGCCGCTGATCGAGTCCGCGCGCTCGGCGCGGCACGTGCACGGTGAGGACGGCATGGGCGACATCGGCCTGCCCGCCCCGACCCGCGCCCCGGCCGACGTGGACGCGGTGACGCTGCTGCGCCGCGAGATCCTGGCGTCCCCGCGCCCGGTCACACTCGTGCCGACCGCGCCGCTGACCAACATCGCCCTGCTGCTGCGCACGCACCCCGAGGTGACCCGCAACATCGAGCGGATCGTCTTCATGGGCGGCGCCGTGGCCTGCGGAAACGCCACGCCGGTGGCGGAGTTCAACGTGTGGCACGACCCGGAGGCGGCCGCGATCCTGCTCACCGCCGGGGTGCCGATCACCATGTACGGCCTGGACGTCTTCCAGCGGGTCGTGGTCCCCGGCGCGGACGTACGGCGCCTGCGGGAGAGCGCCGAGCCCGGTACCCGTCTGGCGGGCGACCTGCTGTCGCACCGCCCGGCCACGCCGGATGTCGCCGCCGACTCCGAGGCCGGTGGCATCGGCGACGCGGGCGCGGTGTGCGCGGTCGTGGACCCGGCGGGCATCACCACCCGCCTGCTGCCCGTCGAGGTCTCCCTCGCCCCCGGGCCGACGCGCGGCCAGACGATCGTCGACCGCCGGCCCCGGCCCGGAGAGGCCGAGATCCACACCGGCCTGCGCGAACAGGCCTTGGTGGACGTGGCCCTGGACGTGGACGTCGACCGCTTCGTGAAGCTGTACCTGACGACGGTCGAGCGGCTCTGACCCGTCTCCGGACTCGTACGGCCCCCTGGTCGCGGATCCGACCGGAGCCGCCGCACCTACGCCGTCCGTGTCGCGTACGGCCGTCAGGGTGCCGGCGGGCAGTCCCCGCCCCTCACACCGCGCCGCCGAAGAACACCCGCACCTCCCTGATCAGCCCGTCCCGGACACTGATCGCCTCGACGTTGCGGTAGCGGCCGCCCGCCGTGAGCTCGTACTCGTAGTAGGCGAAGACGAGTTCGCCGTCGGCGGGGGTGACATGCAGGAGTTGCTGCTCCTTCAGCCGGTGGGCGGTGGGGAAGCACCGCTCGAAGAAGGCCGCCTTGTCGAGGTGGTCGTCCTGCGGGCTGGTGAAGGTGAAGTCGTCGGCGTAGAGGGGGAGGGCGGCTTCGCGGTCCTGTGCCAGATAGTGGCGGAATGCCGCCCGGACGACGTCCGCCGGAGTGCTGGTCATGCGGGGCTCCTCAGCCGTGGGGGGCGCTACTCCTCCGAAACCCACCGTATCTTTGCCCGGGCCGGGCGGGCGCCGTACGGGTGAGAGGCACCGGCCGCGCGCGTGGCGCATCGGATCGCCCGGCCCGGCTGCCCCAGGATCCGGACGCGTGGCACACACCTTCGACGAACTGGTCGCGATGCAACGGGCGGCGGACCAGGCACACGCCAGGGTGGAGGACCTACGGGACCAGTACGGCCCGCCCGCCCACACCCCGTGGACCGAGCTCCGGGCCGACACCTACGCAACCGCCTGGCGCACCTGGCGCGACCTCGCCCGCACCGTCCAGAGGGCGGTCACCGAGCACGCGGCGGAACAGGGCATCGCCCGCAGCGCGGTCGAGGCGGACGTGAAGACGACGGCCCGTCACCGAAGCCGGCGGCGCAGGACTGACGCCGGCTTCCCGGCGCCCGGACGGGTGGTGCGGATCGCGCTCCTGGTCCGTACGGCCGAACAGCGCGCGTCGTCCGCACAGCCGGGACACGACAATCGCAGGCAGTGGTGTTGCCGACGCACGTGTGAGGAGCTCCGCCGACATGAGCAGATTCAGGAGGGCGACGGTCCTCGGTTGTCTCGCCGTGGCAGGCGCGATGACCGCGGCCGCAGCGGCGTACGGCGCCGACGGGGCGTCAGAGCCGGGCGGCGGCGACCTGTGGGCGACCGCGACCATCGAGCCCGGGCGGGAAGGCATCGTCCGGGTCGGAGGGTACGACGGGGCGCCGCTGGGCGCGGGATCGGTGCTGACTCTGTCGGCGCCCGCGAACGCGAGGGTGACGGGCACGCCGTTCGCCGCGGGCGGGTTCCGAGGGGCGGTGGCCCTGGGCGGGGCAAGCGGGACGTACACCTTCGAGGGGCCGGCCGGCCCGGTCGCCGGGGAGTCGGCACCGGCGGCCTGGAAGGGCCGTACGTTCCCCTTCGTCCTGTCGGTCCCCGCGGACGCCGAGCCCGGCACGCGTCTGCCCGACTGTGCCCTGGTCCTGAAGGACGCGAAGGGCACCGTGCAGCAGAAGGGCACGTGCGTCGTGACGGTCGGGCTGCCCGCGCCGACCCTCTCCCGCCCCCAGTCGGGCGTGCCGCTGGGCGCGTTGCCGAAGATGTCGGGCACGGCCTACCCGGGCGCCCAGGTCACCGTGCGCGACGCCCTCGAGGAGGAGGTCTGCGCGACGACCGCCGCGCCCGACGGCGCCTGGTCCTGCGTGCCGAGCCTCGCCCTCGCGCCGGGCGCGGGCCGCATCCAGGCGACGGCCACGTTCAACGGGGTCAGCGCGGCGAGCGAGCAGATCCACATCCTCGTGACGGAGCCGGCCGCCGCGCAGCCGGACACGGTGACGGACAGCGAGGGCGGACGGCTGGCGCCGGACGCCGCGCACAGCCACGCCCGTGGTGCGGGTCGGTAGCGCGCCGAATCAGTAGCGCACGGCCCGGGCCACCTCCGCCCGGACGTCCCCGCTCAGGTCACGCGTGCTGCGGACGGTGCCCTTGCCCGTCCTGCCCGCGGCCACGTCCGACACGGTCACCACGTTCGCGTCCAGGAGATTGCCGTCCTCGTCGCGGAAGTTGACCTGTACGCCGAAGGACTTCGTCGAGTCGGTCGTGTTCTCCGCCGTCACCTCCACGGTCGTACGGCCGTCCGAGTCGGTCGTCGGATCGCCCAGCCGGACCGCGCCCTTGGCGTCGACGCCGCCCTTGATGTCGTCGAGCTGCTGCCCCGCCTTCGCGGTCGCCGAGGCGAAGGCCGACGCCGCCCGGCTGGCCACCGAGGAGGGCGTGTCCTCGTCGCTGCAGGAGGTCAGGGTGAGGGCGGCGGCCACGGCGGCGGTCGTCGTGAGGATCGCGTTGGTCGTCCACCGCGTTCGGTGACCGGGCATGGCGCCTCCAGCGGGTCGGTTCGGTCCGGGTTCCTTCAGTGAAGTTCCGTGCGCCGCTGTCCGCACTCCGGGCGTCACCCGATCGGTCCTTCCCCCGTGGTGGCCATCCCCGGCCCGGTCGATCGTCGAACCGACCGCAGCACCCGACCACGGGTACACGCGAGAAGTGGGGTACGGCAGCCATGAGCCAGCAGCAGCCGCAGTCGCATGCGACGGACGCGGCACACAGTCCCGCCGGCACCCCGGGCTCGCCCGGCACCCAGACCACCTGGGGCTCGGCCGCCCCCGACACCGGCGGCCACCGCCCCGGCCCGCCCGCCCCCTCCGACACCAGCTGGGGCACCGGTGCGCTCGTCTTCGCCGGTGTGCTGATGCTGGTCAACGGGCTGCTGGCGATCCTCCAGGGCATCTCCGCCATCGCCGAGGACGACGTCTACGGCAGCGTCGGCGACTACGTCTACAAGATCAACCTCACGGCGTGGGGCTGGGTCCTGCTCGGCATCGGCATCGTGGCCGCCTGCGTCGGCTACGGCATCCTCAAGGGAGCCTGGTGGGCCCGGATCACCGGCATCTTCCTGGCGTCCCTCAGCATGGTCGCCCACTTCCTGTTCCTGCCGTACACGCCCGTCTGGTCGGTGATCATGGTGGGCATCGACTTCTTCGTGATCCTCGCCCTCGCCACGGCGCCGGACGTCCCGCGCGACAACGCTTCGGCGCGCGCTAGCGCTTCAACGCGCGGTAACGCTTCAGGAGTGCGCTGACCCTGGCCGGGTCCTTGCGGCCGTTCAGCTCGGTCAGCAGGTCGTCGGGGCACAGCTCGTAGAGGTCGCCCCAGAAACGGCGGCCGTGGTTGTCCCAGATGCGGTAACCGCCCGGGGCACCCCTGGCCACATAGCGTCGTCTGCTCAATCCGTTGCGCCCCCGTCCGGACCGCACACGCGTCGTACGCCTGCGGTCCGGTCAGGGTGGCAGGGCGCAGCCGCTCGCGTCGCCCGGATTTCGGGGCTCAGCCGTGTCCGATGCCGCCGCCGCCGAAGGAACCGCTCTTGCCCGGCAGCCAGCGCTTGCGGTGCTGGTCCTGACTGCGCCTGCTGCCGGCGTGGTGCAGCTCGTGCGGCAGGAGTCGTTCCCTGCCCACCGCGTGCGGCACTTCGTCGGGCTCCCTGAGCTCACGCTCCTCATGGACCGGGCCGGTGTCGGGGATATGGGGCTGCTCCTCGGGAGTGGGCCGCGGCAGCTCTCGATCACGGACCCGCATGCCGAGCTGCACGGCCCAGACCAGGGCGCCCGCGATGACCAGGCCACCCGCAAAGGCGGCGATCACGTTGAGTACTTCACTCGACGTGGCCGCTAGTACAAACGTCGTCGTACTCATGCCCCAATTATCACCGAAACGGCCGAATAAGCTCCTTATGCTGCCGAGGAACCCCAGAACCGCGTGTTCTCAAGGGTCTACGCGCGTTCCGTGGCGTCGTCCAGCTCGGTGAAGAGGGTCAGCTGGAGGGCGCCGGGCGCTTCGAGGCGGGAGTTGAGGGAGTTCCAGGGCGTGCGGGTGGGCTCCGCGAGAACCTCGGCTCCGGCCTCCTCCAGCCTTGCCGTGGTCGCCGTGGAGTCGGCCACCTGGAAGGCGACTCGGACATGACCGGCCACCCGCCGGCCGACTTCGACCTCGTCGATGAACTCCGCGTGCTGCGGATCCGTCAGCTCCAGCGTCGCCCGTCCGGCGTCGAGGATCGTGACCCGGCCACCGGGCGAGGTGAACGCGCCGCGCTCGGGAAGCCCGAGCACATCCCGGTAGAACCGCAACGCCTCGTCGTAGTCCTCCGCCGTGACCACCAGCCGGAGCTCGCGTACGGGGGATTCGGCCGGGGTGTCGGCGGCGGGCGCGTCGGACATGTTCGGCTCCTACTCGACGAGCGGTTCTTCGACTGCTTGTGACACCTGAACCCTGAGCCTCGGCCCTGTGATTCCCGACCGACTTCGACACCGGCCCCCGCACCTGGTTACCGCGGTCTGCGTCCGGGCTCCGCGGGGCTGCGGCTGGGGGCCTGGGCGGGCGGCGGGTTTCGAGGGGGCGTGGAGCGGGAGCCCTGCTCCCGAGTCGGCGCTTTCCGGCCGGCCTCGGCACTGGCTGTGCGGGCGGGGGGCGCCGTGGTTGGTGGCGTGGCGCTGGTCTTCGGCTGCTTCCGCCAGGTCTGTGACCGGGCCCGGGATGAGCGGCGAGTCTTCGACCGGTTGTGAAACGCGCGCCCGGGCTCCCTGGCCCGTGCCTCTCGTGCCGGCCTGGGCACCGGCCGTGCGGGCGCGGGGTGCTGTGGTTCGTGGTGTGTCGGGTACGTGGTTCTCGAGGGCGGGTGGCCGGGTTCCGAGGTGGGTGCCGAGTTTTCGACCGTGGGGGGTGCGTGAGTCTGCTCGCGGGGGGTGCTTTTCGTGCCGGCCTGGGCACCGGCCGCGCGGGCGCGGGGCGCCGTGCTTCATGGCGTCCCGCGCACACGGGTCCCCCAGGTCCGCGCCCGGATCTCGAGATCCGCGGCGAGACCCAGGCGATCCGCGGCCGAGCTGACCTACCCCGCCTTGACCACCGCCCGCCCCGACTCGTCCTCGGCGGACGGCCGTTGGGCCGTGGCGTTGCGCTGCCTCGGGATGAGTGTGGCGAGGGCGAAGGCCAGCAGGGCTGCTCCGGCGCCGATGGCCATGACGACCTTGAAGCCGTTCTCCGAGGGCAGGGCGTGGCCGCCGAAGTCGGTGGTCATGCGGGCCAGGATGACGCCCGCGAGGGCACTGGCGAACGAGGTGCCGAGCGAGCGCATCAGGGTGTTGAGGCTGTTGGCCGCGGCCGTCTCGGAGGGGTCGACGGCGCCCATGATCAGCGCGGGTCCGACTGCGCGGCCCGTCCCGCCTGCCGCGATCGTGGACCCGGCCGGGCCGGGGGAGTCGTACCAGCGGGGGCCGGGCCTGAAGTGACTGTGCGGGGCGGGGGCCCGGCCGCGGGAAATGGCCCGGGCCCACCGCCCGTCAGGGCGTCAGCCCTCGTTCTTGCCGAGCAGCTTGTTCATCTCCTCGATCTCGGCGGTCTGGGCGCTGATCACGTCGTCGGCCAGTGCGGTCGCGGGAGCGTACTTGCCCTTCGCCTTCTCGGCCTCGGCCATCTCCACCGCGCCCTCGTGGTGCTCGACCATCATGGTCAGGAACATGGAGTCGAAGGCCTTGCCGGAGGACTTCGCCAGCCTGTCCATGTCCTTCCGGTCCATCATCCCGGCCATGCCGGTGTCACCGCCGTGACCACCGGAGTGGTCCATCCCGTCCGTGTCGTCCGCGGCGGGCGCGGCCGACGGCACGTCCTCGCCCCAGGCCTTCAGCCACCCCGACATGGTCCGGATCTCCGGGGCCTGGGCCTTCTCGACACGTGTGGCGAGGTCCTTGACCCGGGCCGAGGAGGCGCGGTCGGCGGCCAGCGCTGCCATCTCCACCGCCTGCCGGTGGTGCGGGATCATGCCCTGCGCGAAGGAGACGTCCTGGGCGTTGTGCGCGCCGGCGGTGGCCCCGGCGGTGGCGTCGGCGCTCGGCGAGGGCGACGGGTGCGCGCCGGAGGCGGTGTCCGAGTGGTCGCCGCCGGCGCAGGCGGAGAGGACGAGTGCGGCGGTGACGGCCGTCGCGGCCAGGGCGGCGCGACGGACCACGGTGCGTGTGCTGGTCATGCTGAGAACTCCTGCGATGTACGTGAGTTGCGGCGCCCTTGGGGCGCGGCACGGGCATGGCTGAGTGCCGTACGCCCTCAGTGGGTGAGGGGGACGGCTCGGCCTTGTCCTAGGTCCGCAGGATCTGCAGCTCGGCCAGTGAGGGAGGCGCGCGCCCGCCTTCGGGCACGGCGGCCACGGAACGGCCGTCGAGGCCGGCCGCGACGGCGCTGCCGGCCGGATCGGGCACCGGGGCCGGCAGCACCGGGCCCGCACCGACGGCGTTCGACGCGCAGGTCGGGTCGGCGTGCTGGGCGTGCCCGCCGCCCGAGTCGGGGTTGTGGCAGACGGCCTCGTCGGTCAGGGCCGTCACGTGGACGCTCATGACGGGAGCGCCGTGTCCGTGGTGCGAAGGGACCGAGACGGCGTCGGCGGGGCCGAGCGCGTGCATCGCGAACAGCCCGGCGAGCAGCCCGAGCAGCAGAATCATGCGCCACGGCCCCGGCAACGGGATCCGCAGCGCACGGTGTTGCTGCGCACGGGCTGTCACGCCCGTCATCGTAGCGGCCGATGGCTTTGCCATCTCTTTACAACCCGCCCCGCCGCCCCGTCGTCTCTTCGCTCGACCCGTCACCCAGCCCGCCGGGTACGGCAGTACCGGCCGGGCCGACGAAAGAGAGCGACTCAATGCGCCGAACCGTCCTCAGCGCCATGGCACTCAGCTGCGCGGCCCTGTTCGCGACCGCCGCCCCCGCGCTCGCCGACACCTCGTCCCCGACCCCGGTCCCGAGCACGTCGGCCGGCTCCCCCGCCACGGACGCCCCGAGCCCCAGCGCCGAGCCGACCCGTCCCCCGTCCTCCGCCGAGCCGACCCGTCCCCCGGCCGACGACACCCCCCAGCCGTCGGCCGCGCCGACCCGGGACAGCGGCCAGATCTCCGTCCGGCCGTCCGGGGCGCCCGACACCGGCGTCACGCCGACCTCCTCGGACTCCGGCAGCGGACGGGGCGGGATGATCGGCGGGGGCGCCGCCGCGGTGCTCGTCGCCGGAGGCGCGACGGCCTTCGTCGTACGGCGTCGCCGGATCACGGGGGCATGATGCCGCTGTCCAGGCGGGCGTTCGCCACGGCGGCGATGGCGTCGCTGCTGGTGGGCTGCGGCGGCCAGGGCACAGAGCAGGGTGCTGACGCGGGCTCCCGGCGGAGAACGGACGCGGAGGCGTCCAAGGAGGGTCGGGAGGGCGGGTCCTCCTCGGCATCCTCTAACTCCACGCGCACGCTGGGAAGTTCACCCCCGGTCCGGCTCCGGATCCCGGCGATCGACGTCGACACCCCGGTCATCCGGCTGGGTCTGGCGCAGGACGGCACCGTGGAGGTGCCGCCGATCACGGCCGACGACCGGGCGGGCTGGTACCGGCACTCGCCGACTCCGGGCCAGGTCGGCCCGTGCGTCATCCTCGGCCACGTCACGGTGGGCTCCTACGGGGCCGGAGTGTTCCGGGACCTGGCGCGGCTGCGCCGGGGTGACCGGATCGTGGCGCGCAGGAAGGACGGCACATCGGCGGAGTTCGCCGTGAGCTCCGTGCGGACGGTCGCCAAGGCGGACTTCCCGGCGGACGACGTCTACGGCGACACGGACCGCCCGGAGCTGCGGCTGATCACGTGCGGCGGACCGCGCTCCGGCGACGAGTACCGCGACAACGTGATCGTCTTCGCCGAGCTGAGCTCCACGTCCCCCTGACCGCACCTGCTCCGCAGTACCGGCACGAAAGCCGGTGCCGGGCCGCCGGAACGTACGCCGCCGGCCCGGCATCCCTCTTGGTGCCGCGCAAGCTTCCTCACGACCATGGAGAGCGTTGAAACGGTCCCGCGACAAGGCAGCGTCCGAGCTGTTCGCCGCCCTCTACCCACGCCTGGCCGGCTGGTGCCGCCGTCTCGTCGACGACGACGAGACGGCCCACGAGATCGCCTCGGAGGCCTTCACCCGGCTCTGGGCGCGTTGGAGCCGGGTGGAGGAGCCGCGCGGGTTCCTCTACGTCACCGCGGCGAACCTGGTCCGGGACCACTGGCGCAAGCTGGAGCGCGAACGGCGGGCGATGCGCCGGGCCACGACGGAAGCCGCGGTCAACTCCCACACCGAGCAGGAGGACCCGTCCGTACGCCTGCTGGTCCAGTCCCTCCCCGAACGCCTGCGCGTGCCGATCCTGCTCCACTACTACGCTGACATGCCGATCCGGGAGGTGTCCGTGCTGACCGGACGAAAGGAAGGAACCGTCAAGGCCGACCTTCACGCGGCCCGCGAACTGCTCCGCGTCCACCTGAGGAGAAGCCTTGACCACACGCTTTGACGAAGACGCGGACGGTCCGGAGCTGTCCCCCGACGACCCGCTCGCGGTGATCCTCCGCCCCGCCACGGACTACCTCGCCCCGCCCCCCGGCAGCTACGAGTCCATCCGCCGCCGGGCCACCCGCCGCCGGCTCGTCCGTGCGTCGATCGGGGCGGCCGTGACCTGCGCCGCGGCGCTCCTGGTCGCCTTCCCGCTCAGCTCGGGAAGCTCCGACGCCCCGCCCGCCCCGGCGCCCCCGCTCGCACCCCCACCCGCGACCGACCGCACGACGCCGCCCACCCCGTCCCCGTCGCCGCCGCGAGCGACCTCATCGACGCCGACGGTGCCACCGGAGGCCACGACCTCCGAGCCCACCCCGACGGCGCGGGCCACCGACTCCCGTACGCCGAGCAGTTCGCCCCTGCCCACGGCCGCTCCGTCGTCGACGCCGACGTCGGACGGGGCGTCGGCGTCGGTGGATCCGACCCCGGGCGGCGTGACGGCGAACGTGACGGGGACGCCCCGGCGTTAGCCGTGTGCGCGTGTCAGGCGGTCCGAGGCACGATGCTCACCGCGCGGTAGTCGTAGCCGTCCTGCTTGAATCCGGGGGCTTCCCACGTGAGGTCGACCAGCTGTCCGGGCGCCAGCGTGCGGAAGCCGGTCACCTGGATGTCGGAGTAGTGGCCGAAGCAGCCGCCGGGAGTCTCGGGCGAGTCGAGCACACCCCACCCTTCCTCGTCGCTCCACTCACGAACCGTCGCAGTCACCATGGGGCGAGCCTACGGGTTGTCAGTGCACCGCGAACTGGGCCCGGGCCGGCTGCAGGACATCCGGGCGTACGGGGAGAGCGTCGACCGTCAGCTTCTCCCCGTATATGTCGGTGAGTCTCAACTCGCCCCCGCAGCCGCTCCCCTGCTCGGAGAGGAAGTAGTTGTACTCCGTGCGCCGGAGCTGCCGCCAGCCTCCGCCGTCGCGGACCTCCAGGCGGGCCAGCGGGTTTCGGTGGCCCACCGCCTGGATGCCGCACCAGTGGCTGCTGGAGCCCGTCTTGTAGCGGATCGAGATGTTCCCGGGCGCCTCGGGCGTCCCGGGGCTCAGCAGGCTCCAGGTGATCGGGATGCGTCCGGCCGAGGGGGCCGCGAGCTTGGCGAACGCCTGGGCGCTGAGGTCGAGTTGGCCGGGGGCGCAGGGCAGGGGGCATTCGTTGGTGATGCGGACCGTGACGGCGGCGCCGCCGGACGCCCTGACGCGTACGTACGCTCCGCACGCCTGGGACGTCTCGTAGTCCGCGTGGTTCATCGCCGCCGTCATGACGTCGTCGGTCGGGCCGTACAGGCAGGCGCCGTCGCCGTTGCCGGTGTCGTAGAAGGTGGCGATTCCGTCGTAGGCGATGCCGGGGCGGATGCGTCCCGCCAACGGGGCCGGGGCGGAGGCCGGTCGCGATGTCGCCCTGGCTGAGGCCGAGTTGGATGCGCGCGCCGATGCGGTGGTCTTGGCGGACGGCGGGGACGGGGACGGCTGGGACGAGGTCGGCGCCGGCTTCGGCACACGGTTCGGTGTCGTCGGTGAAATTTTGGACTGACCGCCGGTGACAGGTGTCGTCGGGGCATCGGCGGCCGTGGGGTTCGCGTCGGGGCGCAGAGCCATGAGCAGGGATGCGGCCAGTGCGACGGCCGCCAAGACCACGGCTGGGACCAGGGCCGCACGCCACTTGCGGGGGGACCGGCGGCGGTGGGAGGGGGATGCCACGAGTGAGTCCTTACGTCCTGACGTGGATCGGCACATGGATCGGCAGATGCCGTACACGGGACAGTGGTTGCCGGGGGCGGAAAGGTTGCCGCGGTGCGGAAAATGCCTCGCGGCTGCGTGCGGGCCGCGTTACGCTCGCCCGCGATGACGACTCACTCTGTCCACAGATTGGGGGTCCCGTCCGCGCAAGGTGAGTGCTGATGAGCACTTCGATCGCGAACGGGAACACCCGGCTCTCCGAGCCCTCATTGCTTTCTTTCTGGCCGCGCGTGCGGGAGTTCGCCGTGCCGGCCTCCATGATCGAGACCGCGACCGCCCGTCGGCTGGCGGGGGACTGGGCGGGGGCCTGTGCCGCCGCCGGCGTCGATGTCGATCTCGATCTGCGTTCCGTGGTGCGGGATCACGGTCGGGAGACCGCCGCCCGCCTTCGGGGCGATCTACGCCATCTCGCTCCCGACCTGCTGCGCTGGCACATGCCGAGGATCGCTCCCGACGGGCTGCTGCGGCCGGGACTGACGCTCGCGCTGGCCAAGTACGGCGGCGGGGGGAGACGGGGACGGGGCGGCCCCCTGCATCTCGTCGTGCGGACTCCGCCCGCTTGGGCCGATGCCGGGCAGCGGATCAGCCTCGGGTTGTGGGAGGGGGTTCCGAATCCCCACCCGCATCCGCGTCCCAGCCGGCGGTTCCGGTTCGATCTGCACCGGCATCTGTGGGATGCGCGGCGGTCCGGTGAGCTGCGGAATCGGGCCGGTGGTGGGCTGCTCGACGGTGAGCGACCCGGGCCGGAACCGGATCTTCCCGGGACCGTGCCGTACGGGCGTGGCTGTGCCGTCGACCGGTGGGCGGACGAGGCGCGGCTGCTCCTTCGCGCCGAGGGGCGGTCCGCGGGGGCCGTGCTCGTGCGGTTGGGGGGACGGCATCGGCTGGTGCTGGAACTGCGGGGGGAGCGGGACGGGGACGGTGGCACCGGGGCTGAGGCGATGCGGATCGCGGCGTCCACCAAGCGGCGTGCCGGTGCGCTGCCGGTGCTGCCCGACGCGGCGACCTGGGTGCTGCCCGACCTGGAGTTGCTCCGCGCCGGTGCTGTCGAAGCCGATCGGCTGCATCCACTGGTCGCCCAGGCCCTGGTACCGGGGCGCCCGCCGCCGTCACGGCCGCCCTCTGCTCCGGACCGGGCAGGGCAGCCACGCCTCGTCGACTGCCGGGGCGTCCGGCATCGGATCGGTCTGGTCGACGGGGTACTGGCCCCGCTGGACCACGACCCCGCCGAGATTCGGCGGGAAGAACTGCTGGCCTCCCTCACCGGCACGCCGCTGCCCTGTCTCCAGGCCATCGACGAGGCACACCGGCATCCGGAGTGCCTGCCCGACGTCCGCGAACGGCTCTGCCACGGCGACACCGCCGGTGCGCTGGCGGTCGTCGAGGGACTGCTGGGTCCGGAGGCGGTGCTGCGTGACGGTGCCTTGCGGGACGAGTTGCAGGCCGCTGCGCGCCGGCGCCTGACCTACGGGCTCTTCCGCGCCGGGTTGACCGGTCCCGGTCCGGGCCGGATCCGGTACGACGAGCGCGGCCGGCCCCGTCAGCAGCGCGGGCACCCCCGGCACGCGGCACTTCGCTGACCCGGGCATCCGAGTCCGCGCTCCGCCCCCCACCTCGCCTCACCACCTCGCCCCACCACCCACCCATCTCGAGACCCACAGGTGACCTCATATGCCCACATGCACCCAGAGCCGGCCCGCCACGCCCCAACTCGACGTCGCCGCAGATCTGTTGTCCCTCCTCCGCGACACCACCACCGAACCCCGCCCCGACGTGCAACTGGAGGCCCTCACCCTCGCCGTCGCCGCCGACCTGCCCGTCCTGCTGTGGGGTGAGCCGGGGATCGGCAAGACGGCGGCGCTCACCCAACTCGCCGCCACCCTCGATCTTCCGCTGACCACGGTGATCGCCAGCGTCCACGAACCGTCCGACTTCTCGGGGTTGCCCGTCGTCGGGGACGACCCCGCGGAACAAGGGGTTCCGATGGCCCCGCCGGACTGGGCCGTCCGGCTGGTGAAGTCCGGGCGGGGGCTGCTGTTCCTGGACGAGTTGTCGACCGCGCCGCCGGCTGTGCAGGCCGCGCTGCTGCGGCTGGTGCTGGAGCGGAGGATCGGGGCGCTACGGCTGCCGCCGGGCGTGCGGATCGTGGCCGCCGCCAACCCGCGGTCCTCGGCGGCGGACGGGTGGGAGCTGAGCGCGCCGCTGGCCAACCGGTTCGTGCATCTGCGGTGGGTCCACGACCACGAGGTCGTCGTACGCGGCCTGGGTGGGACCTGGCCACGGGCGACGCTGCCGCGGCTCGACCCGGAGAAGCTGGCGGGGGCCGTGGACTTCGCCCGGCGTGCTGTGTGCGGGTTGCTCTCCGGGCGGCCGGGGCTGGTGCACCGGTTGCCCAGCGGCGAGGCACGGCGGGGCGGGCCATGGCCCTCGCCCCGCAGCTGGGAGATGACACAGTGCCTGGTCGCCTTCGCCACCGCGGCCGGGGCCTCCCGGGAGGTGCTCTCCCTGCTGGTGCGGGGCACGGTGGGGGACGGGCCGGGCCTGGAGCTGCTGGCGAGCGTCGACAGGATGGATCTGCCCGACCCCGAACTCCTGCTCGCCGACCCGTCGGTGGCCGACCTGCCCGAGCGGGGGGATCTGCGGCAGGCCGCGTTGGACGGCGTGGTGGAGGCCGTTCGGGCGCGGCCGGACAAGTCCCGCTGGGACGCCGCCTGGGCGCTCCTGGTCAAAGCCGTGGAGACCGGCGCCCCGGACCTCGTCGTCGTCCCCGCCACCACCCTCGCCTCCCTCCGTCGGGAGGACTGGGACGTACCGGCCTCCATCGACCGACTCGCCGGAGTGGTCTCCCTGTCCCGCCGAGCGGATCACACGGCGGCACGGACAGCGGCGGCCGCGGCGCAGGCGGGGCGGCGATGAGCGAGGGTGAGGCGGGGGCGCGCCGGGCTGCGTCCGGGTCGGTGGAGGTGAGGCCGGCGGGCGCCGGCCCGTCGGGAGCGCGCCGGGCTGTGCCTGGCGCGAGCTCTCCGGAGGCGCTCGCGGAGCCGGTTCGGTCCGGTGGGGCGGTGCCCTTGAGGGCGGCGGATCCGGCCGGGGCCTGTCGGGACGCCTTGCGGCCTGCGCAAGGCGGGGCGGCGACGAGCGGGAGTGCGGCAGGCCCCATGAGGGGCAACTCCCCAGGTACCCCCCACTCTTCACCCGGCCCCGCACCTCGCCCCCTGGACCGGGAGAAGCTCTTCGCCGCCCGGCTCCACGCCGCCCGGGTCCGCCCCTACCTGGCAACCGCCCTCTTCGCCCTGCACGTCGTCGAGTCGTGGCGGGTGCCGACCATGGCGGTGGACCGGCACTGGCGGTGTTACGTGTCGCCGGGGTTCGTGGCGCGGACACCCGTGGAGGAGTTGGCCGGGGTGTGGGTGCACGAGGTGTCGCATCTGCTGCGGGATCATCACGGGCGCGGCGACCGGGTGGCGCGTGAGCGCGGGCTGACCGGTCCCGGGGAGCGGCTGCGGATGAACATCGCCGCGGACTGCGAGATCAACGACGACGTGTACGGCGACGGGCTCGCCCGGCCCGAGGGCGCCGTCGAACCGGCGACGCTGCGGCTGCCCGAGGGTGAGCTCATGGAGGACTACCTACGGCAGTTCCGGCTTGGGCCGCGTACGCAGGATCTGGCTTGGCTGGACTGCGGCAGCGGGGCCGACGGGCTGGAACGGGAGTGGGATCTGGGCGCGGACGGCGCGCACGGACTGAGTGCGCAGGAACGGGACGCGGTCCGGTTCCGGGTCGCGCAGGGCATCACCGGCCGCCCCGGGAACGCCCCGGACGGGTGGCGGCGGTGGGCGGAAGAAGCGTTCCATCCACCCCAGCCCTGGCGGGAGTTGCTGGGGGCGGCTGTGCGGTCGGCCGCCGGTGGCCCCGGTGCCGGCGAGGACTACACCTACGGTCGCCCGTCGCGCCGCTCCGCCTCGGTGCCGGGCGCCGTCCTGCCGAGCCTGCGGCGACGGCCGCCCCGCGTGTGTGTCGTCATCGACACCTCCGGTTCGGTCAGCGACGCCGAACTGGGCAGCGCGCTTGTGGAGGTTGCCGCGATCTCCCGGGCCGTGGGCGGGCGCCGTGACCTGGTCAGCGTGGTGCCGTGCGACGCGGCGGCAGGGGGTGTGCACCGGGTGTGCCGCGCCGAGGGAATTCCGCTGGTCGGGGGCGGCGGAACGGATCTGCGCGCGGGCTTCGCCAGGGCATTGCGCGCGCAACCCCGGCCCGATGTCGTCGTCGCCCTGACGGACGGCCAGACACCGTGGCCGAGCACGCGGCCGCCGTGCCGGACCGTGGTGGGGCTGTTCCCCCGGCAGCGGGCGGCCACCTCATGGGACGAGGACGATCCCGAGTACGTACCGGACGCGCCACCGGACTGGGCGCACGTCGTCGAGATCGGGTCGGTGGGTTCGAGTCGGTGAGGCCCAGGGCGTTGACCTGTGGCGTGAGACCCCGGGGGTGACCCGGGCGTGAGACCCGGGGGTGAGACCCGGGCGTGAGACCCGGGGGTGAGACCCGGGCCGCGGGCCGTCGTACCCACGGTCGAGCCACCGCCGCTCAGTACTGCGTTCTCAGTACCTCCGATTGTCGGCAGCCGCACGACGACACGGCACCCCTGCTCCGGACAGCCTGGGCACACGTTCGAGTCCCAGATGTGGAGACCCCCTGCCGTGGCTACTTTCCTGTATCGAGTGGGCCGTCTGGCCTTCCGGCGGCGCTGGTACGTCGCCCTGGTCTGGGCGGCCGTCCTGGCCGCCGTCGGACTGGGCGCCCTGAAGGCTCCGGGCGCCGTCGACGAGGAGTTCTCGATGCCGGGCATCGAGTCGCAGAAGGCGTTCGACCTGATGGAGGAGCGCTTCCCGGGTGCGACGGCGGACGGTGCCACCGCACGGGTCGTCTTCGTCGCGCCGGGCGGGCAGAAGGTGACCGCCGCCGAGAACAAGAAGGCCGTCGAGGACGCCGTGGCCGAACTCGGTGACGGGTCGCAGGTCGCGAGCGCCGTCGACCCGTTCCGGGCGCAGGCCGTCAGCAAGGACGGCACGACGGCGTACTCGACCGTCACCTACAAGGTCGGGGCGAGCGACCTCACCGACGAGAGCAAGGCGCATCTCGAGCGGACGCTCACGCAGGCCCAGGAGTCGGGGCTGACCGTCGAGGCCGGCGGGACCGCCATGGACGACGGCGGCGGTCCGGGCGGGGCGGCCGAGGTCATCGGCGTCGCCATCGCCGCCGTCGTGCTGCTCATCACGTTCGGGTCCCTCGCCGCGGCCGGGCTGCCGCTGCTGACGGCCGTCATGGGCGTCGGCGTCAGCATGGCCACGATCCTCGCCCTGTCCAGCGCGCTCGGCCTGTCCACCACGACCGGCACCCTCGCCATGATGCTGGGCCTGGCCGTCGGCATCGACTACGCCCTGTTCGTCGTCTCGCGCTACCGGGAGGAGCGCGCCAAGGGCCGTACACCGCAGGAGGCGGTCGGGATGGCCGTCGGCACGGCCGGCTCCGCGGTCGTCTTCGCCGGGCTCACCGTCGTGATCGCGCTCGCCGGACTCGCGGTGGTCGGCATCCCGATGCTCACCAAGATGGGGCTTGCCGCCGCGGGCGCGGTCGTCGTCGGCGTACTGATCGCGCTGACGCTGGTCCCGGCCTTCCTCGGCTTCTGGCCGAACGCGGTGCTGTCGCGGCGGGCCCGCAGGAGCGGCCGTATCGAGGAGAGCGTCGCCGACAACGGCGGCACCCGCTGGGCGCGGTTCGTGCTGCGCCGGCCCCTGCCCGTGCTGCTTCTCGGCGTCGTGGGACTCGGGGCGCTCGCCGTGCCGATGACCGATCTGCAGCTGGGCATGCCCGGTGACGAGGCCAAGTCGGCCTCCACCACCGAGCGGCGGGCCTACGACGCGCTCGCCGACGCTTTCGGGCCGGGCTTCAACGGGCCGCTGACCGTCGTCGTCGACGCCAAGGGGGACGCGGATCCCAAGGGCGCCGTCAGCACGGTCTCCGAGCAGATCGGCGGCACGAAGGGGATCGTGTCCGTCTCCCCCGCCCGCTTCAACGCCGCCGGTGACACCGCCGTCTTCTCGGTCGTGCCGTCCACCGCGCCGACCGACGAGAAGACCAAGGAACTGGTGACCACCATCCGGGGCGAGCGGGACGGAGTCGAGGCCGAGACAGGGGCCACCTTCGAGGTCACCGGCACCACCGCGATGAACATCGACATCGCCGACAAGGTGCAGGCCGCGCTCGTCCCGTATCTGATCGTCGTCGTCGGGCTGGCGATCGTGCTGCTGCTGGTGGTCTTCCGGTCGCTGCTGGTGCCGCTGAAGGCGGCCCTCGGCTTCCTGCTGTCGGTGCTGGCCTCGCTCGGTGCGGTCGTCGTGGTCTTCCAGCAGGGGCACGGCGCCGAACTGCTGGGCGTCGAGCAGACCGGGCCGATCATGAGCCTGATGCCGATCTTCCTGGTGGGCATCGTCTTCGGGCTCGCCATGGACTACGAGGTCTTCCTCGTCTCGCGGATGCGGGAGGCGTACGTCCACGGCGAGTCGCCCGGCCAGGCGGTCACGTCCGGCTTCCGGCACAGCGCCCGGGTGGTCGTGGCCGCCGCCCTGATCATGATCGCGGTCTTCGCCGGGTTCATCGGGGAGAGCGACTCCATGATCAAGATGATCGGGTTCGGGCTCGCCTCCGCCGTACTCCTCGACGCGTTCGTCGTACGGATGGCGATCGTGCCCGCGGTGCTCGCGCTGCTCGGCGACAAGGCCTGGTGGCTGCCGAAGTGGCTGGACCGGATCCTGCCCCGGGTCGATGTGGAGGGGGAGGCGCTCAGCGGGCGTTCCGCGGCGGAGCCCGCCCCGAGCGAGGCGGCCGAGCTGGAACCGGCGCGCACCTGATCCGCCTGCCCACCCCCACCGGGACCGCCCGTGACGAAGGACACGGGCGGTCCCGTCGGCCGTTCGTACCGTCCGTACCCGCGGGCGTTCACCATGGACCCCAGCCGACCAACCGGAGAGCAACATGAGCACCAGCCCGGAGCGGCGCTACGCGGACCGCATCGAGGAGTTCTCGGACCGCCACCCCCATGTCGTCGACGTGGTGCTGGTCGCGGCGCTGATGGGCTGCGCGTCCCTCGGCAGCATGCTCACCCTGCCCGGCGCCGACCCGCCGGACCAGGACAGGACCGCCGTCGCCTTCATGGGGGTGGCCTGTCTGGCCCTGCTGAAGCACCGCAGGCATCCGCGCATCGCCGTCGTCGTGGCCGCCGCCTGCACGGTGACCGTGATCGCGCTGGGGTATCTGCTCACCCCGCTGCTGCTGGCCCCCGTCATGGCGGCGCTGTACTGGCTGGCCACCCTCACCGACCGCCCGACGACCCGCGCGTACGGCATCGCGACCATGGTGGCCGTGACCGTCGCGGCGGCGATCTCCGACAGCATGGACCACCTCTCGCTGCTGCTCAGGACGATCGGCCCGTTCTTCTGGCTGCTGCTGCCCCTCGCCGCCGGCAACATGACGCGGCTGCGGCGCGCCTACCTCCAGGCCGTGCAGGCCCGGGCCGAGCACGCCGAGCGCACCAGGGAGGAGGAGGCCCGGCTGCGGGTCACCGAGGAGCGCATGCGGATCGCCCGCGAGCTGCACGACGTCGTCGCCCACCACCTGGCCCTGGCCAACGCGCAGGCCGGCACGGCCGCGCACCTGGTGCTCACGAGCCCTCAGCAGTCGCAGAAGATCCTCACCGACCTGACCGGGACGACGTCCTCCGCGCTGCGCGAACTGAAGGCCACGCTGGGCCTGCTGCGGCAGAACGGCGACCCGGACTCCGCCCCCCTGGAACCGTCCCCCGGGCTCGCCCGGCTGCCCGAACTGGTCTCGGCGTGCGCATCGGCGGGGGTCACCGTCACGGTGATCACGGAGGGGGAGCCGCAGCCGCTGTCCCCCGGTGTGGACCTGACCGCGTTCCGGATCGTGCAGGAGGCGCTCACCAACGTCACCAAGCACGCCACCGCGGAAGCCGCCACCGTACGGATCGGCTACTCCGACTCCCGGCTGCTGATCACGGTCCTCAACGACGGCCCCGCCGCACCCGGAGCCGGCCCCGCTCCCGGGGCCGGGGCGCTGCACGGCTTCGGCGTCATGGGCATGCGCGAGCGGGCCCACTCCGTCGGCGGCGAACTCTGCGCGGGCCCGCGCCCCGAGGGCGGCTTCGAGGTCACGACCGCCCTGCCCCTGCAGCCGTACGGTGCCGGTGAGCGTACGACCCCATGAGCGGCGGGGCCCCTCCGTGCGAGAATGCCGGTGCTCCACGTCCGTGTCCGCACGGTGTCCCACCTGCTCCGCGCCGATCCATCGAGGTTTTTGTGACCAAGCCCGTCGCCCGCGAGCCCCTGCGCCGCAACGCGCGGGCCAACCGGGCGCGCATCCTGGCCACGGCCCGCCGGGAGTTCGGCCGCAACCCGGACGTCACGCTGGAGGAGCTGGCACGCGCCGCAGGTGTCGTACGGCGCACTCTCTTCGGCCACTTCCCCGGGCGCGAGGCGCTGTTGGAGGCCCTCGCCGAGGAGGCGTCCGAGAGTCTGCGCAGCGCGCTGGCCTCCGGTGTGCAGGCCGCCGAGGGGGAGCCCGCCGAGTGGTCGCTGGCCCGTCTCGCCTTCTCGATGTGGCCCGTGGGCGACCGCTATCGCCTGCTGCTGGCGCTGGCCCAGCGCGACCTGGGTGCGGAGCGCGTGGCCGAGGTGCTGGCACCGGCCCGCGCGACGGCCACGGCCATCCTGGAGCGAGGCCAGCGGGACGGCGTCTTCCACACCCACCTGCCGGCCGCTGCGCTCAGCGCGGGGCTGGAGGCGATGACCGTCGCGCTGCTGGAGTCGGTCAACACCGGAGTGCTGGAGGACGACGGCACCCGGGTCGCCATCGTCACCCTGATCGCGGCCGGCGTTCCGGAGGAACGGGCGCGGGCGGTGGCGGAGACGGTCGCGCCGACGGTGGCCCCGGTGCCGGACCCCGCCGGCGGCTGAGCCCTCGTATCCGGCTTCGGATCCCGCTTCTGACGGGCTCGGCACTTGACGGGCAGCTTAATTACCCGATGATGGGCAAACATGGCCCGCTCCCGGGCCGCCGCACGTCCGCCCGTACCGGAGACACCATGAGCCGACCTGCCCGCACCACCTCCTTCGTGGCCCCGGTGTGGCTCCGCACCGACCTGCCCAGGGAAGCCGCCGTGCGGTACTGGGCGGGCCCGCACGCGCGGATCGTCGAGCGGCTGCCGAACATGGCCGAGTACGTGCAGCGTCTCTTCTCGCCCACCGATCACGGTTACTGGCCCAGGTCCGCGACGGTGGGCACCCTCGTCCCGCCCGACTGGCGCTGCGACGGCCTCGCCGAGGTCCGGTTCGTGAGCACGGCCGCGGCGCTCGCCATGCCGGCGCGCATGCGGGAGGTCCATCTCGACGAGCAGAACGTCTTCGAACGGGTCCTCGGTCACGTCACCGCGCCGGGTGCAGGGCGCTGGTGGACGGAGGGGCACCAGGACGACGTGGGCCACCGCACGGTGCTGCTGCTGCGCCGGCGACGGGGAGTGCGCGGCCGGGCGTTCCGGAGCTTCGTCCACGACCGGGTCGGGGCCGCGCTGCAGGAGGCCGGTGCGCGCGATCTGCGGACGTACACCTTCCTGCCCTGGTCGGGCCTGGTGCACCCGACACCCGGGGTCGCGCACGACAACCCGGTCTTCCGCCGCTACCACGGTTGCGTGGTCGTCGGTGCGCAGAGCCGCGCCGCCATGGACGTGCTGCTGAAGTCCCCGTCGGTCGCCGGTGTCGTGGCCGAGCAGCACACGGTTCTCACGGCTGTCCACGCCTACGCCGTGGAGCGGAGCGTGCCGGTCATCCGGGCGTAGCCCGGCTACGGCTCCCGACAGGGGAAGGACGGTGCCGGGCGTCCCCTCCCGGCACCGTCCGGGGCCGTGTGCCGCTCAAGGCACGGCCCGTTCAGGGGTGGTGGCGTCTCAGGCGACGCCGCCCGTGTGAGCCTCCTGCGAGTCGCGGGCCTCCTGCGTCTCCTGCGTCTCCTGCGTCTGCTTGGGCTCGGGCTTCTCCTGCGCGTCCTCCGAGCCGTGCTTGGCGGCCTTGCGGTGGCCCGGGAGGACGGCGAGGACGATCATCGTTCCGGCGGCCATGATGATCCCGCCGACCAGGCTGGTCTGGGCGACGCCGTGGGCGAACGCCTCGTGGACGGCGTCGACGAGTGCCTGGGCCTGCTGGGCGCCGCCGGCCGGGTTCTTCGCCACCTCCTGGGCCACCGCGAGACCGCCGCCCACCGAGTCCTTGGCCGTCTCCAGCGCGGAGTGCGGCAGCTGGCCGCCGATCAGGTCCGTGAGCTTGTCGCGGTACGCCGTCCCCAGCAGCGAGCCGAGGATCGCGATGCCCAGGGCACCGCCCAGTTCCAGCGAGGTGTCGTTGGCGCCGCCGCCGACGCCCAGCTCGGACTCGGGGAAGGAGCCCATGATCGTGTCGGTGGCCGGGGACACGCTCAGGCCGATCGCGAAGCCCAGCATGATCAGCGACGCCAGGAAGTCGGTGTACGAGGAGCCCTGGTCGATCCGGGTGAGCAGGAACACCCCGGCCGTGCCGATCGCCATGCCGGAGACGACCATGGCCTTCACGCCGAGCTTCGGGGTCAGCCGCCCGGTCACCGCGGCGCCGACGAAGACGGCACCGGCCAGCGGCAGCAGCCGTACGCCGGTCTCCAGCGCACCGTAGCCGAGGACGAACTGGAGGTACTGGGTGGCGTAGTAGAGCGAGCCGAAGGTGCCGAAGAAGAAGAACAGCACCGCGAGCATCGAGCCGCTGAACGGCCGCTGGGCGAACTTGCGCACGTCCAGCATGGGGTGCGGGTGGCGCAGCTCCCAGGCGACGAAGGCCAGCAGGCCGACACCGGCGGCCACGGCCGCGGCGATCGGGCCGGCGCCCCAGCCGAAGTGCGGGCCCTCGATGGCCGCGTACACGAGCGAGCCGACGGAGACGATGGACAGCAGCCCGCCGACGTAGTCGATCCGGCCCATGCCCGCCGCCTTCGACGGCGGTACGAGCGCCAGCGCGCCGACGGCGGCGACGATCGCGATGGGCACGTTGATCAGGAAGGTCGACCCCCAGGCGTGGTCCTCCAGGAGCCAGCCGGCGACCAGCGGACCGACGGCGATGGCGAGGCCCGAGGTCGCGGTCCAGCCCGTGATGGCCTTGGCGCGCTCACCGCGAGGGAAGATCGCGACCAGCAGGGACAGGGTGGCCGGCATGACGACGGCGGCACCGACGCCCATGACCGCGCGGGCGGTGATGACGAGCGCGGTCTCGTCGACCAGGCTGCCCATCACGGATCCGCCCGCGAAGATCAGCAGACCCACGATCAGAGCGCCACGACGGCTGTACTTGTCGCCGATCGCGCCCAGGACGAGCATCAGCGCGGCGTACGGGACGGTGTAGCCGTCGATGACCCACTGCAGGTCACTGCTGGTGAGGTCCAGATCCCGGGTCATGTCGGGCGCGGCCACGATCAACGACGTGTTGGCCATGACGACGATCAGCAGACTCAGGCAGAGCACGAGCAGTGCCCACCAGCGCCGTGTGTACGGCCCGGTCATCTTCTCGACGGGTGTGGTGGCAAGGAAGGGCACGGGGACTCCCAGGGGACGTGAGTTATTTGCACATCAATGAGCAGACTAGTTTCTTGCCCGTCGATGTGCAAATATCGTGGTGAGCCCACCCGACCCCTCCCTCCGCACCGAGGTGCCGACGTGACCAGCCCGACAGCGCCGCAACCCGTACGCCGCCGCCGTGCGACGCGCGCCACGCGCGCCCGCATCCTGGACGCGGCCCTGCGGGAACTGGGCCGCAACCCCGACTGCAGCCTCGGCGACATCGCCGAAACCGCCGGGGTGGCACGGCGTACCGTCTACACGCACTTCACCGGCCGGGCGGCGCTGGTGGAGGGGCTGGCCGGGGAGGCGGCGGAGGCGATACGCCTTGCTGTCGCCGATACGAGCGGGGCCGATACGAGCGGGGCCGATACGAGCGGGACCGATGCGAGCGGGACCGATGCGAGCGGGGTCGGCCCGGGCGCACCCGACCCGGGCCCCGCGAGTGCCCTGGCCCGCTTCGTCCTCACCCTGTGGCCGGTCGGCGACTGCTACCGCACGCTGATGGGCCTCGCCCGTCAGGACCTGGGC
Organism: Streptomyces sp. NPDC012935; assembly: GCF_042900345.1. Lineage (NCBI taxonomy): Bacteria > Bacillati > Actinomycetota > Actinomycetes > Kitasatosporales > Streptomycetaceae > Streptomyces > Streptomyces sp. NPDC012935. The sequence goes on from NZ_JBIBBC010000002.1 coordinate 408,449, forward strand.
AGCGAGCAGGTGAGCGACCTCCTCGCCCCGGCTCGCGAGCGGGTCGCCGGCATCCTCGCCGAGGGGCAGCGCCAGGGCGTCTTCCACGGCGCCGTACCGCCGGGCCCGCTCAGCGGCGCCATCGAGGCCCACCTGCTCGCCCTGCTCGGCACGGTCAACTCCGGCATCTGGGCCGACGACGGCACGGGCGCCGCCACGGCCGCGCTGATCGCCGCCGGAGTCGACAGCGACGCAGCGGCCGTCACGGTCCGGCGTCTGCGCGCCGCCGACCGGTTCCGACCGCCCCACCGCCCCAACTGACCCACCGAGGACCCCTGCCGAGGACCCCCACCGAGGAGGCCACCGCCCATGCGCCCGTCCCGACAGCACGGACACGACTACGACTACGGCTCCGGCCATGACTACGGCCCCGGCGATGACCACGACCCCGACTACGCCTACGAGCCGCACCCCCCGCACGAGTCCAGCAAGCCCAATGAGCCCTTCTGGGCCCGCCGTAAGCCACGACGAGCCGCCTCCGTCGCCGTCGCCGTGCTGGTCACCCTTGCCCTCGTCCCCGTCGCGGCCGACCGGTTCGTGGCGGCGCGCATCGAGTCGCGTACGGCGAAGGCGTTCCAGGAGGGCATGGGCACGCCCGTCGAGCCGGACGTGCACGTCCGCGGCTTCCCCGTCGTGACGCAGGCGGCGTCCGGCACCCTGGACCATGTCGACATCACCGCCCACGACATACCGGCCCGCGGGACCACGCGCCCGCTACCGGTGAGCGAACTCTCCCTCCGGCTCGACGGGTTGACGAAGTCCGACGACGACAGCGAGGCATGGGCCCGCAGCGCGGAGGCGACCGCCTTCCTGTCGTACGCGGACGTCTCCGACGCGCTCGGACTGGAGATCTCCCAGGGCAGCCGTCCGGGCCGGGTGAGCGCGGTGGTCCTCCTGCCACTCGGCGAGGAGGTCACCGTGACGACGACCGTCTCGGCGGACTCCGCGAACCGCATCGCCTTCGATGACTTCACCGTCTCGGGAGGGGCGTTGCCGGCCGTCGGGAGCGCGGTTCTCGACAACGTCTTCGAGCGGCCGATCCAACTGCGGAACATCCCCGAAGGCCTGCACCTGCGTTCGGTCACCCCCACGGCCGACGGCCTCAGCGCCCGCTTCTCGGGCCGCGCGGTCACGTTCCGGCCGGACGGGGAGGCGCAGGGCGACGCCTGACGGTCCGCCGGTGCGGGACGGCCGGGACGGCCGGGACGGCCGGGCCCCGGGGAGCCGAAGGACTCGGCTTACCTTCGCGGAGTACCGTGCGGCGTGATCCACCGGCGGCCCGGCCGTCGCTGCACGGAAGGACCGAACCTGAACACCCCGCTCGCCGAGACGCTGTCCGTGGCCATGCTCGTGCTCGTGCTGGTCTGTGCCGTCGTCCGTCCCTTCAACTGGCCGGAGGCCGTGGTCGCCGTACCGGCCGCGGTGCTGGTGGTGGCGACGGGGGCCATCTCCCCGGCCCATGCGCTGGACGAGGCCGAGCGGCTCGGGCCGGTGATCGGCTTCCTCGCGGCCGTCCTGGTCCTCGCCCAACTCTGCGACGACGAGGGGCTGTTCCAGGCCTGCGGGGCATGGATGGCGCGTACCGCCGCCGGCCGGCCGCGCCGCCTTCTCATGCAGGTGTTCTTGGCCGCGTCGGCGATCACGGCCGTACTGAGCCTGGACGCCACGGTGGTGCTGCTCACGCCGGTGGTGTTCGCGACGGCGGCCCGGCTGGGGGCACGGCCCAAGCCGCACGTCTACGCCTGCACGCACCTGTCCAACACGGCTTCCTTGCTCCTGCCGGTGTCCAACCTGACCAACCTGCTGGCGTTCGCCGCCAGCGGGCTCAGCTTCACCCGGTTCGCGGCGCTGATGGCGCTGCCGTGGGTGGCCGCGATCGCCGTGGAGTACGTCGTCTTCCGGCGCTTCTTCGCCACCGACCTGGACGCCGGCGCGCAGGCCCCGCACACCGCCGACGCCCCCGAACTGCCGCTGTTCGCCCTGGTGACCGTGGGCTGCACGCTGGCCGGGTTCGTGCTGACGTCGGCCGTCGGCATCGACCCGGCGTGGGCGGCCCTGGCCGGCGCGGTCGTGCTCGCGGTGCGGGCCCTGATCCGGCGCAGTACGTCCCCCAAGGCGCTGCTGCGGTCCGTCTCGGTGCCGTTCCTCGCCTTCGTGCTGGCGCTCGGGATCGTGGTCCGGGCGGTCGTCGACAACGGGCTCGACACGGCCCTGGGCCATCTCATCCCCGACGGCACGGGGCTTGCGGCCCTGCTCGGGATCGCGGCGCTGGCCGCTGTACTGGCCAACGTCATCAACAACCTGCCCGCGGTGCTGGTCCTGCTGCCGCTGGCTGCCGACTCCGGCCCCGGCGCCGTCCTCGCGGTGCTGCTCGGGGTGAACATCGGCCCCAACCTCACCTACGCCGGTTCGCTTGCCACGCTGCTGTGGCGGCGTATCGTCCACGCGCATGACGCGGAGGTGGAGCTGGGGGAGTTCACCCGGCTCGGTCTGTACGCCGTACCGGCGAGCCTCCTCGCCGCGGTGCCGGCACTGTGGGTCTCACTGGCCGTGATCGGAGGAGGCTGATCCCATGGCGGTGGTCGTCTGGATCGTCGAGGGCACCTGGCCCGCCTGCGTGGACGCCGCGCGACGGCACGCTCCCGAGGACACCGAGGTCGTCCTGCTGCATGTCACCGGGCCCGAGGTCGCGGACGCAGCGCACGGCGCGTTCGCCGGGCTGCTCGGCCGGGGCCACCCCGAGCGCGACCCCGGCACCCGCGTCGAACACCTCGCCGCCGCATCCGCCGAGAGCCTCCTCCAGGCGGCCGCCGAGCGTCTCGACCGCCCCTGCACCCGCGTCGAGCGCACCGGCCGAGCCGAGCGCGAGGTCGTCGCCGCGGTGGAGGGCGCCGAACTGCTCGTCCTGGCCCGCGACGGCGACCGCGCCACTCTCGGCCCCCACAGCCTCGGCCCCGCAAGCCGCTTCGTCGTGGACCACGCCCCGTGCCCACTCCTGCTGGTCTGGCCGGAGCCGGCCCCGGACCTGACGACTATGCCGCCCCCGCCGCCGCATCCTCCGCACCACGGGTAGCACCTGCGGAGCCTGAGGGGCGCGGGCAAGAGAATGGACGGTGGTGCTGTCAGAGGCCGAATTCCTGTGGGGACAGGCCGAGCGTCGAGCAAGCCTCGCGCAGGACCTGCTCCTCCGCCGGCGCGATGTAGCCGTCCGCGCCCGCCACGACGAAGCCGGTCTGGACGACCGCCCGGGCCTCCGTCGGCTTCTTCGCGGCCTTGGCGATCTCCTGCAGGGCCTCGGTCTTGCCCTGCTGGAAGTTGAAGGACAACTGGTCGACGTGCTTGTTGAAGCGCTGCCGCAGCTGCTCGGACGGGAAGTTCTGCAGGACGTCGTTGTTCAGGATCAGCGACTCCACGTGCTGGCGCTCGGCCGGGTCGACATTGCCGTCGGCGGCGGCGACCAGGGCGCACATGGCCATGCTGGCGTCCCGGTAGGCGCCGCTCTTCAGCTCCGTCTTGAGAGAGGTGAGCTGCGTCTTGAGCGCGCTCACCAGCTGGGCCTTGGATCCTCCCGAGGACCCGGAACCCGGCCTCCCGTGCCCGCCGGAGCTCCGCCCGGCCTGTGCCTGCTGCTGCAGACCCTTGGCCTGGTCCTTGATCCGATCCCACATCGCCATCCGTGCCACCTCGGCTTCAGCCCATGTCGTTCAGGTCGACTGCGTGTGTTGCATGTGTTCCGTGTGTCCTCCTGCAAACGTCCGCCGGCCCTCGGGAGTTCCTGGGCCGGCGGGCGCGCCCGAGGGTCACCGCTCGACGACCGGCCGGAAGGCGTCCCGCACACCGGACTTGGACGTGGAGACGAACTCGTCGCCCGGCCCGTAGTCGTAGCTGCCGTAGTACTCGTAGTACAGGGTGCGCGGGCAGCTCGTGCCGCCGATCTGCACCGAGCGCGGATCGAGGCGCTTTCCGGTGCGCAGTTCGTACACCTTCAGCGGGATCTTCACCTTGTGGAAGGTCACCGAGTAGGGGAGGTACTCGTACTTGTCGTTCTCGTAGGAGCAGGTCTCGACGGCGGCCCCGTTCTCCGCCGTGTCCGCGCAGACCACGAGCGCCGCCTCGGTCGGGTCGTCGGTGCGCCAGCCGCCGGGGAGCTGCCCGGTGTACTCCGTGTCGCCGAGGAACAGCGCGCGGTTGGACCCCTTGCGGTACCGCGGGGCGCCGCTGTACTTGGCGGGCGTGTCGCAGTAGCCGGACTCCGCGTCGTACGCGTCCGTGATCAGGCCGCGTACTTTCTGCAGTTCGAGGGCGAGGGTGGCCTCGTGCACGCCGCCGCGGGCCTCGTCCGCGCGGGCGTCGTCGGGGTAGGTGTCGAGGAGGTGCTGGTAGCGGGCCTGCGCCTGCTGCCAGGCGTCCTCGGACATCAGGTGGTCGCCGCAGCCCACCAGCGCCGCGGGTTCCGTACGCGTCGCGGCGGCGGCGCTCCGGTCCAGTACGTCACGGGAGGGCTCGCGGTCGCGGAGCCAGCCCGCGATGTCGGCGGTGGCGCAGGAATCCTCGGTGGGCAGGCCGGCGAGGAAGGTGTCCAGCACCCTCCTGACGGTCTGCTCGTTGCCGGGCTCCTTCAGGACGCCGGCGAGGACGCGGAAGCCGCGCTCCAGGTCCTCGGTGCTCCCGTCCCGCGCCGCGCCGGTCAGCGTGGCCGCGGCCCGCTCCAGCCGCCGGCACGCCTCCACCACCGCCTCGCCGGGTTCGACCACCGGCGCACCCGCCAGACGGTGGCCGAGCCCCACCTCGCCCTGCGCGGCCACGGCCGCCTCGCAGTCGCCGCGCTCGCGGGCCTCGGTCACACGGTTCTCGATGCCGTACGCGTCGACCCGCAGCAGCACGGCGGTCAGCAGTACGGCGACCGCGAGGACGAGGGTGGCCGCGCGCTGCCGCCGTCGTACGACGTGCTCGGCGCGCCCGTGGGCCAGGGACCAGCCGTGTGCGGTGCCGGCCGCCCACCACATGAGCAGCAGGATCTCGGCCCAGGTGCCGGCGGTCGACACGGTGACGTTGAGCAGCCAGCCCGTGCCGATGACGGTGAAGGCCGCCAGCCGCCAGTGACCCAGCAGCAGGTAGCCGATGCCGAGCAGCGAGGCGTTGCCGAGCGCCGCGGCCACCGGGTCGCCCGGGCGGTCCGGCCCGGGCGGCGAAGGAGGCCGCGGGGGCTCGTCGGGCGGCACGAAGGGGCCGTGGGCGTGCGCCGGGGAGTCCATGGGCCGTCACCCCTGGATGTACGGGGACGCCGGGTTGCGTACGGAGAAGTAGCCGCGGCCGGTCGCGGCGCTCACCATCCACAGGGCCGCCACGTCGATGCCGGCGACCACGAACGTCGCGAGGTTGGGCGTCCCGGAGGTCAGCGAGCCCAGGAAGGCGAAGGCCGTCGAGACCGCCACGAACGACAGGCACACGATCAGCACCACACGGACCCAGCCGCGGCGCCTGCGGGCCAGCACCACGCAGGCGACCAGCAGCGCCGCCAGCCCCCAGCAGAACAGCGCCAGCAACCAGGCCATGCCCATCGGCATGAGCAGGTCCTGCCCGTGCTCCTGCTTGTTCCGGTTCTCCTCGAGGACCGCCCAGCCGCCGAACGCCGTACCGAGTGCGTGCACGGCCACGACCACAAGGACGAAGATGACTGCCCCGGGCATGCGCACCCCCGGGGGAGAAGCCGGGCCGGCCTGCTCGGGCTGGTAGGAAGAGCTCTGCATCGTGTTCACCTCACGCTTTCGTGGTCCGGCAGGTCGTAGACCCGGGCCCAGTCCACTTCGTAGACCGCGCTCTGCAGGTCGTCACCGTGGAAGTTGTCGAGCTGGACGGTCTGGTGCATCGACGGGGCGCACTGCATGCAGTCGCGGTCGTCGTCCGCCCCGTCGGCGAAGCGGAACCACTCCTCGCCGTCGATGAAGCCGCGCACGTGGGCCGGGGTCCACTCGACGGCGACGTTGTGCCACCGCGTCAGGTCCACGCCGCACTTCTGCGCGAACTCCTGCTGCACGGGCACGTCTTCGGGGTGCGGGTAGTGCAGGAAGGCCTCGGCGCACTGCTCGCCCGGGGCGCCGTTCTCCAGGTAGTCGTACTCGCCGTCCTCGGGGTGCCGGTTCGAGTCCGGCCACAGGATCAGCAGCGGGTGGTACTGCCGCCCGTTGTCGGGGGCGGTGGCCCGGGAGCGGACGCGGGCCTCCCACCGGCCGTACCTCTGCCCGTACGACGAGGCCAGCCAGCCGGTGTCGCCGTCCGCGTCCCCGGTCATGCGCAGGATGCCGCCGACGACGCGGGTGTTGACGTCGCAGCGGCGGCCGTTGCCGCTGTGGCCGGGCCAGCACTTGTCGGGGCCGCCGCCCGCCAGGCGCCAGCGGTCGCGGTCCGGTACGGCCGGCTCGGCCTCGGAGCCGTAGTCGAACTCGTCCGACCCCTGGGGCAGCGGGTCGCCCCAGCCGTACCGTTCGGCGGCGGTCGCCGCGGGATCGGCCGCGGTGGTCGTCGTACGGCCGGGTGCGGCGTTCACCGTGGCCGCGGTGAGCGTCAGCCCGAGGGCTGCCGCGCCGAGCCCCACGGCGAGGTGCCGGGCGCGAAGTCGTCGGTGCATGACTCCCCTTCAGCGGGTCGGGTACGGGGCAGCGGGAGCGGCGGGCCGAGCCCTCCCCCCTTGCGGGGCTCGGACCGCGCCATGGCCGTCCTGGCCACGTCCCACCGTCAGTCGACCGCCGTGCGGGGTTGTTCGGCAGGCCCGTCCCCGGCACCGAACAAACAGGAGGCGTGAACCGAACCGAGTGGCCTGGAGGAAGCGTGTGGATCGGGTGAACGCCCGTGCCTGGACCGGCGATATGACGGAGAGTCGATCGAAGGTGACCGAAGGGGAGGGCGGGCCACGTGTCGGGACAGCCGGGGCCGGGGCGCACCGAGGGCGAGCTTGATCCGCAGGCCGGACCGGTACCGCGCTTCGCCGCCGAGCTGCGCGCCCTGCGCGAGTCCGCGGGGAAGCCCACCTACCGGGCGATGGCCGAGCGGGCGCGCTACGGGGTGACCACCCTGTCGCAGGCGGCCGCCGGGAAGCAGCTGCCCTCCCGCGCCGTCACGCTCGCGTACGTCAAGGCGTGCGGCGGCGACGTGATCGAGTGGGAGCGGCGCTGGCGCGAGGTGTCGGACGAGCTGGCCGCCGAGGCCGCCGAGGCCGACGACAGCGCCCGGCCGCCGTACCGTGGCCTGACCCGGTTCGAACTGGGCGACGCCGATCTGTTCTTCGGCCGCGACCAGCTCGTGGAGCGGCTGACCGAGCTGAACCGCAAGCACCGGTTCACGGCGGTCTTCGGCCCGTCCGGCAGCGGCAAGTCCTCGCTGCTGCGGGCCGGGTTGATCCCCCGGCTGCGCACCCCGGGCGAGGGCGGCGATCCCCGCGACGTGCCTCCCGCGGCCGTACGCATCCTGACGCCCGGCGCGGACCCGCTGCGCACCCACGCCGGGCGGCTCGTGCCCGTTCCGGACACCGATGCCGACACCTGGCTGATCGTCGACCAGTTCGAGGAGCTGTACACGCTCGGCGCCGACCCGGCCGACCGGGACGCCTTCATCGACCGGCTCGTCGCGGCCACCGACGCCGACAGCCGGCTGCGGGTCGTCATCGCGGTGCGGGCCGACTTCCTGGGCCGCTGCGCCGAACACCCGGGCCTCACCGCCGCGTTGCAGGACGCCACGCTGCTCGCCGGGCCGATGAGCCGGGCCGAGCTGCGCGAGGCCATCGTCCGCCCGGCCGCCACGGCCGGCCTGATCGTCGAACGTGCCCTGACCGACCGCCTCCTGGACGCGGTCGAGGGCGCCCCCGGCGGACTGCCGATGATGTCGCACGCCCTGCTGGAGACCTGGCGCCACCGCAGCGGCCGCGTCCTGACCGAGAGCGCGTACGAGGCGGCCGGTGAACTGCACGGCGCCGTCGTCCGCACGGCCGAGCAGGTGTACGGCGAACTCACCGCACCGCAGGCCGAGTCGGCCCGAAGGGTCCTGCTCCGCCTCGTCGCCCCCGGCTGGGAGTCCCCCCGGATCGAGCGCGGCCGGGAGGTCGGCCCAGGTGCGCCGGACACCCGCCGCCCCACCGACCACGCCGAGCTCGACCTCGGCAACCCCGCCGATACCCGGGTGGTGCTGGAACGGCTGGTCCGGGCCCGTCTCATCACCTTCGACGACGGCATCGTCGACCTCGCCCACGAGGCCCTCATCACCGCCTGGCCCCGCCTGCGCGCCTGGATCGACGCCGAACGCGACCGGCTGCGTGTCCACCGCTCGCTCTCCGAGGCGGCCCGCACCTGGCAGGCGCTCGGGCAGGAGAACGCCGCGCTGTACGCCGGGTCCCGCCTGTCCGCCGCCCGCGACGCCTTCCCCCGCGACACCGCGCCCGAGGGCGGCCGCGGTGAGGAACTCACGCCGCTGGAGCGGCAGTTCCTCACCGCATCGCTCCGGCGCCGGCACCGCGCCGCGCTGCTGCGCCGGGCGGTCGTGGCCGTCCTCGCCGCGCTCGCCCTGCTCGCCACCGGCACCGCGGTCGTCGCCCTCCAGGCCCGCGCCACCGCGCAGGCCGAACGGGACGACGCCGTCTTCGGCCGGCTCACCGCCGAGGCCGACCGGGTCCGCGACACCCAGGCCGGGGTGGCCGCCCGGCTCGACGTGGCCGCGTACCGGATGCGTTCCACCGCCGACCTGCGGACCCGGCTGGCCTCGGACGCGGGCCGGGTGCTGGCCACCCGGCTGCCCGGCCACGACGGTGTCGCCGGCTCCGTGGCGTACGCGCCCGACGGCCGCACGCTCGCGAGCGGCGGCCATGACGGCCTGGTCCGGCTGTGGGACACGGACGCGGGCAAGCCGCTGGGCGAACCGCTGCGCCTGCGTACGGGAGGTGTCGGCGCGGTCGCCTTCTCCCCGCCGGACGGTGACCTGCTCGCGGCCACCGGGAAGGGCGGCGGCATCCAGCTATGGGATGTGCACGACCGGTCGCGGCCCCGCGCTCTCAGCCGGCCGCTCGTGAGTCACGACGCCCAGAACGTCGTCGCCGCCGCGTTCGCCCCCGACGGCCGGACGCTCGCCACCGCCGGCGACGACGGCACCGTACAGCTGTGGGACGTGACCGACCCGGCCCGCCCCGCGCCGATCGGCGAGCCCGCCGACGCCGACGGGTCCGAGGCGCGCAGCGTCCGCGCGGTCGCGTTCGCCCCGGACGGGGAGATTCTGGCCACCGGCGGATACGACGGGACCGTACGGATGTGGCGGTTCGGCGAGGACGCCGGGAACGAGGACGGACCCGGGATCGCACCGCTCGGCAAGCCGCTGCGGGAACACTCCGACCCGGTCTGGACGCTGGCGTTCGCCCCGGACGGCCGCACGCTGGCCTCGGGCGGCTTCGACGAGACCGTACGCCTGTGGGACGCGTCCGACCCCGGCCGTGTGCGGCCCCTGGGCGAACCGCTCACGGGGCACACCGCGCCCGTCATGTCCGTGACGTTCAGCTCCGACGGCGAGACCCTGGCGACCGCGGGCGAGGACGACCGGCCCCTGCTGTGGAACGTGGCCAACCCCGCCTATCCGCAACAGCTCGGGGAGCCGCTGACCGGGCACACCGAGGCCGTGTGGGAGGTGGCCTTCAGCCCCGACGGCCGCACCCTCGCCAGCGCGGGCGCCGACGGCAGCGTCCTGCTGTGGCACCGGCCGCCCACCGTCCTCACCGACTTCACCAACCCGCTCACCGCGGTCGCCTTCCGCCCCGACGGTGGTCTGCTCGCCGTCGCCAGCACCGACGACGGCCTGATCCGCCTGTGGGACGTACGCCGTCCGGACCGTCCGCGCCGGATCCCGCGGACGCTCGGCCATGAGGACGCGGTGCCGGCCGTGGCCTTCGCCCCGGACGGCCGTACGCTGGCCGCCGGTTCGAGGGACGGAACCGTACGCCTGTGGGACCTCTCCACGCCCGAACGCCCCGCCCCGCTCGGCGAACCGCTCGACGCGCACGACGGCGGTGTCCTCACCGCCGCCTTCGCCCGGGACGGCCGCACGCTGGCCACCGGCGGCGAGGACGACACCGCGCGGCTGTGGGACGTACGCCGACCGGATCACGCACGGCAGCTCGGCGAACCCCTGCGCGGCCACACGGACGCCGTCACGTCTGTGGCCTTCAGTGCCGACGGCCGGCTCCTCGCCACCGGCGCCGAGGATGACACGGCACGGCTGTGGCACGTGGGCGGTCAGGGCGACCGGACCCGGGCACGGCCCGCGGGCGCCGCCCTCACCGGGCACGACGAGCCGGTCAACGCGGTGGCCTTCGCCCCGGACGGGACGACGCTGGCCACCGGCAGTGACGACCGCACCGTCCGGCTGTGGGACGTGCGAGGGCCGGACGGCGTGCGTCCGCTGGGGGAGGAGCTGGCCGAGCACCGAGGGGCGGTCAGGGCGCTTGCCTTCGCCCCGGACGGCCGGACCCTGGCGACCGGCAGCGGCGACCACACCGTCCGGCTGTGGGACGTGACCGACCCCGCCCGCGCCGAGCCCTCCGGCCGGGAACTCACCGGCCACACGGACACCGTCACCTCTGTCGCGTTCGGCGCGGACGGCACCACCCTCGCCTCCGTCGGCTACGACCTGACGGCCCGCGTGTGGACCCTCGACACGGACCGCGCGGCGGCCTACGTCTGCGACCGCACCGGCGGCGTCCTGACCCGCGCCGAATGGGAGGAACGGCTGCCGCAACTCGGGTACCGGGACGTGTGCGAGGGGCGCTAGACGCGGTCGGGGGCGGGCTCAGGGGCTCGTGAACTTCAGTACGGCGCCGTCCTTGTTGTGTGCGACGACGGTCGCCTTCAGCCGGTCGCCGAAGCCGGCCTCACCGCCCGCGCCGCCGAGCTGCATCAGGGTGCCCGCCGTCTGGAAGGTGACGTAGTCGTCGCCCAGGGAGACGTGCACGTCGACGTCGTTCGCCGTGATGTTCGCCGTGGAGGTCACCAGGACCTCGCACGCGCCGTCCGAGCAGGCGCCGTAGTTCCTGCCGTCGGCCGCCTTCGGGAGCGGGCCGTCGGGGTCGGGTGCCGGTGAGGCGGTGTCCTCGCCCCGGCCGTCGGGCCTCCAGCCCGGGGCGCACTGCTCCGCCCGCTCGTGGGCGGCCGCGAGTCGCGCGTCCTTCTTGGTCAGCGCGGGCAGGTCCGGCTGGGGCGAGGTGAGGGACTGCACGAGCTTGTCGATGTCCGCGGCGCTGCCCTCGGCGTCACCGGCGGCCGGGTGCGGGGCCATCTCGTCGAGGTCGGCCACGACGCTCCGCACCTTCTTCAGCCAGGCGTCGCGCAGCCGGTCGGCCGCGGGGACGCCGGACGGGCCGAGGTCCGCCAGGCCGCTCTCCACGTCCCGCACCGCCGACGGCGTGCTGGTGAGGTAGCCGATTGCGCGGGCTTTGGCGACCAGGTCGCCCTGGGCCCCCGACTTCTGGATCTCCTTCAGGTCGGCGGCGCTGTCCGACCGCAGATCCTTGAGCGCCACCGTCGACTCGCACAGGCCGCCGACCCACTTGACCAGCTGCTGGGACGGTGACTTCGCCGGCGTCGGTGCGGCCGACCCCTTGCCCGAGGTCCCCGGCGCGTCGTCCGTCCCGCCCTCGTCCGCCCCGCCCCCGCACCCGCCGAGAGCCAGAACCAGCCCTGCGGCGGCCACCACGGCGACGACGCTCCCCCTCTTGCCCATCGAACGACCCCTCTCCGTGCGCTGATCCCGTCTGCACGGGCCGGACCCCCGGCGCCGTGGGACCAGTCCAACGCGGGCACGGATTGTTCGGTCACCCCGCACTCAGCCGCGAACAATGCCCTTCGGCGGCGGCGCCGTGCTCCGGCGCCCCACGAGCCGGGTCGGCACGAGCGTCGTGCCGTGGTCGGGGCCGCCGTGCCGCATCTTGCTCAGGACCCCCTCGACACAGAGGCGGCCCACCTCGGCGAAGTCCTGGTGGATGGTGGTGAGCGGGGGCAGGAAGGACGCGGACTCGGGGATGTCGTCGAAGCCGATGACGCTGACGTCGTCGGGGACCGTCCGGCCGCGTTCGTGCAGGGCGCGCAGCAGGCCCAGCGCCATCTGGTCGTTGGCGGCGAACACCGCCGTGCAGTCCGGCTGTTCGGCGAGCCGCAGACCGGCCCGGTAGCCGGACTCCGCCGACCAGTCCCCGCGCACCAGGGGCGGCGGGGCCGCGCCCGCCTCCGTGAGCGCGCCGCGCCACGCGTTGGCACGGCGCTGCGCGGCGAAGGAGTCCTCCGGCCCGGCGAGGTGCCACACCGTGTCATGCCCGAGGTCCAGCAGATGCCGTACGGCGTCGCGGGCGCCGCCCGCCTGGTCGGTGTCGACGACGGTGTAGCGGTCTCCGGCGTCCGAGTCGGCGACGACGACCTGGACGCCGGGCGGCAGGGAAACCGTGGCCGCGTCGAGCAGATGGATCTCCATGATGACGATGACCGCGTCCACGGCGAGTTCGCCGAGGCGGGAGAAGGCGCCGTTCACCTCGTCCTGGGTGGGGACGGCGACCGGCAGCAGGGTGACGGCGTAACCGTGCTGGGCGGCGGAGGTCGCGATCGCCTCCAGGGTGCGGATGTTTCCCATGGTGGAGAGGGAGAAGGTGATCACGCCGAGGGTGCGGAACTCACCGCGCCTGAGGGCCCGTGCGGCGCTGTTGGGCCGGTAGCCCACCTCCCGCATCGCGGCCAGGACCTGCTGCCGGGTCTGCTCGTTCACGCCCGGGAAGCCGTTGGAGACGCGGGAGACGGTCTGGGAGGAGACCCCGGCGAGGCGCGCGACGTCGGCCATGGAGGCGCCCTGACGGGGGCGGGCGGCGCGCTTCCGCGTCCCCGCCGGTGTGGCGTCACCGTCCGCTGTGCCCATTTTGCCCACCTTGCCCACCAGGTCTCCGGACTGCGCAACTTTCGGTTCCGGACGACTCCTTGACCCCTGAGATTCGGACAGTGTAGACATCCCGCCAACGCATGTTTACGTAAACATTCCGAACAGAAATCACACGAGAACACACCAGAACGCACCGAACCGAACCCCGCTGGAGTACTCGACATGGCACACCGCACCCGTAAGAGAAGGCTCCTGGGGGTCGGCATCACGGCCCTCGCGACCGGGACCGTGCTGGCCGCCACCGCGCTGCCGGCCGCGCACGCGGAGACGACCGCCGCCGCTGCGGTCACCGTCGTGCCCGACCCCTCCTACAAGCAGGAGAAGTTCGAGGGCTGGGGCACCAGCCTGGTCTGGTTCGCCAACGCGACCGGCGACTACCCGCCCGCGATACGCGAGAGGCTGGCGGGGCTCCTCTTCGGCAACGACGGTCTCGCGCTGAACATCGCCCGCTACAACATCGGCGGCGGCAACGCCCCCGACGTCAAGGACTACCTGCGGGCCGGCGGCGCGGTCCAGGGCTGGTGGAAGGCCCCGGCGGGCACCACCCGTGAGGACGTCGACTGGTGGGACGCCGACGATCCGGCCGACTGGAACAACAAGGCCGACAAGACGCAGCGCTGGTGGATCGACCGCATCAAGAAGGACATCACCCACTGGGAGACGTTCAGCAACTCGCCGCCCTGGTTCATGACCGAGAGCGGCTACGTCTCCGGCAACTTCGACGCGGGCAAGGACCAGCTCAAGACCGAGTCCGTCGACGACTTCGCCAAGTACCTGGTCGGCGCGACCGAACGACTGGAGAAGGCGCACGGCATCAAGGTCGACACCCTGGACCCGTTCAACGAGCCGAACACGGACTACTGGGGCACCCGGCTCGGCCCGGACGGTGAGCCCGTCGGCGGCCGTCAGGAAGGCGCCCACATCGGTCCCGAACTCCAGCAGAAGGTGATCAGCGCGCTGGGCCCGACCCTGGCCAAGTCCCGTACCCACGCGGAGATCTCCGCGATGGACGAGACCAACCCCGGCACCTTCGCCACGAACTGGAACTCCTACCCCCAGCAAGTGCGCGACCTCGTCGGCCAGATGAACGTCCACACCTACGGCACCGGCCGGCGCACCACCGTCCGCGACCTGGCCAAGGCCGCGGACAAGCCGCTGTGGATGAGCGAGGTCGAGGGCGACTGGGGCGACGGCCAGAGCTTCACGGACATGCGGCCCGGCCTCGGCCTCGCCCAGCGCATCGTCGACGACCTGCGCGAACTGGAGCCCAGCGCCTGGGTGTTCTGGCAGCCCGTCGAGGACTACGACAACATGAAGCCGGGCGGCGAGTCCGCGAAGGGCGGCAACTGGGGCGAGATCCAGCTGTCGTTCAGCTGCACGTCGAAGGACACGCTCGAGTCCTGCCCGATCTACACCAACACCAAGTTCGACACCGCCCGGAACTTCACCCACTACATCAAGCCCGGCGACCGGCTGATCAAGACGAACGACACCTCCAGCACCGCGGCCGTCTCCCGCAAGGGCGACGCGGCCACCGTCGTCCACGTCAACAGCACCACCGAGGCACGCGAGGTCACCCTCGACCTGTCGAAGTTCGGCCGGGTCTCCTCCCGGGCCACCGTCACCCCGGTGGTGACCAGCGCCGACGGCAAGCTGGAGCGGCACGAGGCGGTCCGGGTCAACGGTGAGCAGGCCACGGTCACGGTGCCCGCCCAGTCGGTGACGTCGTTCCTCGTCAAGGGCGTGTCCGGCGTCGCGAAGGACGCGGCCGAACTGAACAAGGGCCACACCTACCGGCTGACCGGCGTCCAGAGCGGCAAGGACCTCACCCTCGCCGACAACGGCACCGGACTGGTCATCAAGAGCGCCGACGCCGCCGACCCCAGCGGTCAGCAGTGGCGGGTGGAGCAGATCAGCGGCTCCGACAACCGCAAGCGGTACGCCTTCACCGAGGCGAGCGACGGCAAGCGCCTGGCTGTCCGCGACGGGGCCCTGGTGGCCGAGCCGGACGAGGGACGCCGGGACGGCGCCGCCCAGTGGATCATGTCCACGACGGGCGACGGCACCTGGACCCTGGTCAACGCCGCGACCGGCCGTCTCGCCGACGTCTCCGGGCAGTCCACGAACGAAGGCGCCGGGGTCGGCGTGTGGTTGGCCAACTCCGGCGCCAACCAGCGGTGGAAGGTGACCGATGTGACGGGCGCGGGGTCCGAGTAGGGCGTCCGGCCCTTACTGGTCCGAGTAACCGATGTCGCCGATGGTCCAGGCGCTCACGTCCTCCAGGGCGACCCGGTACATGCCACCGGTGTCGGGGATGCCGAAACTGCCCTGGAGGATTCGGGCGACGTGGAAGTGGAGGTGCGTGGGCCGGTCACCGTGGTCCGGCCCGCGGCCTTCGCCGTCCTGGTGGTCGTCCTCGTGGCCGCCTCGGCGCCGGGTGAACGCGGGGGCGAACTGCCCCAGGTGCTCGGAGTCCCGCAGGACCTCGGCCACCCGCTCCTTCCACAGGGATTCCGGTGCCAGCCGACCCGTGATGACGGCTCCCGGAACCACCACGGTCAGGGACATCTGGCTGCTGTGCCGCGACTCCACCATCGCGGCGATCTCGACGAGAAGGTCGTCAGGGTGCGTCATGCCTCCGGAGCCTAGCCCGACGACGCGCGCCGCGGCGTGGCGGGAGGTGAGGCGTCACCAGCCGAGCGCACCTTCGTCAGCTCGCGCGTCCCGGGTCGGCGGCACCGGCGGCGTGTCGTGGCAGACGAAACCCAGTCTGGTCAGTGCCCGGCGCATCTCACCCGCGGTGAAGTCGCGGCGGTTCTGCCTGGTGATCACTTCCCCGACCTGCATCACGGGGTACACGCGGCGGCCGATCGTCACGGCCACGCCACTGACCGGTTCGGGCGTGATGCCGCTCATCGACTGTTCGACCTCGCTCTTGATCAGGTCGAAGGGGAAACGGGCGATGACGCAACGCATGGATGCCTCCACGGCACGAGAATGAGCCGAAGGAATTCGAAAATCCGGACCTCTCGGCGGTGAATCCGAGGCTGTTGACAATCCGGGAACGTCAAGAAATGCAAACAGCTGGGGCCCGCACCCCAAGAGCGCGGGCCCCAGCCACGTAGTACGCGTCAGCGTCAGGCGGGAACGATGTTCTCGGCCTGCGGGCCCTTCTGGCCCTGCGTGACGTCGAAGGTAACCTTCTGGCCTTCCTGAAGCTCGCGGAAGCCGCTGGTGGCGATGTTCGAGTAGTGGGCGAACACGTCAGCGCCGCCGCCGTCCTGCTCGATGAAGCCGAAGCCCTTTTCCGCGTTGAACCACTTCACGGTGCCAGATGCCATATTGAATCTCCCTTGGGGGGCAGTGCCGGACTCCGCACTTTACGGGCCCGAGTCGCCGCGATGATCACCCCTCCGGAAAGATCCGGAAAGCTCTGCAAAGAAACAAATCTCTGGCAACCAAAACTGCAACTGGTATCACGCTAACACAGCTCGGGCGTCCGTACCCGTGTGTTTTCGGCATCGAGTATTGATTCTCATCCGACAGCAACCCGCATTTCTGTAGTGGCGGGACCAGGTATCCGGGCCGCACTCGTCCAGCTTTCGGCGCATGTCCCGGCTCAGTCGGAGAGTGTCCGCCGGCCGGTCCTCGAAGGAGATGATCCGGCAGGCCGCCTCGATGGGAGCGCCCTGCCCGACGAGCTCGCACGCGCGGGCGGCGATGCGCGGCTGGCGCCGCGAGTACCGGCGGTGACCACCTCGTGAACGCAGCGGAGTGATCAACTCGGTCTCCCCGATGGCCCTCAGGAAGGCGGGAGTGGTGCCGAGAACGTCGGCGGCTCGCCCCATGGTGCAGGCGGGATAGTCGTCGGCGTCGAGGTTCCCGCGACGGGGGTCTTCTCGGCGGGCATGGCACCCTTCGATTCGGGGATGCGGCGAGGGGCCCGGGCGGGCGCACCCGCGCTCCGAACGGTTCATCACCTCTGCCTCGCGCCACAACCCTAGCGCCGACAGTCCGGGATATGTGATCCCGCTGCGACAGACTTTCCCCGCCCCCCGGATCAGGCTATGTGTCGACGAAAGGCCCGGGCTGTCGTCACCCGCCTGACCAGTTCGAGGACACCCGCTCCCTCCTGGAGCCCGCCGGGGCGGACTTGTCCGGGCGTGCCTGGTCACCTTGAACAGCGGCTCGCCCGCCGGCGCCCGCACCATGGCCGCCTGGGCGGCCGGCCGCGGCGCCCGGTTCCTGGGCGGGGCGGTCAGGAACGTACCGGCGGCCGTCGGCGCACCGGACACGCTGCTCCACTACTACGGCGGCGGCAGGGCGGTCTCCATGCTGCTCGCCTCCAGTCCTCGCGCCTGGAGGACGGCGGCCCCCTGGAAGAAGCCGACGAGCGTAGAGCTCAAAGGGTCCGCTGCGGTTGCGGGACCCGTCCCCGGATCCAAGCATGGGCTGAGGTGCCCGGGAGGGCACGTGCTCCCGGAGGAATGAGGCCCATGACGGTTCCCGCGGACCGGCCGCTGCGCTGTCTGGTCACCGGTGCAACCGGCTATCTGGGCGGCCGGCTGGTGCCCGAGTTGTTGGCCGCCGGGCACTCCGTGCGGTGTCTGGCCCGTACGCCCGGCAAGTTGCGGGACCATCCGTGGGCCGGACAGGTGGAGGCCGTCCGGGGGGACGTGACGGACGAGGGGTCCGTGCGGGCGGCGATGGAGGGGGTCGACGTCGCCTACTACCTGGTGCACGCGCTGGGTACGGGACGGGGCTTCGAGGAGACCGACCGGCGGGCGGCGAGGATCTTCGGTGAGCGGGCGCGTGCCGCCGGGGTCCGCCGGATCGTCTACCTCGGCGGGCTGACCCCGGCAGGCGTACCCGAGCACGAGCTCTCGCCCCACCTGCGCTCCCGCGCCGAAGTGGGCCGCATCCTCCTGGCCTCGGGCGTGCCGGCGGCCGTACTGCGGGCGGCTGTGATCATCGGGTCGGGGTCGGCGTCGTTCGAGATGCTGCGGTATCTGACCGAGCGGCTCCCCGCGATGGTGACCCCGAGCTGGGTGCGCACCCGCATCCAGCCGATCGCCGTGCGCGACGTGCTCCGCCTGCTCGTGGGATGCGCGCGGCTGCCGTACGACGTGAACCGCACCTTCGACATCGGTGGACCGGACATCCTCAGCTACGAGGAGATGATGCGGCGGTACGCCGCCGTCGCCGGACTGCGCAGGCGCGTCATCGTCCCCGTGCCGCTGCTCACCCCCCGGCTGTCCAGCCTCTGGGTCGGTCTGATCACCCCGGTGCCGGGGGCGCTCGCCCGCCCGCTGGTCGAGTCGCTGAAGCACGAGGTGGTGTGCGCCGAACGGGACATCGTCGGGTACGTGCCGGATCCGCCGGACGGGCCCGTCGGCCTCGACCGCGCGATCCGGCTGGCTCTGCGGCGCGTGCAGGACGCGGACGTGGCCACACGGTGGTCCTCGGCCTCGACACCCAGCGCACCCAGCGATCCGCTGCCGACCGACCCCGACTGGGCGGGCGGCAGCCTCTACACCGACGACCGTGAGCGCACCGTCGCGGCGTCGCCGCAAGCGCTGTGGCGGGTGGTCGAGGCGATCGGCGGCGAGAACGGCTGGTATTCCTCGCCGGTGGCCTGGTCCGTGCGCGGCTGGCTGGACACGCTGGCCGGCGGAGTGGGGCTGCGCAGGGGCCGCCGGGACGCGAACCGGCTGCGGGTCGGCGACAGCCTGGACTTCTGGCGGGTGGAGGAGATCGAGCCGGGCCGGCTGCTGAGGCTGCGGGCGGAGATGCGGCTGCCGGGCCTGGCCTGGCTGGAGATGACGGTCGACCAGGACCCGCAGGGGCGTACGGTGTACCGGCAGCGGGCACTGTTCCATCCGCACGGACTCGCCGGGCACGTGTACTGGTGGGGCGTGGCGCCCTTCCATGCCGCGGTCTTCGGCGGCATGACCCGCAACATCGCCGCCGCCGCCGAGTCGGCCGCCGACGATCCGGCCCACGGTCGACCGGCCCGTACACGCTGAGGGAGCCAGGTCCTGGCGGCCCGCCCCGACGCGGCCGACGACGACCACGGCCCCGACGCGGTCGACGACGACCACGGCCCCGACGCGGTCGACGACGACCACGGCCCCGACGCGGTCGACGACGACTACCGCCCCGGACGCGGTCGACGACGACCACCGCCCCGACGCGACCGACGACGACCACCGCCCCGGACGCGGCCGACGACGACCACCGCCCCGGACGCGGCCGACGACGACCACCGCCCCGGACGCGGCCGACCACGACCACCGCCCATGCACGGCCGCCGGTGCCGCGCCGGGATGGACACCGAAGCCCGGCAGGAGGGCCGCACGGGCCACCCCGTCGTCGACGCGGCCGTGCGGCAACTGAGCCACGAGGGCTGGATGCCGGGCCGGACCCGCCTCCTCGCGGCCGGCTTCCTCGCCATCAACCAGCTCAGCCGGCAGTGGGTGGCCTGCACCGGCACGGACACCCGTCCCAACCGGTCCTCAACCCCCGCGTCCAAGGCCTCCGTTGCGACCCCGATGGCGAGTGCGTACGCCGCTGACTCCCGAACTCCCCGACGGCCGCGCCCTCGACGGCCGCACGGTCCACCGGGTTCCGGCCCTCGACGACCCGGCCCCGCGTGGGCCTGGACCACCCCGCCCCGACCGTGGAGTTGACGGCGGGCGCCAACCGGTTCCGGGAGGAGCGGGGCCGGTGAATTCCTGACGACGCCTGCCCGACAGCGAGGTGTCGAGCCGCGTCTCGCCGCAGTGATAGCCGCTGGTCAGGCCGCCCCGGGCACCTCTTCCCGATGCCACGGCGCGACGCGACCGTACAAATCCCGGCACAACCCCCCACAGACCCCGCGAGTCACTTGTGGTTGTCGTAACCACATGTTTCTCACGGAGGTTGACCCATGTTCTCTCGCCCCGTCCGCCGCAAGGCCTTAACCGCAGCGTCCGCCCTGACCCTGGCCATCGGCACGGCGCTGACCGCGTCGATCGCCCTGCCGGCGGTGGCCGGCGCCGCGACGCTGGCGGCCACCGTGGGAGTCGACGGCAAGTCGATCGTCTACACGGCGGCGTCCGGTCAGGCCAACAAGACCACCGTCACCGCGACGGCCTCCGACGGCCTGGCGAGCATCACCTACGTCATCGACGACGTGGTCCCGATCGACATCGCGCCCACGGGGGAGGCCTGCACCCACCCCGACAGCGCGGACCGCACCAGGGTCTCCTGCACGCAGACCACCCTGGAGAGCCAGGACCCCTACGCCATCCTGTACATGCATCTCGGCGACGGCGACGACACCATCACCTACGACAACGCCACCGACCAGACCTACTACTTGGCCGCGATAGACCTGGGCGCCGGCAAGGACACCTACACCCACACCGGCAGCGTCGACGGCAACGACGTCCAGGGCGGATCCGGCGACGACACCGTCAAGCTGGGCATCGCGGGGACGGTACGGGCCGGGGACGGCAACGACACGATCCACGGCTCCGAATCCTCCATCGCGATGGGCCAGGGCGGCGTCGACACGATCCACCTCGACGGCGAGGAGAGCGACGCGGACGGGGGTGCGGGCAACGACCTCCTCTACGGCGGAGCGGGCCGCCAGCGCCTGAACGGCTCGGACGGCAACGACACCCTTCGCGGCGGCACCGGAAGCGACTTCCTCTACGGCGGCCCCGGCGCCGACATCCTGTACGGAAACAGCGGCGACGACACGCTGTTCGGCAACAGCGGCAACGACAGGCTGTACGGCGGCCCGGGCGCGGACACGCTGTCGGGCGGCCCCGGCACGGACGTCGAGCACCAGGACTGATCCGGGCCGGCACGGCAGCGGACCGGGGAGGCCCGGCTCAGCTCCCCGGTCCGCCGTCCGTACCAGGGCTTGCCCGCCGGTTCAGCGGTCGTCGAGCAGTCCGGCGTCGTGCGCCGGTACGGCTGCCTGGACGCTGTTGGCGCAGCCGGTGCGGGTGAGGAGGCGGCTGATGTGCGCGTTGACGGTGACCTCAGCGCCGCCAGCAGCACCACGACGAGGAAGCCCGCCGTCGGCAGGACCACGAGCACGGACGCGCAGCCAGAGCGGTTGGCAGCCGCCTGACGGCACCGCGTCGGCCGACCGGCCAGGCCTCCCGTCCGACCGGCCAGGCCTCCCGGCTGACCGGCCAGGCCTCCGGTCCGAGCGGCCGGGTGAGAGCATGCGGGGTGTTCGTTCCCCGGCGTGTGGCCCCCGAGTGTGACGCAGGTCACGGGAAGTCGGTGCGGGGTGCCGGACAGCTCATTGAGGTGAGCACTCATATGCGTACCCGGGTACGGGCCGGGGAGTCGAGCGCGTTCGCTGAGCTCTTCGACACCTACTCCCGAGCGGTCTACAACCATGCCTTCCGGCTGACCGCCGACTGGTCGGTGGCCGAGGACGTGATGGCGGCGACCTTCCTGGAGGCATGGCGGCTGCGCGACCGGGTCGAGCCGGAGGGCGGTTCGCTGCGGCCCTGGCTGCTGGGCATCGCCACCAACACCGCGCGCAATCAGTACCGGAGCAACCGGCGTTACCGTGCGGCGGCCACCGCGGCCGCGGCGGCTGAGCTGTCGGTGGCCGACCACGCCGACGAGGTGGCCGACCGGGTCGACGACCGGCGTCGCCTCGCGACGGCCCTCACCTCGCTCGCCGCGCTGCGCAGACCGGAGCGCGAGGTGATCACGCTGTGCCTGGGGGAGGGCCTGGACTACGAGGCCGCGGCCGAGGCGCTGGGGATTCCGGTCGGAACGGTGGCCTCCCGGCTCTCCCGGGCCCGCAAGAAGCTGCGTGCGCGAGCGGAGGCTGAGGCGGCGTCGGCGCGTTCTGTCGCCGAAGCCGTCCGGCCGGCAACCGACAGGCAGAGCGGGAAAGTTCGCGGAAACCGGGAAGGCGGCCCGCTCGGCCGACAGATAAGAGGCGACCGCACAAACGCGATACGGCCCGCACAGGAAGGAAACCGATGAACGCGAACACGTCCCGGCAGCACCCGGCAGAGCGGGATGACAGTGCAGAGCTCCTGTCCCGGACGGCGCGTGACCTGCCGGTGGGCCGTCACGAGTTCCACAGGGAGCGCCTGATGGCCCAGATCCACGACATGCAGCGGGAAGAGCGCACGGCGACGGGAGCCCCGGCGGTCCCCGAAGCCGATGCGGAGGTACGACGGTTCCGGCTGCCGCGTCCGGCGATCGTGCTGCCCGCCATGGCGGCCGCTGTGGCCGGCATCGTCGTCGCCGGGTTCGCGGTGTCCGGCGGTGGCGGAGCCCGGGGCGGCGGTGACGGCGCCAGGGACGGTGCCCTCGCGACGGGACCCGCCCTGACCACGCAGGTCGGCGCCGCGAGCGCCGAGGGTGTCCCGCGACTGCTCGACCAGATCTCGCTGGCGGCGGCCGACGCGACCCACCCGACCGTCAAGCCCGGCCAGTACGTCTACGTCGAGTCCAGGACGGCCGACACCTTCGTCAAGACCGTCGGCGACAGGACCAGCCTGGCCAGCCACCAGCTGCACCGCCGCCAGGTGTGGAGGTCCGCCGACGGCACCAAGGGCTGGCTGATCGACCCCGCGGTCAACGACAGCCCCGAGGGCGAGACCCTGAGCCTCCCCGACGAGCAGGGCAACACGCCCAAGGCGTACCTGAACGCTCCGTCGTACGACTACCTGGCCGAGCTCACCACCGACCCCGACGAACTGCTGGCCAAGATCTACAAGGAGACGGAGGGGATGGGCAACTCGCCCGACCAGCAGGCGTTCACCACGATCGGGGACCTGCTCGGCGAGAGCTACCCACCGGCGGAGCTCTACTCGGCGCTCTTCAAGGCCGCCGAGAAGATCCCGGGCGTCGTCGTCGTGAACGACGCCGTGGACGCGGTGGGCCGGCACGGCGTCGCGGTGGCCCGGCTCGACGAGACCAGCGGCCAGCGCGAGGAGTGGATCTTCGACAAGAAGACCCATGTCTTCCTCGGGGACCGCAGCGTCCAGGTGCGCAAGGCCACCGGCGAAGCAGCTCTGATCAAGCCCGGCACGGTGCTCTACACGAGCGCGGTCATCAACAGGGCCGTGGTCGACGGCGTGAAGCAGACCCCGTCACAGGCCGGCTGACCCGCCCCACGACCCCAAACTCTCGCAACGAACCTCGGGAAGAGAGTCGTTGCGAGAGCTCTCGTGTCCCAGAAAAGCGTTCCAGGGCGGCCGTGTTCTCCCTGCTCAGAGGGCGTTCCAGCGTTCCGGCGTCCCCAACTGCCCGTCATCCGTGGCCGCTGGGACGGATCACCGCACAAGCTTCGGTCATCCAGTCACCATCCACCGGAACACGAAGGGCACAGCCACATGTCGAAGCTCCGCACCTCCCGCATCCGCCTGGCCGGCGCCGCCGCGACCGCAGTCCTCGCGACACTCTCCCTGGGCGCCTGCAGCAACGGATCGGGCGTCCAGGACGAGGGTGCGTCGTCGAAGGTGCCGCCCTCCACGAGCACGAGCCAGTCCGCCGGCACCGCTGCTCCGGACGCCGGCTCCGACTCCTCCTCGAACTCCGCGGGCTCCTCGGGCGCCAAGGCCTCCACCAACGGCTCGGGCACCGCGGCCCACACCCCCACGTCGAAGACGCCCGCCACCTCCTCCGCCAAGCCGGTCACCTGCGAGGGCTCCAACACCAGGACGGTGGCCGCCCCGCTGAACCGGCCCCTGAACCACATGCTGCTCACGGTGACGAACACCGGCAGCAAGACCTGCTACCTCTACGGCTACCCCGCCGTCCGCTTCGGCGAGGCCCAGTCCGTGCCCCCGGTCATCGAGGACTCGCAGCCTCAGGCAGTCGTCACGCTCCAGCCGGGCGAGTCCGGCTACGCCTCCGTGAACCTCTCGGCAGCCGACGGCAGCGGCACGAACGGCCACACCGTGAAGTCCCTGTCGGTCTACTTCCAGGGCCGCTCCGGCAACGAGAGCGTCGGTAGGGGCGCCAACCCGTCCCTGCCCGCGAAGGGCGTCCACGTCGACGACTCGCTCAAGGTCACGTACTGGCAGCAGGAGATGGAGGACGCCCTCGTCTGGTGACGTGGCGCCAGGTCGTCGCCGACCGCGTTGTCAGTGCCCGCGGCTATGGTCTTTGATGCGCGGTCGGCTTCCGGGGGTTCCAGCTCTGCAGGGAATGGTTGCATCCCCGGTCTGTCGGGGGCGGCCCGGAGACACGTCCGGGACCCAACCGACGGCCGGGCTTCGTCGATGGCCAGGCAGCGACCTGCCAGCGCCGACCGCGCACCACCCTCCGTCGTGCATCCGGCGCCCCGCCCCGCCGCTCACCCCGGCGAAGGCACCGAGGAGGGCTGCCTGACCGCTTCCTCCTTCTCGGTGCCTGACGGGTCCCCCTTCGTGGCGGCACCCCAGATCGCCGTGGCCACGCTCTCGGCGAACTCGGTCGGCGGCGGCTCGTTCGGCAGCCGGGCGGGTGCCGTCGTGCCCTTCCTGCTGCCTGCCCGGTCGGCGAACAGCGCGACCGTCAGGGTGAGCCGGCTGTCGTAGCCGGTGGTCCACACGGTCCGCCGGGCGGTTCCGCCACCTGCCCCCTCGGTGGTGAACCCTTTCGTCTCCGCCGGGCGGACGCCCCCGGGGACCGGCCCGGCCCCGGTCATCACACCCGCCACGAACGCTTCCTTCCCGCCCAGCAGCTGCCGCACGTCCGGCCGTGCCTTGTAGACCGTACGGCCCGCCTGGGTGATCCGCGCGACGGTGTACGGGGCGGCGTACTCACCGTTCGCCGCGACCGTCGCGTAGGCCGATGCCAGCTTCAGCGGGGTCGGCGCCGGGGTCCTGAGCAGGGCGCGCAGTGGCTCGTCCGCGGCCCGCGGCAGCTTGGCGAACGGGTCCAGGGCGGTCCCCGCCTCCACCGCCCCGCTCACGGCGTCGTTGAAGGGCTGGCGCGCGTAGTCCGACCCCCCGTACAGCAGCCGTACCGCTCCGTCGCCCGGCACCATCCCCACCACCGCGGTGTGCAGCCGCACCCCGCCCTTGCCTCCGGGATGCTCGGCGACCCGTTGCGTGGCGGTGTCCTGGAGTGCCAGGTCGAAGGTGGTCGTCACGTTGTAGCCGCCGCGCGCGAGCTGGTCCTCGGTGATGCCGAGCCGGTCGGCGGCCTCCTGCGCGGCGACGTCGATCAGATACTGCCGCTGCCCCTCGGTCTCGCCCGGCGGATAGAACCGGAACGCCGGGAAACGCGCCCCGGCCCGCTGCTCCGCCGTGATGCTCCTGCTCGCCACCATCGCGTCGAGCACCCACTCCCAGCGGCTGCGTAGCTTCGCGGTCACCTTCGGATCGGAGCCCGCCTTCTCGTAGTACGAGGGGATGTTGACGATGGACGCGAGCGCGGCGCCCTGCGCGACCGTCAGGTTCTTCGCGTCCACGCCGAAGTAGTTGCGCGCGGCGGACTGGATCCCGGCGGCCCCCCTGCCGAAGTACACGGTGTTGAGATAGCCCTCCAGGATCTCGTCCTTGCCGCGGGTGCGGTCCAGCTTGATCGCGATGAGCGCCTCGCGCGCCTTGCGGGTCAGCGAACGCTCCGGGCTCAGCAGCGCGTTCTTCACGTACTGCTGGGTGATGGTGGAGCCGCCCTGCGGATCGCCGCCCGTCAGCGTCGCCAACGACGCCCGCGCAATGGCCCGCGGCGAGACCCCTCTGTCCGTACGGAAGGAGCGGTTCTCCGCGGCGATCACCGCGTCCTGCACATGCCGGGGCACCGCCGACAGCGGGACGTCCTGCCGGTCGACCGGTCCGCGCCGGCCCAGATACGCGCCGTCCGCGTCGAGGAACACGGTGCTCTGGGTGACGGTCTCGGGGTGCGGCTCGGGAATGGTGGTCAGGTGGTACGCCACGACGGCCGTCGCGCAGAGCGTGGCGATCAGCGCCAGGAAGGCGTAGAGCAGCCGGCGGAGTCGTCGGCCCCGGGTGCGGCGGAACCGGACCCGCAGCGGCACGCGTTCACGGTGGCGGGGCGTGGAGGTCCTGTCCGTCTTCCCGCCCCTTGTCCTTGCCTTCGTCCCGCTCGCCGTCCTGCCCTTCCTCAGCCACCGTGCCGGGTTCATATCCGCCACCATTCGCGGCCGGACCGTGCGGCGACCTTGCCCGAGGCGTCGAACACGGTGACGATCCGCTGGTCCCCACCCAGGGAGAGGAGGGCCTTCATGTCCTCGCCGGGCAGCGGGACGGGCGCGTACCAGACGCCCCAGCCCGGACTGCCGGCCAGGACGAGGACTTTCGCCGTGGTGTTGCCGTCGCCGGTTCTCACCTCGACGTGGCTCGGCTCACCGCGCAGGCCGCGGAAGAGGCCCGACAGGAGGAAGCCGCCCTGCACGGTGTCCGCCCGCACGGAGACGGCCGCCGCGGCGCCGCCCGGGTCGTCGACGGGGAGGTGGTTGTCGTCCTGTGGGAGGGCGTCGGGCACCGACCAGTGCCCCCCGTCCGCCGTGAGCCACACCCGTACCCCCGGCCCCACGGTCACCCGCTCGCCCGGGGCCACGACCCGGATCGGGCTCGTCGTCGCATGCTGGCCCCGGGCTCCGGACACTCCGTCCCGCGCACCGCCCCCGATCTGGTCGACGCTGAGGAGGGCGACCGTCACCGGCGTGAGCAGGGCCACGCAGGCGGTCGAGGTCACGGCGAGCCGGCGCCGCCGCCGGGCACGGCCCTGGGTCCGGAGGTCGGCGAGCGGCACCTCGGACGGGACGAGGTCCTCGACGGCACGGGCGTACATCTCACGCAGCCGTACGGGTTCGTCGCCGGCCTCTTTCAGCCCGTGCCGGGCCTGCGCACGGACCGCACCCACGGAGCAGCCCAGCAGCTGGGCGATCTCCGCGTCCGCCAGCCCCTCCCAGATCCGCAGCACCAGAACCGTCCGCCGCCGCGCGGCCCGCCTCCCGCGCAGCGGGCGCAAATGGGTCTGCACCAGACAACGCCGCACATGGAAGTCCACGTCGTCGCGGGGAACTGCGCGCCACCGCGCGCACATCCGCACCAGCGTTCTCCGCACCAACTCCTGTGCCGCACCGGCGTCGTCGGTGAGCAGCCGCGCGGTCACGACCAGCCGGGACCAGTGCGTCCGGGCGTAGGTGGCGAAGTCATGGCCGGCGGGGAGTACGGCGTGGGTGGGTGGCACGTGGGGGTCCTTCGGCTCGGGGACTGGGTCGTGGCGCGTGGCCGGATGCGCAGGTGCCCAACACCGTTGAGGAAAAGGGAGCCTGAAACCCCCGTGCACCGTCTTCCTGATGGGTTGCGCTTCACTGGATGCGGCCTACGCGATCCAGTGGGACCTACGGGACCTGTACGCACGGGCGGGGCGGCCGGGTTGCAAGGAAACGCAAAGAGCACGGAATCCGGTCGGGGAGCGGGGGTGGTGGGCGTGACCGAGGACGAGTTCGACGTCTTCTACGCGGCCGCGTTCCCCCGGCTGACCGGACAGCTCTACGCCTTCACCGGAGACCACGGCGAGGCCCAGGACGTCGTACAGGAAGCGTTCGTTCGTGCCTGGGACCGGCGCAGGCAGTTCCTGGCGGACAGTGCCCCCGAGGCGTGGATACGCACGGTGGCCATGCGGCTGGCGGTGAGCCGCTGGCGGCGGGCGAAACGCTGGCTGGAACTGGTGCGGGGCACTCCGCCGCCCGACTCGACGCCCGGACCGGGACCCGAGCACACCGCGCTCGTGGCGGCCCTGCGTGAACTGCCCGAGGCGCAGCGGATGGCGATCGTCCTGCACCATTTGTGTGATCTGAGCGTGCAGCAGGTAGCCTCCGAGACCGGCGCGCCCGTGGGGACGGTCAAGGCGAGGCTGGCGCGGGGGCGGGCCGCGCTGGCGGAGCGTCTCGCGGAGGACGGGGCCGACGAGCCGGTCCGGAAGGAGAGCGGCCGTGTCCGATGAACTCTCTGCCGCACTGCGTGAGTTGGCCGCCGCCGAGGCGACCCAGCCGGTCGCCGCCGGCGCCGAGATCCGTGGCCGTGCGCTGCGCCGCAGGCGCCGCCGCCGGGTCGCGGCGACCCTGGGGGCGGGAACAGCCGGCCTCACCGCACTGGCCGTCGTTCTGACGCTCCACCTCGGCAGCACCCCGGACCACCCGGACCGGCTCCGCACCCCGGCCGCGACGCCGGCCGGTCCCTCCCTGCCCTCCCCACCGTCCCCGACCAGTCCGGAGCCCGTCTCCGGCACCCTCGACCTGCCCGGTGGCACCCTCACCTTCGGCGGCCGGCCGGTGCCGATCCTGTGGGAGTCGGCACGTGCTGCCCCGGGCCTCCCGACGGCCTCGATGACGGTGGTCACGAAGCGGGAGCAGCGAGACCTGCCTGTCGACATCCCTTCCAAGGACCGCGCCGTGGTGGCCGTCCCGTATGTGGTCGAGTTGCGCGACGGGAACGACCAGCCGCTCTACGTCGGCGCCTTCACCTCACAGCTCAAGTCCCTGACCGGCTTGCGCGTCGGCGGCTCCCTGATCGCCCTCGGGCCCGAGGACGCCAAGTCGTTCTACGCCCGGGTCGGCCTGGGCGAACGCATCTCGGTCACCACGGGGGCGAAACCTACGGCCGATCCTTCGGCTGATGTGTCGGTGCCTGTGGAGGGAGGGGTGGGGTAGCCGACCTGAGCCCACAGGGAGAGCCACGAGCCCACCGGGCCGGACCAGCCGTACGTGACGGCCGGGCCGGCCTTGCGCGGGGTTGCTGCCCGTCACCGTGCCGAGAGCCGCCACCATGAGGCCGACGCGTCGCGCAGGGTGTTGGTGCCGCAGTGCACCTCGCCCATGCCGAGGTGGTAGGTGTACCAGTCGTCGATGTACGACACCTTCAGCCCCACCTCCCGGTACACGGCGGTCGCCGCTTCCGTGAAGATGTCCTTGCCGTTGACGACGGGTCCCCACTGGCGCGGAGCGAGGTAGCGGTCGCGGCCCAGGAGCACGCCGTTGACCGCTCCGGGAACGTACGCGCTGGTCGTCACCGTCGCCGGGGCCGCCGCACGCGAGCCGGCCGGGTTCTCGGCGAGCCACTTCTGCTGGCCGTTGTCCTTGAGGCTTTCCACGAGGTCGGAGCCGGCGCCCATGCGCGTCAGACGCGGCACGGGAACCTCCTGGCCATCGGAGGTCAAGGCCTCCGAATCACGGGTGTACAGCGCGGGCACCCGCACGATCTCGCCGGCGGTGACGCCCGTCTCGCGCTTCAGGATCTCCAGGTTGGCCGCGATGCGCCGCGACGCCATCTCGTTGTCGGCCACCAGGTGCCGGGAGGCGAGCGCCTGGTCGATGGTCTCCTTCGGCGCGGGGGTGTCGGCGCGGCCCGGGACGGAGAACATCTTCGTCGTACCGTGGCCGTCGCGCTTGGCGTCGCGCAGCAGCCGCAGCCCCGCCTGCGGGTCGGCGACGCCGATGCGCCAGCCGCGCGGGGTGTCGGCGGGCAGGAACTGTACGAACTCGTCGACGTGCCCGACGCCCAGCCAGGAGGTGTCCAGCAGCAACGGGTCCTGCAGACCCTGCGACTTGAGCATGGTGCGCATCACCTTCGACGGCCGCGCCCCGCTGTCCTTGCGCTCGCCCATGATGATGCGACCGGCCGGGAACGAGCGCCCGCCGTGCCTGTAGGGCGGGACGGTCTCCAGGTTGCCCATGGAGTTCAGCGACCAGTCGTCGGGTTCCGCACGGTCGGTCACCTGCACGACGCCGATGTCCCGGCCGCGTACCTTCTCGAACAGTTCCCGCCCGGCGTCCCGGTCCGGCTGGGCGGAGCGCAGCATCACGCGCATCACGTGCCGCTTGCCGCCCGGCCCGGTCATGCTGACGTAGGCCGGTTCGACGAAGTCCTGGGCCCAGCGGTCGGCGTACTTCTCGAAGGTGACCAGCGGCGTGGTGATCCCGGCCTTCTTGACCTCCTTCTCGAGCGCGGTGACGAACTCCCGCTGGAGGCGGCTGTCCGGGCCGTCGCCCTGCACCTTGGACACCATCACCTGCTGGGTGTTCTGCAGGTGATGCTGGGTCAGCAGCGGCGCGACGCGCAGGGTGACGGCGTCGGACGTGGACGTCTGCCCGGACGTCACCGTCAGCCGGATCACCGCCCGCCCGTCCCACTTGGCGCTGTCCCGGACGACGTCGGTGGCCTCGACACCGAACTCCACACCGGAACGCAGCTCGGCGGCGGTCAGCCGGGTCCCGGACGTCACCAGGACCCAGCCGCTGGCACGCTTGAGGAAGAGGTGCGTGTGCGCGCCACCCGTGGTGACCTTCAGGCTGCCCTTGGCACTCGCCGGGACGTCGGGCATGGGCACGGAACGGACCCGGGCGAGGTCGGCGGCGTCCGCGCTGCCGTTGA
This sequence comes from Streptomyces sp. NPDC012935, assembly GCF_042900345.1. Classification (NCBI taxonomy): domain Bacteria; kingdom Bacillati; phylum Actinomycetota; class Actinomycetes; order Kitasatosporales; family Streptomycetaceae; genus Streptomyces; species Streptomyces sp. NPDC012935. The sequence goes on from NZ_JBIBBC010000002.1 coordinate 438,802, forward strand.
CCTTCTTGTCCGTTCCGTCGTTGCAGGCGGCCAGCTTGGCGTCGGACAGCGGTCTGCCGCCGGGGCCGGTGACGGGACACCGCTTGGTGTCGTCGTCGACGTTGGGCAGATACACCGCGCCGCGCTCGACCGACCAGCGGTCCTCGCGGTGTGCGTCGGTACCGCCGGTGACGTCGACCCGCCCGTCGCGGTTCACATCCGCGCGCAGATCGGCCGGGCCGGACGGCCCGGCGGCCGGCGCCGAGTGGGCCGGACCCGCCAGCACGGATCCCGCGGCGGCGAGAGCCAGGACGAAGGAGCCGGCGGGGTACGGACGTATGCGGATCCGTGTACGTGAACGCACGGCGCGTTCCTCTCAGTTGAGGGGTGTCGCCGTACAAGAGGCGGAACAAGGCGTTGTGCGTTCACTGTGAGGCGAGACTTACTGCAGGGTCGGAGGCGAGCAGTGGCTCAGTGCTCGTCGCGGATGCTGGTGGCGATGCCGTTGCTGATCACGACCTCGGCGCTGAAGCCCTTCTTGGCGGCCGTCTCCAGTTCGGCCTCGGTGCACTCGGTGCCGCCCTGGCCGCCTTCACCCGTGTCCGCGTCACCGCAGATGTCGCCGTAGCCCCAGATCGCGGTGTCCTCGGCGATGAGGAACTGCTGCTCGACGCCCTTCATGTCGGAGACCGTGTACTTGCCCGGCGCCAGGTAGGAGACGTTGCCGAACCAGGTGCCGTTGACGCCCTTGCCCTTGTCGATGCCCTCGACCACGGTCTCGCGGGAGTCGGAACCACCGCCGGAGCCGGCGTCCTGCTGCGCGGCGCGCCGTTCGGTCACCAGGGTCGCGATGCCGTTCCTCATCTTCACGTCGGCGCTCACGGCGTCCTTCTTGGTGGCCGCCTCCAACTGGTCCAGCGTGCACGGCGCGTCCACCTTCGCGCCCGCCTCGCCGCAGATCGTGCCGGCGCCGTAGACCTCGGTGTCGTCGGCGACCAGGAACTGCTGGTCCTCCTTGCCCGGTACGGACACGATGTACTTGCCCGGGGCGAGATAGGTGACCTTGCCGTCCGTGAACGAGCCGCTGACGCCCTTGGAGCCCTGCGAGCTCCGGGATCCCTTCGACGCCTTGGAGTCCGACGCCTTTTCCGCGACCGCGGTCGCGCCGGTCCTGCTCTTGCCGGCCGCGTCGGCGTCGGAGCCGTTCTGGCACGCCGTAGTCAGCAGCCCGGCGGTGATCGCGGTGGCGGCGACGACGGCGTTGCGCAGGTGGCGGTTCATCACGGGAGGTTCCTTCCGGGGCGGCGATAGCGGGGAGCCGGCGGCGTTCTGCGCCGGCTCCCCGCTCTGTCACCGACTATGAGGAGCCCCGGAGCCCGCAGGTCACGCCCGTCTGCCCTTCAGGACACCCCCGTGGCACCGCCGTGACACAGCAACATGTCGGCTGTGGACGGCGGTTCGTCGCCGCGCCGCCTTGAGATGCTCGTCGCCGATGAGGCCGTACGCCGATGAGGCCGTACGCCGATGAGGCCGTACGCCGGCAAGGTCGTAAGCCGACGAGGCCGTGCGCCCCGCACCTGACGGATCATTCCGGCGGCTGCCTCGCGGGTCGTGGTCAGGTCTGCGGGCCGCCCGCGTCCGTACCGATGCCGACGGTGATCAGGATCTGGTGGCCGCCCTGGGCGTTGTCCGGGACGACGGCCTGCGCCATCGCCTCATGAGCCGCCTCCACTGTGGCCTCCGGGGGGACGACGAGCAGGAGGAAGTGGTCCTGCTCACCACGCGTGACCACGAGCGTGTCGTCGGCCACGGAGGACCAGGCGATCCGCACTCGCCGCCCGCCGACGGCCAGGGCCGCGGGAGCGTCGTCCCACGCGGCCCCGTCCAGACCGACCTGCTGGACGGGGCCGAGGTGTTCCGTCAGCGCCTCGATCAGGCCGGGAAGCTCGGCACCGGCGTTGTGGGACCTGGGCCACCACGCGCCGTCGAGCAGCCCCGCGCGGGAGTGCGAGGTGGTCAGACGCAGCAGCGCGGTGCCCGGCACGACGGACTCGCGGACGGAGTCCGGCAGGAGCTTGCCGGCCGACTGTGCCGTGGGCTCGTTCATGGCGGGCACCACCTTCCGCGCGGGGTCCGAGGAGGACTCCCCCTCCACCGTACTCCGCGCATTTCGCGCCCTTGGCGAAGCGGCCGCGCCGGGTGCCGGCTCAGACGGCCAGTACCGCCCGCACGGTCTTCCCGCCGGTCACCGGCACCGCGACGTCGAAACGCTCGGTGAGTGCCCGCACTATGGCCAGGCCCCGTCCGCTCTCGTCGTCGGCATGCACGGCACGCGTGCGGGGCCGGCCCGGGGCGTCGTCGTGCACCTCCACGGTGACGCGGCCCGCGCCCACCTGCAGCCGCAGCCGGCAGCCGGTGCGTCCGTGCCGTACCGCGTTCGCGACCAGCTCGGACGCGATGAGCGTGGCGTCGGCCACCTGCTCGGCTCCGACGGCGGCTATGCGTGAATGCGTCCGGGTGAGAAAGGCGGACGTCAGTCTGCGGGCCCGCCCGGCCGAGGCGACGGTGCACGGCAGCAGGTACTCGGCGCGTGCGGTGTGCTCCCGGGCACCACCCTTGTGGGCACGCATGAGTGCTCAACTCCCTCCCTGGGACTGCCGGCGCGCGCGGTCGCAACCGCCGTCCGCACCGGGGCCACACCCTGTCCCCCGCGGCCGGTCCCGTCCGGTGGTGATGCCCGCGGCGGCTGATCGGCAACCGGGAACCGCCCCGGAATCAGCGACCCTTGCGGCCCCGCCCCGAGCAACCGGGCGGGGCCGCGAGCGAACTCAGTCAGCCACTCAGCGCACCGGAAACCCGCAGGAGTAGCCCTGCTCCTCGAGCCAGGGGAGGATCCGGCGCAGGGCTTCGACGGTCTGGGAACGGTCGCCGCCCGCGTCGTGGAAGAGGATCGTCGGCCCGTTGGGCAGCTCTCGCTCGACGGTGGCGACCATGGCGTCCGTGCCCGGCCGTTCGAAGTCCTTGCTGTCCACGTTCCAGCCCAGCGGGCGCATGCCCCGGGAGGCGGCGAGCCCCCGGCTGTAGGGGGTGAAGGCCCCGCCGGGCGCCCGGTAGTACACCGGCCGTACGCCCCCGGACGCCTTGGTGATCATGCGTTCGGCGTCCAGGATCTGCTGCGACTGGTAGGCCTCGGACTGCCTGTCCATGGTGGTGTCGTGCGACACCGAGTGGTTGCACAGCAGGTGCCCGGCCGCGACCACCTTCTTCACGAGGTCGGGGTGGGCCTGCGCCTGCGTCCCCACCATGCAGAACGTGGCCTTCACCCCGTACTGCCGCAGCACGTCGAGCACTTGGGGGGTCCACACGGGGTCGGGGCCGTCGTCGATGGTGATGTTGACGCCGCGCGCCCCCTTGTCCGAGGCGTGCACGATGGTCTCCGCGACCGCCTTGACGTCACTGCCCGGCTTGGCCGACGCGGTCGCCTCCGGCGACGAGCCCCCCACCGCATCGGCCTGCGCGGTCCACAGCGAGGCACCGGCGGCGAGCACCGTCACCCCGAGCGCCGCCCCGACCAGCTTGCCGTACCAGCCCCGCCCGCCGCCGTGCCGTGCCATGTCCGCCCCGCCTTCGCGCAGTTCCTCGCCGATGCCCGGTCACCGTGTGACCACATGGCAGGACGAGGGGCGGTGACCATGGGATGCGTCCGTTACCGATCACGGACAATCTCGGGGGAGTTCGCGGACAACTCGGCGAGCAGGGGCCGCAGCGACGGTGAGGCGGACAGGGCCGGCGGCTCGGCTGTCACCTCGTCGGCGCGCCGGCCAGGTCGTCCAGTTCGGCGGCGAAGAGCAGCGCGGGGTCGAATCCCATACCGGAGAACTGGCCGGCGAGCTCCAGGGAGAGGACGCCGTGCAGCCGGCTCCAGAAGGTCAGGGCACGGTGGAGGACAGCGGGCGGGGCGGGATGGCCGCCCGCCCAGTCCCGGTGGCCCTCCAGGTGCTCGTCGAACGGCGTCGCCGGAGCGTCCGGGGGCGCCTGCGAGGGCAGCGCGGCACAGGCGTCCAGGAGGGTCGCCATGATCTCGGAGGAGATCGCGGTGGTGTCGTCGGGCGCGTGGTAGCCGGGGACGGGCGTGCCGTAGATGAGGAAGTAACGCTGGGGGTCCTGCAGGGCCCACCCGCGCAAGGCGTGCGCCAGCCCGGTGAGGTCGGCGCCGGCTTCCGAGGCCGCGCGGAAGGTGTCGGCGAGGCTTCGGTAGGCGTCTCGCACGAGCTCGGTGATCAGTTCGTCCCGGCCGCTGAAGTACCGGTACAGCGCGGGTCCGCTCATGCCCATCTGCTTGGCGATCGCATTGAGGGACAGCGCGGACGCGCCCGCCGTGGCGATCTGCTCCCACGCGCGCTGCTTGATCTCCGTACGCACCTGGGCGCGGTAGCGCTCGCGCGGGGTCGTCGTGCCCTGTTCCGCCACTGACCTGCCACCTTTCCGCATCGCTGCGACTCCGCCCGCAACGTCTGGTTAGAGGTTATCACTGAAGCTATTGACTCTCCGCCGCGCGATGAGTTACAACTTATAACGAACGCGAAAGCACATAACCAGATCAGGAAACGCAGTGGAGGTCACCATGGACGCCGAAGGTCTCGTCGAGGTCGTTCTGCCGGGCAAGGTCGAGCCCGAGGGGCTTCGGATCCGGCACGGAGCCGTCCCCTCGGCGGGCCCGGGCGAGGTCGTGATCCGGATGGAGGCGACCGGCGTCTCCTTCGCCGAGCAGCAGATGCGCCGGGGCCGCTACTACGACCAGCCGGCCTTCCCGTTCGTGCCCGGCTACGACCTCGTGGGCACCGTGCTGAGCACCGGGGAGGGGGTCGAGCCGGACCTGGCCGGCACCCGGGTCGCCGCGCTGGTCAAGGTCGGCGGCTGGGCCAGCCACGTGGTCGTCGACGCGGCGGACGTGGTGCCCGTGCCGGACGGGATCGGCGCGGCGGAGGCGGAGACCCTCGTCGTCAACGGCATCACCGCCTGGCAGATGCTGCACCGCAAGGCCCGAGTCCGCGCCGGGCACACCGTCGTGGTGCACGGCGCCAACGGTGGCGTCGGCTCGGTCCTGGTCCAGCTCGCCCAGGCCGCGGGCGCGCGGGTGATCGGTACGGCGTCCGCCCGCCACCACGACGCCCTGCGGGACCGGGGAGTCGCCCCCGTCGACTACCGCGCCCACGACGTCGCCGCACAGATCCGCGAACTCGCCCCGCACGGTGTGGACGCCGTCTTCGACCACGTCGGCGGCAGCGGCATCGTCGACTCCTGGCGCCTCCTCGCCCCCGGCGGCACGCTCGTCTCGTACGGCAGCGCCTCCACCCGGGACGACGAGGGCTCCAAGCAGATGCCCGTCCTCAAGCTGCTCGGCCGGGTGTGGCTGTGGAACGCCCTGCCCAACCGCCGCCGCGCCTACTTCTTCAACGTCTGGGCCGGCCGGGCCCTGGCCAGGAACCGGTTCCGGTCCCGCCTGCGCGCCGACCTCACCCAGGTCTTCGCCGCATTCCAGCGCGGCGAGGTCAGCGCCCAGATCGCCGCGCAGCTGCCCCTCACCCGCATCGCCGAAGCCCTTCGGCTGGCCGAGTCGGGCACCGTCACCGGAAAGGTCGTGCTGAACCCGTAGCAAGCCTCCGTGTGCCCGGCCCGTTCACACCCACCGACCAGCCGAACCAGCGAGAGGAACCCCATGTTCAGCAACAGCCCGTCCAACGCCCCCGTTCAGCAGCCGAGTCGGCGCCGGGGGGTCATGGCCGCGGTCACGGTCGCACTCGCCGTCACCGGCGTCCTCGCCGGCACCGTCCCGGCCGCCCAGGCGACCCCGCACAGCCGCACGTCCCAGTGCGGCGGGCGCGGCGTCGACCAGGACGCCGTCATCCGCTACGAGTCCGACGTCTTCATCAAGGCGCCCCTGAGCACCATCTGGAAGCTGCAGACCGACGTCGAACGCTGGCCGTCCTGGCAGGCCCCCGTCCTCACCGCCGAACGTCTGGACCACGGCCGTCTGAAGGCGGGTTCGCGGTTCCGCTGGACGACACCCGCGCCCGCCACCCCCACGACCCCCGCCACCACGCTCGACATCACCTCCACCGTTCAGGAACTCCGGCGCCACAACTGCATCCTGTGGAGCGGACCCGCGATCGGTGACGGACTGCGCATCGACGAGGGCGTCCACCTGTGGACGTTCAAGAAGGTCAAGGGCGGCGTACGCGTCCACACCGAGGAGACCTGGACCGGCGACCAGGTCGAAGCGGATGTGCCCACCGCCACCGAGGCCCTCGGCGCGGGCCTCGAAGCGTGGCTGCGCGACCTCAAGGCCACCGCCGAAGCGTGACGTACGGCAAGCGGGCCCAGGTCGATGACCAGGGCCCGCTCGGCCATGTCCCAAAAAGCCGTGCCTCAGTGCAGCGCGCTCTTCTCCCGCCACTCGGACCACGAGAGGTTCCACGCGCCGAACCCGTTCCCGGGCGCGACCACGCCCTTGGTGTCCTCGCCGGTGATCTCGAACGGGTCTCCTGGCCGCACCTGCCGGTAGAACCAGGCCGCGTTCGCGTCGCTCATTCCTATGCACCCGGAACTCTGGTTGGCGTTGCCGAAGTAGCGGGCGTTCCACGGTGCGGCGTGCGCGTACATGCCCGACCAGGTCAGCCGCATCGAGTGCGCGACCATCTTGTCGTAGGCGTCGCCGAGGCCCACCGTCTCGGAGTTCATGTTGATCGTGCCCTCCTTGGCCATGAGCACAGCGGTCCCGCGCCAGGAGCGCTTGTCACCGCCGGGCGTGCCGCCGGAGACCGGTATGCGGCGGACCGTTTCGCCATCACGGACGAGGGTGAGCCGATGGCGGTCGAGGTCGACCTTGACGATCTGCCGGGCCCCGATGGTGAAGGTGGTCGTGTAGTCGCGTACGAACCAGCCGCCGTCCGCGCCCGAGTCGGTGCCGTTCAGCTCGGCGTTCAGAGTGACCTCGGTTCCGGGCTTCCAGTACGTCCTGGGCCGCCAGTCCACCCGGTCCCCGCCCGACCAGTCGCGTATCCAGCCCCAGGAGCCCTCGGTGCCGTTCGAGGTGGTGATCCTGAGCTGTCTCTCGACCTCGGCCTTGTTCTTGACCGGACGGTCGAAGACCAGGGAGATCGGCTGCGCGATGCCGACGGTGGCGCCGGCGCCCGGTCGCCAGTCGACCTTGTTGACCTTGCCCGCCTCAGCCGTGGTGAAGGCGGCCTTGGTGGTCTTGGCGGTCCCGCCGTCGGTCCGGGTCGCCGCTGCCACCGCGTACGACGCGCCGGGTACGGCCTTGCGGTCGGAGACCCACGACCGGCCGTCCGCGGCGACCTTGCCGGCGAGCCGGTGGCCCTCCGCGTCGGTGACGGTCACCGAGGTGAGTCTGCCGCCCGAGGCCGTGACCCGCACGGGTTCGCCCGCCGGGACCCGTTCGCCGGTGGGCGTGACGGTGACCGTGACCGGGCGGTCGCCGGTGCTCGGCTTGCCCTTTCCGTCAGGGGCGGTGGGGGAGCCGCTCGACGAGCAGGCGGCGAGCGGCGTCAGCAGCGCGGTCATGGCGGTGGCCACGACGGCGGCCCGGACGCGGGCATGGGCGACGACACGGGTGCTCGGCAGTACGCGTGTGCGCGACAACGGGACCTCCGGGAAGGACGGGAAAGGGTGGGTGAGTCGGCGATGTCGTGACTGTAGAGCCGGAAAACCCGAGGTCAGCCGCTATGGAGCTATGTGACGGCGTCTGGTGAGGAACGGTCATGGTCCGGTCACATTCGCCGGACGGAGCGGTCATGGGCCGCTGTGAACCTCCTGTGTGTCCCCGCGACAGGCCCGGGGAGAAGGAGAGGTTCAGACTGTGTCAGCGCTGCTCGTGCCGCCCGGCCGCGTGCCCCAGGCACCAAACCGGGACGTGGCCCTGCGAACCATCGACGCACGGACTTACCGCGCCTTCCTCGATTCCCCCGGCGGCACGGCCCTCGGCGCCGGTTTCCTGCAGTGCCCGTCCTGGGCCGACGTCAAGGAGGGCTGGCGCTCCCAGCTGCTCGGCTGGGGGCCGGATCCGGAGGCAGGCCGACTGACCGGCGTGGCCCTGGTGTTGCTGCGGCAGTTCCCCGGCACCCGCAAGTACTTCGCCTACCTCCCCGAAGGGCCCGTCGCCGACTGGAGCGACCCCGACGTCGACCGCTGGCTCGGTCCGCTGCTGGAACACCTGCGCCGCGCGGGGGCCTTCGCCGTACGCATCGGCCCGTCGCCCGCCTACCGGCGCTGGGAGGCCGCCCTGCTCAAGCCGCTCACCGGTCCGGGCCGACGCCTCGGCGACGTCCTCGCCAGCGAGGTCGACCCGCTCGGCACCGCCGTGGCAGAGCGGCTGCGGGCCCGGGGCTGGCGCCGCTGCGGTGGCGACGGAACCGGAAGGGAACGGGCCGGAGGGGAGGGGACCGGAAGGGACGGGGACGCCCAGCCCCGCCACGTCTTCCACGTGCCGCTCGCCGGACGCACCACCGAGGACCTGTGGTCCGGGCTCAACCAGGAATGGCGCCGCAATGTCCGCCGGTCCCAGAAGGAGGGAGTGGAGGTGGTGGTGGGCAGTGCCGCGGAACTCCCCGAGTTCTACCGGCTGCTCGGCATCACCGAGCGACGCGACGGTTTCCGGCTCGGCCGCTCGCTCGCGTACTACGAGCGTCAGTACGCGGCCCTCAACGCCGAGGCACCGGGCCGGATGAAGCTGTACCTCGCCCGCCACCGAGGAGAGGTCCTCGCCGCCCACACGATGATCACAGTGGGCCGCCGGGCCTGGTACCAGACCGGCGCCTCGGCCGACCACCGCCGCGAGGTCCGCCCCTCCAACGCCCTTCAGTGGCGGATGCTCCAGGACGCCCACGCGCTCGGCGCCGACGTGTACGACATGCGCGGCGTACCCTCCACTCTCGATCCTGACGAACGTGCGTACGGACTGCTGCGGTGGAAGCTCGGCACCGGGGGGCGGGTCGTCGAGACCTTGGGGGAATGGGAGAGACCTTTGGGCGGCAGCGCCAACCACGCGCTGTACCGCGCCTTTCAGGCATACCTGAACCGCCGATGAGGCAGCGGCCGCCGACGACACAGACCAAGCCGACCGGTACGGACAGCGTGAATGCGGCGAACGCCGCCCGCGGCAGCGCCGTCATGGCCGCAGGATCCATCGTCTCCCGGGCCACCGGTTTCGCCCGCTCCGCCGTCGTCGCGGCAGCGCTCGGCACCATCGGACCGGTCGCCGACGGTTACGCGGTCGGCAACGCCCTGCCCACCATCGTCTACATGCTGCTCCTCGGCGGAGCCCTGAACGCCGTCTTCGTGCCCGAGCTGGTCAAGGCCGCCAAGGAGCACGACGACGGGGGTGCCGCGTACACCGACCGGCTGGTCACGGTCTGCGTCATCGCCCTGCTGGCGATCACCGCGATCGCGGTATGGGCGGCCCCCGTGATCGTCGAGGCGTACACCGACTACACCGGCGAACAGGCGGCCATGACAACCGCGTTCGCCCGCTACTGCCTGCCCCAGATCTTCTTCCTCGGACTGTTCACGCTGCTCGGACAGATACTCAACGCCCGCCGCAGGTTCGGCGCGATGATGTGGGCGCCCGTCCTCAACAACCTCGTCGTCATGACCGTCTTCGGTCTGTACCTGGCGCAGGCCATGGGCGGCGGGGACACGCTCACCCCGACCGAGACCGCCGTGCTCGGTTGGGGCACCACCGCCGGTATCGCAGTCCAGGCGCTCGCCCTCGTCCCAAGCCTGCGCGCGGCCCGCTTCCGCTGGCGGCCCCGCTTCGACTGGCGCGGCAGCGGGCTGACCCGCCCCCTGCGGTCGGCCGGCTGGCTGGTGCTGCTGGTCCTGGCCAACCAGGCCGCCTACTGGGTCACCACCCGGCTGGCCACGACCGCGGGCCTCGACGGCGGCCCCGGATACAACGCGTACAACAACGCCTATGCCCTGTGGGTCGTACCGCACGGCATCATCACGGTCTCCGTGGTGACCGCGCTGATGCCCCGGATGAGCGCGGCCGCCGCCGACGGGGACACCGCCGCGCTGCGGCGCGACGTCTCCCACGCCCTGCGGGTCTGCGCATCCGCCGTCGTACCCGCCGCCTGCGCGCTGTTCGCCCTCGCCCAGCCGGTGACGGCCCTCGTCTTCGGATACGGCAGGACCAGCGCCGCCGACACGGCCGCCATGGCCGGGATCCTGATGGCCTTCGCGCCGGGACTCGTCGCGCTGTCGGGCCAGTACGTCCTGTCCCGCGCCTTCTACGCGCTCTCCGACACCCGTACGCCGTTCCTGCTCAACCTCGTGATCGTCGCCCTCAACGCGGGACTGTCCGTGGCCGCCGCGCACGTGCTGCCGGCGCGCTGGGCCGTGACGGGCATGGCGGCGGCGTACTCGCTGGCGCTGTGCGCGGGCTGGGCGGTGACCGGCCGGGTGCTGAGCCGCAGGCTCGCCGTCGCACACCCTCTGCGGTCGTCAGCCGTGGGTGCTCACCTACGGCTGATGCTCGCGGCCGTCCCCGCCACCGCGCTGGGCCACTTCGCGGCCTCGGGAACCGCACCGGCGGGGCCGGTGGTCTCCACGGTTGCCGGCGCGACCGCCGTCATCCTCACCTTCGCCCTGCTCGCCCGTCCGCTGCGGCTCGCCGAACTCGAAGCGCTGCTCTCGGGCGTACGCCGGAGATGGACCCGGACCCGGACCTGACCACCATCCCTGACCACCATCGAGGGAGAACTGCCGATGCCCCGCGTGCTCCTCATCGAGGACGACCCTTCCGTACGCGAGGGGGTCGAACTCGGTCTGCGCCGCCGTGGCCACGAGGTACGGGCGGCCGCGACCGGCGAGGCCGGTCTGGCCGCAATGGCCGAATTCCGCCCCGATCTGCTGCTGCTGGACCTGATGCTGCCCGGGATGAACGGCGTACAGGTCTGCCGGCAGGTCCGCGACCGCAGCCAGCTGCCGATCATCATGCTGACCGCGCGCGGCGACGACTTCGACGTGGTCATCGGCCTGGAAGCCGGCGCCGACGACTACATCGTCAAGCCCGCCCGCACCGAGGTGATCGAGGCCCGGATCCGTGCCGTGCTGCGCCGCCTGGACGACGGCGGCGCGGGCCGCCCGGCCATCGAGTTCTACGGCGAACTCGCCATCGACCGGGTCGGACTGACGGTCACCAAGGCGGGCCGGCCGCTCGCGCTCGCCCCCTCGGAGCTCAAGCTCCTGCTGCACCTAGCCGCCGCCCCCGAGCAGGTGTTCAGCAGGCAGCAACTGCTGGAGCACGTCTGGGATCACAGCTACCACGCCGACGCCCGGCTGGTCGACGCATGCGTCGCACGTCTGCGCGGCAAGATCGAGGACGAGGTCGGCAGCCCCCGCTACGTCCAGACGCTGCGGGGCTTCGGCTACCGCTTCGGGCCGCTGTGATCACCGGCCGACCTCGGTCTCGGTTCAGGGCGTTCGGGCTGCGTACGCGGCTGATGCTCGCCTTCCTGCTGGTCGCCGCCGTCAGCGCCGGCACGACGGCCGCGCTGACCTACCGTGAGGCCCGCAGCGCGGTGCTGCAGACCGCCCAGGACACGGCTGTCACGTCCTTCCGCGACCAGGTCCAGCTGACCGGGTTCGCCCTGCCCGTGCAGGGAGGGGAGGACCTGGAAGCAGTCCTGCGGGACATCGCCCGCAAGGGCAAGCCGCACCCCTGGGTGGTGTTCGCCGAATACGGTTCGGTCCGCGCCTCCTCGGGTGAGAACCCCGTCTCCACCGTCATCACACCCGAACTGCGCCGTGCCGCACGGGCCAACCCCCACGGCAGCTTCGAGCGGGTCGTCAAGGACGGTGTTCCGTACCTGACCATCGCCATGCCCATGGTCTTCAAGACCAGCCCGGACAGTGTGCTGCCCAGCGGACTCGTCCTGTACGCCGTCATGCGGATGACCGACGAGCAGGTCAACGTCGACGCCCTCCTCATGGCCGGCCGGGACGGCGCCCTGCCCGGCCTCGCCGTCGCCCTGATACCCGGCCTGATCGCCGCCCGCAGCGTGCTGCGCCCGGTGCGGGAACTGAGCCAGGCGGCCCGGAGCATGGGCAGCGGCAGACTCGACACGCGGATCGCGGTGCGCGGCAGCGACGAACTGGCGGATCTGGCCCGTACCTTCAACGAGTCGGCAGCCCAACTGGAGCAATCAGTGCGGGAACTGCGCGAGGCCGAGGCCCGCGCCCGCCGTTTCGCCTCCGACGTCTCGCACGAACTGCGCACCCCCCTCGCCGGAATGCTCGCCGTCACCGAGGTCCTCGACGAGGACGCGGATCACCTGGACGCCGACACCGCCCGCGCGGTCCGCCTGGTCAGCGCGGAGACCGGGAAGCTCGCCGTGCTCGTCGAGGACCTGATGGAGATCTCCCGCTTCGACGCCCGCGCGGCCGAGCTGAACGCCGACGAGGTCGACGTGGCCGAGGCCATCCGCAAAACCCTCCACAACCGGCACTGGACCGACACCGACGGCCGGGTCCGCACCGAACTCCCCGACGGTATCCGTGCCCGGCTCGACCCGCGCCGCTTCGACATCGTGATCGCCAACCTCGTGGGCAACGCGCTGCGACACGGCAGCGCGCCGGTCACGGTACGCCTGCGCACCGAGGCCCGCTCCCCGGGCACCCCCACCCTGCTCATCACGGAGGTCGCCGACAACGGCCCCGGCATCCAGCCTGCCGTGCTCCCCCACATCTTCGACCGCTTCTACAAGGCAGACGCGGCCCGCACCCGCTCGGCGGGCAGCGGCCTGGGGCTGGCGATCACCTGGGAGAACGTGAAGCTGCACGGCGGAACGATCCACGCGCGGAACCTGCCCGGGGGCGGCGCCGTCTTCACCGTCGGGATACCGCTCCATACGGAGGAGGCCGGCGGATGAGGCGTGCGCTGACGCGCCGACGTACGGCGGCCGTCGCCCTCGCCATCGCTGTCGCGGCGACCGTACCGCTGGTCGGCGGCTGCGGTATCCAGGAGACCGACGTCATCGAGGCGGGTGGCCCCGCCAGCTTCCAGGCCTTCCTCAACCGCGACTACGACATGCTGCTCTTCTTCCGTTCCCCCGACGGAGGACTGACCCCCGTGATCCGGACGACCGAGCCTCCGGCCGAAGAGCGGAACCTCAGCGAAACGGCCGGGCCGGTGCCGACGGAGAAAGTCGTCCTGGCGCTGCTCGGCGGCCCGCGGGACGAGGACCGAGCCGCAGGCCTGAGCACCGCCCTCCCGGCCACCGGCCCCGGCGCCACCGTCGAGGTCGACGTCACCCCGGGCGGCAAGGTCGCGACCCGCCTGCCCCTTGCCCTCAACGGGCTGTCCAGCACGGCGCTACGTCAGCTGACCTGCACGATCGCCTACAGCCAGGACGCCGACGGCAAGGTCGCCGTGCAACTGACGGGGCAGGACGGGGCATCCAGGTCCGGCACCTGCGGACTCGCCCCGGGCAGCACCGGAGACGAGCCCGCGGCCGAGTCCCGGACACGGACCACGCCACCGCCCGGCACCACCGGCTGATCACTCATCAACAGGTCGTGACCGGGCGGGGTCGGGTCAGGACATCCAGTCGTCGCGTCGTCCCGGGTTCAGAAGCGGCTGACCATGCCCGGGAGACCCCGAGGTGTGGGCAGCGGGATCGGGTTGTCGGCGGCGCGCTCGCGTGCGTCCGGTGCTGCCTTGCAGGTCACGTCCTTGACCGGCAGTTTTCCGGTGGTGAGGTAGGTCGTGGCCGGCTTGTCGGCGCAGGTCTTGGAGCCGTAGATGCCGTGTCCGACGCCACCGAGGACCGTGACCATCTTCGAGCCCTTCATGACGCGGCGCAGGCCCTGGCCGCTGGCCAGCGGGGTCTGGGAGTCCCATTCGTTCTGGAGGATCAGCGCGCCGACCTTGTTGTCGATCGTGGTGGCGGGCTCGGAGCCGGTCTTCTTCCAGAAGGCGCACGGCTTGATGTTGGAGACGAAGTCGCCGTACAGCGGGTACTTGGCCTTGTCGCGGATCGCGTCGGCGCGGTACTGCTCCGGATCGCGCGGCCAGTTGCGGGTGTCGGCGCAGACGACGGACCAGAAGCCGGCGTCGCCGTTGTCCGCGGGAACGGCGCGGGCGAACGACGGCGGCTGCGGCGAGAGCGTCCTGCCCTCCCGGGCACCGGAGGCGGGCCTGCCCTCGGCGGCCCTCTTCAGCTCGACGACCGATTCGGCGGCGTCGCGCACACTGAAGAACGTGGCCCGGCTGCCGGAGCGGATGTCGTCACCGGTCATCTTGGTGCCGTCGAGCTCGATCGGCTTGCGGTCGGCCTGCGCGACGAGGTCGTAGAAGGTCTTGCGGACCGCCGCGGGCGTCTTTCCCAGCTTGTACGTGGAGTTGCGCTCGGCGGTCCACTCGGTCCACCGGGTGAAGGCGGGCTCGGTGCCCTCCGCCCAGATCTGGATCATGCCGCGCCAGACCCTGGCCGGGTCGACGGCGCTGTCCAGGACGAAACGGTCGGAGCGCTTGGGGAACATCTGCGTGTAGACCGCGCCGAGATAGGTCCCGTACGAGTACCCCAGGTAGGAGATCTTCTTCTCGCCGAGCACGGCCCGGATCACGTCCATGTCCCGGGCGGTGTTACGGGTGGTGATGTGCCGCAGCTTGTCGCCCTGCTTGGCATCGCACTTCTCGGCGACGGTGCGGGCCCACTTCACGTCCTTGGCGAACGTACCCGCCCTGTACGGCCGTTCGGAGTTCGCCTGCTCCGGCGTCAGTCCGCAGCTGACGGGGGAGCTCTTGCCGATCCCTCGCGGATCGAACCCCACGAGGTCGTACTTGGCCTTCACGCTCTTCGGCAGCTCACTGGCCATGAACTGCGGCATGTCGACGCCCGGACCGCCGGGTCCGCCCGGGTTGAGCAGGAGCACACCCCGGCGCTCCTGCCTGGTGCTCGTCTTCAACCTCGATATCGCGAGATCGAGCTTCTTGCCGCTGGGGCGGTTGTAATCGAGGGGCACCTTGATGGTGGCGCACTGGAACGTCGTCGGCATCTCTCTGTCACAGCGGTGCCAGGCCGGCTTCTGCTGAAGGTACTGGCTCAACGGGTTGGCCGCGGCGGCGGAAGCGGCGGACGCCGTGGCCGGCGCGAGCGCGGGAACCAGGGCGGCGACCGTACCGGCCGCCAGGAAGCAAGCTATTCGACTGTTTCGCACGTGGGGGAGGTCCTTGGCCTTGGTGTGTGTGGATCGGACCAACCCTTTCGGCTAACGGAGTTGGGGCGAATCCATCACGGGGCCAGGATTTCTCCGACCGTGGTCGGACGGACGGGGCGACGGATGGTCCCGGAGTCGGACAACCAAGACGCGCCTCGCGGCATCTTGCTCAAGCGCCTTTTCGCCGGGGCGCTGTCATCGTCGCGAAGGGGCGACCTGTCGAGCCGACCGGTACGCGCCCACGTGATCAGCTGGCACCGGGAAGGGGACCGTCGGGCGCTTCTTGCTCGGCACGGCGGCGGTACTCGGCGTTGATGCGCTGCGCTTCCTCGAGCTGGTCCTCAAGGATGACGATGCGGCAAGCGGCCTCGATCGGGGTGCCCCTGTCGACGAGCTCGCGGGCGCGTGCCGCGATCCGCAGTTGGTAGCGGGAGTACCGGCGGTGTCCGCCCTCCGAACGTAGCGGAGTGATCAGACGAGCCTCACCCACGGCGCGGAGGAAGGCCGGGGTGGCGCCGAGCATCTCGGCGGCCCGCCCCATGGTGTATGCGGGGTAGTCGTCGTCGTCCAGACGAT
The DNA here is from genome assembly GCF_042900345.1 of Streptomyces sp. NPDC012935. Classification (NCBI taxonomy): domain Bacteria; kingdom Bacillati; phylum Actinomycetota; class Actinomycetes; order Kitasatosporales; family Streptomycetaceae; genus Streptomyces; species Streptomyces sp. NPDC012935. Next base: position 454,597 of record NZ_JBIBBC010000002.1, read on the forward strand.
CACTGAGGGGGATATCTGCTGTCATGTCACCTCGTTTGTGCAACGCGTCGAGGGGCCCTGGTGCCGTACGGCACCAGGGCCCCGAAGGAAATTCAACACCATCTGAGGTCCGGGTCGCCGAGAACGGACGGCGAGACGGCCGTGAGGGCCCTGCCGACGCGTGTCGGCAGGGCCCTCATCGGGATCCTTACGGCGGTTCGCCGCCCGGTTCAAGCTGCCGCTGGGCAGCCTGGTCGATCAGGCAGCCTGGTCGACGGCGGGCCGCTGTGTCCTGCGCCGCCCCGCCCGCCCGGTGGCACGCCCCTGGGCGGGGCGGCCGCGGCGGCCCCGGGACGAGGAAGACGCGGCGCGGCGGGGGCGTTCCGCGACGGGCGCGGTGATGACGACGGGAACACCCGAAGGGGCCTGGGCCCCGGTGATGCGGCTCAGCTCCGCCTCACCCGAACGTACCGGGGTGACGCGGGGGGTGATGGCGGCTGCAGCCATCAGTCGGTTCATGCTGCGGCGCTGGTCGGGTGTCACCAGCGTGACGACGCTGCCGGACTCTCCGGCTCGGGCGGTACGGCCGCCGCGGTGCAGGTAATCCTTGTGGTCGGTGGGCGGATCGACGTTGACGACCAGGTCGAGGTTGTCGACGTGGATGCCGCGCGCCGCGACGTTGGTCGCCACCAGCACCGTCACATGTCCGGTCTTGAACTGGGCGAGGGTCCGCGTGCGCTGCGGCTGGGACTTGCCGCCGTGCAGCGCCGCCGCGCGGACACCGCTGTTCAGCAGGTGCTTGGTGAGCCGGTCCACGGCGTGCTTGGTGTCCAGGAACATGATCACCCGGCCGTCTCGTGCCGCGATCTCGGTGGTCGTCCGGTACTTGTCCGCTTCGTGCACGTGCAGTACGTGGTGCTCCATGGTGGTGACCGCTCCGGCGGAGGGGTCGACGGAGTGGACCACGGGGTCGGTCAGGTAGCGGCGGACGAGCCGGTCGACGTTGCGGTCCAGGGTGGCGGAGAAGAGCATCCGCTGGCCTTCGGGGCGTACCTGGTCGAGCAGGGCGGTGACCTGCGGCATGAAGCCCATGTCGGCCATCTGGTCGGCCTCGTCGAGGACGGTGACGGTGACGTCGTCCAGCCGGCAGTCGCCACGGCCGATGAGGTCCTTGAGCCGCCCCGGCGTCGCGACGACGACCTCCGCCCCGGCCCGCAGCGCACCGGCTTGCTTGCCGATGGACATCCCGCCGACCACAGTCGCCAGCCGCAGCTGCACGGAACGGGCGTACGGGGTCAGCGCGTCGGTCACCTGCTGGGCGAGCTCGCGGGTGGGAACCAGGACCAGGGCAAGCGGCTGCCGTGGCTCTGCGCGTCGGCCCGCTGTCCGGGCCAGCAAGGCGAGGCCGAAGGCGAGGGTCTTGCCCGACCCGGTGCGGCCGCGGCCGAGCACGTCACGTCCGGCGAGGGAGTTGGGCAGGGTCGCCCCCTGGATGGGGAACGGTACGGTCACGCCCTCGCGGCCGAGCGCGGCCAGCAACGGCGCCGGCAGGGCGAGGTCGGCGAACGACTCGACGGCGGGCAGCGCGGGCGTGGTCGTCACCGGCAGCGCGAACTCGCCCTGGGGCGCGGCCTGTCGGCGTCCGTTGCCCTGGGAACGCCGCGGCGCTCCCGAGCGCTGGGGGGCAGAACCCCGGGAGCGGTCGTTGGTGCGGGTCGTGCGTGCAGTGCGTGCGCGGTTCAAGCGGAACCTTCCTCGATGTGGGCACGTAGGCGCGAAGCAAGGAATTTCCGCAGCAAGATGAACGGCGCAGAGAATCGCGAGAACGAGCCGGAGATGATGGGCGCCGATCCGGATCGACGGGGAATGCGTCACCGTTCGGTGAGGTGTGGGGCCTTCCGGCCCTCCCGTCGCGCGCCCTGAAATGCAGCCAGCTGGGGCGCGCACCCCAAGGTGCGGGCCCCAGCTGCGATGTGTGCGTTGTTGCGGGTGTCAGGCGGGAACGATGTTCTCGGCCGTCGGGCCCTTCTGGCCCTGCGCGATGTCGAACGACACCTTCTGGCCTTCCTGCAGCTCGCGGAAGCCCTGGGCGGCGATGTTCGAGTAGTGGGCGAAGACGTCGGGGCCGCCGCCGTCCTGCTCGATGAAGCCGAAGCCCTTTTCCGCGTTGAACCACTTCACGGTGCCAGTAGCCATGTCATTTCTCCTTCGGGGACGGTGTTCGAAATTCGCCCTGTGCGGATTCCGAGTCGCCGTGCTGATTAACCCGTCGGAAAATGAACCTTCTGGCAACCACACCTGCAACTGACGTCGACCGTAGCATGACGCGATCGGCCCAGCGCGCGAAGTAATTTCACTCGGGTCGCGGATCGGGGAATACTCGCAGTGCGCCGCACCTATTTCTCACCTCGCCGATGCAGATATTGACCCGCGCGGATGCAGTGTTCCTGCCGGGCGCTTGCGGCCGCAGCGCCATGACCTCCGTAGATGAGCCGTGCGGCGCTGCCATCGTCATCGACGGACGGGACGACGGGCACCGCGCCGAGATCCCGCTGCCGCGATGAAGGTCACATCGGTCCGTCGTCCACGACGGGGTGGCCCGCAGGCGTTGTCGGCGGGCGACGGTATCCCGGCAGCTCCTAGTCGGCGCGTGCGGCGGTCCAGGTGATGTGAGGGGGCTCGACGCGGGCGCACAGGGGCCCGCCCTGCGCGTCGGTCAGGCCGAGGCGTCCGACCAGGAGCCCGTCGCGTGCGGCGGCAGCGAGTACGTCGGCGGGGATGACGTCGAGCATGAGCTTGGCGCGACGGAACATCGTGAAGGTGCCCGATTCGTCGACCGTGCCCCACGACAGGTAGATGAACCGTCGGCCCAGACGGTCCTGCACGTAGGGGCCTTTGACCTCGATGCCGGTCGGCGAGGTGCTCGTGGTGCACTCCAGGGTCCAGGTCGCGGACGGTGCGTCGCCGCGCTGTGGCTCGAGGAGTTCGGCCGGACGGTCGCGGCGTTGCACGGCGACGTGGAGGTTGCCGTAGGCGGGGGCTTCGCCGTCGACTACGGCGGGGCGGGTCAGTCCGGGCAGATCGACGGCGTCGATGCGGATGCGCATAGCGGCCATCATCCCGCCATCGTCCGTGCAGTGGTCGGCCGGCTGTGCTCCGGCGGAGCTCGGCCCGCTCTGCGAATGCGCTGTCGTCGCAGGCTCGCTCCCCAGCGGAAGGTGCGTGGTAGCGTCCGTATACAAGGTGTATACGAAAACTGGGGGTTGCCGTGACGTCCGGTCGGGAGAAGGCGTACACGTATCTCAAGGAGACGGTGCTGACGGATCCCGGGATGCAGGGCGCCTTCCTGTCGGAGCAGGAGCTCGCGGACCGGATCGGCGTCTCCCGCACGCCCATCCGGGAGGCGCTGCTGCAGCTCGCCGCCGAGGACCTGGTCGAGCTGGTGCCCAAGCGGGGCGCCCGCGTGTCCCCCCTGACGGGACGGGAGATCCGCGAGCTCATGGAGCTGCGGGGCATCGTCGAGCGGTACGCCGCCCAGCAGCTCGTCTCCGCTGGTGGAGCCCCGGTGGCGGAGCTGCGGTCCCTGCTGGAGAGGCAGCGCGAGCTCACCGGTGCCGACCAGGCCCGGGAGTTCATCGCCGTGGACCACCGTTTCCACGCGGTACTGGTGTCCGCCGTCGGCAACGCCCTCCTCGACCGGCACTACGAGGGCCTACGCAGCCGCCAGGTCCGCGCCGGAGTGGTCGCCCTCTTCAACCAGCAGGGACGACAGGAAGCCGTGCTGGAGGAACACGAGGCCATCCTGGACGCACTGGAAGCCGGTGACGCGCAGGCCGCGTGGGCCGCCATCGACCACCATCTGGAGTCGACGCTCAAGGTGCTGCTCGCGGGCTAGGCCCTGCCGTTTGGATCATCCCGGCGTCGCGGGCCCTGGCACGCACATCTGCGGCGTTGTCGTCGGTCGCCGACTCACCCACGGCCGCGACCGGCTTCGCGCTGCACGCGCGGGGGACCCCCATCGCGTCGACTCCCTCCTGCGCCTTGCGGCTGCACGCGCCATGCCCCGCTCGGGCCGGCCGAGAGGAACCGATCCTCGCAGCCGGGCTGATCCGAACGACAGGGCCCGGCTAGGGCGCGGGGTAGGTGGTCACCAGCATGGTGACGCCGTCCCGGGAGGTCCAGGGGCCGTGCGGCATGCCGGGCGGGCGGCAGGCGTACATGCCCGCCGTGAAGGTCCGGTCGAGCGTCAGGTCGTGCAGCGCTCCCTCGACCAGGTAGACCTCCTCCCAGAAGTCGTGGCGGGTCACGCCGTCCGCCGAGGTGTCGGTGCCCGGCGCCCAGCGGACCAGCGCCGTACGGGATCCGCGCTCGGGGTCCTCGGCCAGAACACGCTCCTCGACGTCCGGGCCGGCGCCGGCCGGGGTCCGCCACGGTCCGTCGGGCAGGTGGAACTCCAGCTCGGGCTTGCTCATCGCCACACCTCCGGGCGCCTGTTGGCCAGCACGGAGATCCGCTGCCGGACCGCGGCGACCTCGTCGGTGTCCAGGTCGGCCACCAGCAGCTCGGGCCCGGCGCCCAGAGCGTGCCGTACGGTCCCGTCGGGTCCGGCGACGAGACTGTGCCCGATCCCCATCGGGGCGGAACCCGGGCCGGTGCCCCCGCCGGGGTCGGCCTGGTCGACGGCGGCGAGCCACACGGTTGCGTCCAGCGCACGGGCCCGCACCAGCAGCTCCCACTGCTCACGCTTGCCGGGCCCGGCGCCCCAGGAGGCAGCCAGCAGTGTGGCGACGGCTCCGGCGTCGGCGTGCGCCCGGAACAGCTCCGGAAAACGGATGTCATAGCAGGTGGCCAGGCCCAGCCGTACGCCGTCCACGTCGATGACCGTCGTGGCCGAACCCGCGGCGACCGTGTCGGACTCGCGGAAGCCGAAGGCGTCGTAGAGGTGGATCTTGTCGTACGAGGCCTCGACCCCGGGTCCGGTGGCGAGCAGGGTGTTGGCCACCCGGCCCCCGGTGGCCGGGGTGAACATGCCGGCCACGACGACCGTGCCGGTGGCGCGGGCGATCCGCCGCACGCCGTCGGCCCACGGTCCGTCCAGGGTCTCGGCGAGCGGTGCCAGTGGGGTGCCGAAGCAGGCCATCGACGCCTCTGGGAAGACGACGACGCGGGCTCCGGCGTCTGCCGCGCGCCGTGTCCATTCCTCGATGAGCAGGAGGTTCTTCCCGGGGTCGGGACCGGTGGTGAGCTGGCTCAGGGCGATCCGCACGGTGCGGCCTCCTCAGAAACGGGTGGGGGTGGCGTCCGCCGTGTGCGGCGCCTTCGGTGCGGCGAGGGCGGCGTCCTCGTCGACGGCGGCCTCCGGGTCGCGCCCCAGCCAGACGCCGACCAGGGACACGGCCGAGGCGAGGGCGATGTACACGGCCAGCGGCGTCCACGTGCCGTAGGCGCTCAGCAGGCTGGTGAACAGCAGCGGGGCGACGGCGCCGCCGATGATCCCGGCCAGGGTGTAGGCCAGCGATGAGCCGGTGGAGCGCAGCCGGGGCTCGAACTGTTCGGTGATGAAGGCGGCCTGCGGGCCGTACAGACAACAGTGGATCACCAGGCCCACGACGACCCCCGTGGCGAGCGGCAGCCAGGTGCCGCCGCCGATCATCGGGAAGAACACGAAGGGCCACACACCGGCGGCCACCGCCGCACCGCCGTACAGCAGCCGGCGGTTGACCCGGTCGGACAGGGCGCCGGCCAGCGGCATGAGGAAGACCTGGATCGAGGAGCCGATGAGCACGGCCGCGAGGGCGGAGCCGCGTGACATGCCGAGTTCGTTGGTGGCGTACGTGAGCACGAACACGGTGAACATGGCGTACAGCACGTCGGGGCCGACACGGCACAGGATCGCGGCCAGCAGGGCGCGGGGCTGGGTGGTGAACACCTCGCGGATCGGTGCCTCAGGCCGGGAGTGCTCGGCCTCCATCGCCTTGAACACCGGGGTCTCCTCGAGCTTCGCCCGGATCCACAGCCCGAACGCGACGAGAACGCCGGAGAACAGGAACGCCACGCGCCAGCCCCACGACTCGAACTGCGCCTCGGTCAGCAGCGCGCCGAGGGCAGCCAGGACGCCGTTGGCCAGCAGGTTTCCCGCGGGCGGGCCGACCTGGGCGGCGGAGGCGTAGAAACCGCGGCGGCGCGGGTCGCCGAACTCGCTGGACAGCAGTACGGCACCGCCCCACTCGCCACCGACGCCGACGCCCTGCGCGAAGCGCAGCACGACCAGGGCGATCGGGGCGGCCACACCGGCCGTCGAGTACGCGGGCAGGACGCCGATCAGGAACGTCGCCGCGCCGATGAGGACCAGCGTGGCGATCAGCACCTTCTTGCGGCCGATCACGTCACCGAGGCGGCCGAAGACGAACCCGCCCAGCGGGCGCGACACATAGCCGACCGCATAGGTGGAGAACGCCAGGAGCGTGCCGGTGAGCGGGTCCTCCGAAGGGAAGAACAGGTCACCGAAGACCAGGGCGGCCGCGGCGGAGTAGACGGCGAAGTCGTACCACTCCAGCGCCGTGCCGGTCAGGCTCGCGACAAAGGCCCGGCGGACGCCGGAGTGCCGATCGGACGCCTTTACGGCGCCCTTTATGTCGTCCTTCGTGTCGTCCTTCGGGGTGTCGGGCATGGTTCCCATCCTTGCTCGGGGACGTCGGGGGACATCGACCTTCCGGCATACTTCTTGTATACAGGTCGTATGCGCAAGCCCCTGCGCGAGAACTTCACCGCGGACCCGGTCTGCGGACCGATCTGCCGACCCGATCTCTGGGAGTGCCCTCATGGCCGTGCTGACCTTCGAACTGCCCGACGGATCGACGCGCGAGGTCGACGTCGTCCAGGTCCTCAACGCCGGGTACGCCGGACGCAGCCAGGAGGACGTCGCCGCACACGTCGCGGAGCTCGCCGAGCTGGGCGTGCCCGGCCCGTCCGTGACGCCCGCCCTCTACCCCGTCTCCCCCTACCTCGCCCAGCAGACCGACCGGGTCCACGCGCAGCACGCGCACACCTCCGGCGAGGCGGAGTGGGCGCTCGTCGTGGCGGACGGCGGGGAGCTGCTGCTGACCGCCGCCTGCGACCACACCGACCGCGACCTGGAGGTGCACGGCGTGGCCTGGAGCAAGAACGCCGGCCCCGACGTCCTCGCCCGCCGCGCCTGGCGCCTGGCCGACGTGGAGTCCCGCCTCGACGACCTCACCCTGCGCGCCTGGGTCACCCACGGCGGCACGTCGACGGAGATCCAGCACGGCACCCTCGCCGAACTCCTCGCCCCCGCCTACTGGATCGACGTGCTGCGCTCACGCGGCGCGCTCACACCCGGCACGGTCCTGATCTCCGGCACGATTCCGATGACGCCGGGTGTCGACCAGTTCGCCGACGGCTGGAGCGTGGAACTGTCCGACCCCGCCACCGGAGACACCATCCGCCTCCACTACGACGTCCGGCCCATGCCGGCACCCATCGGCTGACGCGAGCGGCAGTACTGGCCGACGGTGGTGGAAGGAGGCCGGTCAGCCGGTCAGCCGGTCAGCCGGGCCCGTCCGGGCTCCGGGAGAAGGCCGTGTCGCCGGCCGTCGCCACGATCGCGTCCTTGACGAGCAGCACCCGCGGCGGGGTGTCCTGTGCCTTGTCCCCGGGGTTCTCCAGTGCGGAGGTGCGCCATACCTCCGCTCCGGTGCGGCTGTCGAGTGCCAGCAGGCGGCCGAAGCGGTTGGAGAAGTAGACCCGCTTGTACGTCGCCGACACCACGGGCGCGGACAGACTCTCCATGTCCGTGGCCTTCTGCCAGAGTTGCTTGCCGCTGTCCGCCGACACCGCGGTGACGGACCCGTTGGCCCGGACGAAGTAGACGACGCCGTCCACCAGGGTGGCCGCACCGGTCAGCGGACGTGCCAGCGGTATCCGTCTGACCTGCCCGGTTTCCGGGTCCACACGCAGCAGCGCGTTGTACGGCCGTTCGTACCCGGATTCGTAGACGTCCTTCGCGGTCTGGGGGGCGAGGAACAAGGGCTGCCCGCGGACAGCGCCGAGCGCTTCCGCCTTCCGGGGCAGCGTGGCGGTTTCGGTCAGGCCGCCGGGTTCGAGTCTCATCAGGTCGACCGGGGTCTGGCCGGGCTCGGTGCCGGAGTCGCACAGGGCGTAAGGGACGCCTCCCAGCGCCGACGGAGTGCAGTACTCGTCCAGCGAGGGCGCCTGCCACAGTTCCTTGCCGGAAGGCCCGTATGCGACGAACGACGAGGAGTCGGGGGACAGGGTCAGCAGTCCGCCGTTGTACAGGACCGGGTCCGCGGCCTTGTCGATGTCCCGCTGCCAACGCCGCTGCCCGGTACCGGCGTCGAGGGCCACCACGCGCCTGATCGTGTCGTCCGGATCCTCGTACGCATAGACCAGCCCGCCGCGAACACCGATCGGCCGCACCCCCTGAGGGCGGGTGCCGAACCGCCACAGGGTGCGGCCGGAGGCCGGGTCGAGCCTGGCGACCGTGAAGCCCGTACCGCCGCAGAACAGGGCGCTCCCGTTCGCCACGCATCCGGGGGTCTGGTAGTCGAGGGGGACGCCCTTCACGTCGTCCCGCAGAGCCGTACGCCACGGCTTCCAGCCGTTGGGCAGGGCCGCGGTACGGGTGGTGGTCGTGGCGGTGGCGTCGGCGGCGGTGGTCGTGTCCTGGCCCGCCACGAAGACACCCGCCCCGATGCTCAGGCCCATGACGGCCAGCGCCGCGGCGAGGCCGGTGAGCAGCATCCGGGAACGGCGGCGCTTGCCGGTGCCGGTCCCCACGGAGGTGGTGGCCGCGTTCCGGGGAGTGGGGCGGGGCCGGGGTGTCGCGAACTCCCTGGCCTTCAGGGGCGCGGTGGCGTCGGATTCCGGCAGCGCCTGAAGCATGCGGTGCAGATCCGCCGGTTCCGGCCGTGCGGCCGGGTCCTTGTCGAGGCAGCGCTCGACGATGCGCAGGAGCGATTCGGGCACCCCTTCGAGGTCCGGCGCCTCGTGCATCACCTGATAGCCGGTCATGTAGGGGCTGTCGGCGTCGAACGGTCCTGTGCCGACGGCCGCGAACACCATCAGTGACCCCAGCGAAAACACGTCCGAGGCCGGGGTGACGTCTCGGGGAGAGGCGAGCTGTTCCGGGGACATGAAGGGCGGCGTGCCTATCACCCGCCCGGTCACGGTCAGGCTCTGGTTGTCGGCGGCGCGCGATATGCCGAAGTCGATGACACGCGGCCCGTCCTCGGTCATCAGGACGTTGGCCGGTTTGAGGTCCCGGTGCACCAAACCCGCCCGGTGGATGTCGCGCAACGCCTCGGTGAGCCCCAGTCCCAGTGCGCGCAACTCCCGTTGGCTCAGCGGGCCGTCCTTCTTCACGACTTCGGCGAGGTTGAGGCCGGGCACGTAGAGCGTCGCCATCCATGGCCGGTCGGCATCCGGGTCGGCGTCCACCACAGGCGCGGTGAAGGCGCCGCTCACTCTGCGCGCTGCCGCGATCTCCTGCCGGAAGCGCGTTCGGAACTCCTCCTCCTCGGCGTACGACCCGTGCACGAGCTTGACCGCGACCCGCCGTCCCGAGGCGGAGACTCCCAGATAGACGACGCCCATGCCGCCCGCCCCGAGCCGGCCGAGCAGGGTGTACCCGCCTATGGACTCCGGGTCCCCGGTGCTCAGGGGCGTCATCGCCGATCATCCTCCCCGCGCCTGCCTACCTCACGGGGATCAGCGTAGGGCCTGCCGCCGCGAAGGCGGAGTCGCGCCCTACCACGGCGCGGTGTCCCTGTGTCACTTCACCACGCGGTACTTCAGGTGGGTGGCGAGCAGCGTGGCGACCACCCTCACCGGCTCGATGGTCCGCCGCCCGGCGCCCTGGCCGCACATCATCCGGCCCATGACCACCGAAGAGCGGCTCGGCGCCGTCACCTCCACTGCCGGCAGGAACCTGCTGTTACTCACTTTCGGGTGATGACCCGATCCTTTGCGGGGCGGCGCACCGTGGCGGGGCGACGTCACAACCCAACGCCCGCAAGGCCTCCCGGCCTGTCAACACGTCAATAACCAGCCATAGACGGCATACATGGATGTTGCATCCGAGAGTCATAGAAATATGGGCAACAGGTAACAGAGGTGACGCCTTCTCCTGAAGTTCTCCACGACGTGGACAAAGTGTGCGTGCGGCCGGCCGGCCGCCAACACACCGCACCGACTCCCGGCAGCCCGTAACGGCCTCTCGGGGAAGGTGTCCGCACCCTGGGAGACCCCTTGTCCGCATCCGCTTCTGTCAGCGCCCGCCGTCTCGCCGCCGCCGCGCTCGCCGCCGGCGCTCTGGTCTCGGTCGTCACACTGCCGGCGTCCGCCGCCGACCACTCCCGTCACGAGCGGCCGAAGGTGAAGATCTCGGACGTCCAGTACGACTCACCGGGCCGTGACGACCGCTCCAACCGCTCCCTGAACCGGGAGTGGGTGGAGATCACCAACACCACCCGCCGCACCGTCAACCTCGAAGGCTGGACCCTCGAGGACGAGGACGGTCGCACCTACACCTTCGACCACTACCGCCTGGAAGGCCGCGCCACGGTCCGCATCCACACCGGAATCGGCCGCGACACCGACAGCGACCTGTACCAGGACCGCCGCCACTACGTCTGGGACAACCGCTCCGACACCGCCACCCTCCGCAACGACCGCGGACGCTTCATCGACAGCGCGTCCTGGGGCCACGACCGCCACCACGGCGGCCACGGCGGCTACCACCACTGACCCCCACACCACGTGCGTGAACTGAACAAGTTCCCCACGCAGCGGTAACCCACGGGTGCGCCCGGCCTTCCCACGGCCGGGCGCGCCTCGCGTACGGGACGGCGTTCAGGCATGTGCCGAGCCCGGCGGCGCCGGCACTCCTGCCCTCCTGGTGTCGCCGTCGGCCGGCCTCGGGCGCTGAGTGATGGATCACAGAAAAAGTGCGGCCTACGCAGGCAACTGTGCCCGTAAGCGCCATTTGTGCGTGCGCTGTGAAGGCTTTTCCGGCGGAGGCGTGAGAAACCGCCTGCGGCCTTGTTCAGGCAGGTCATACGATCGCGGCGACGTCGCCCCGCGTGAGCTGTCCGCAAGCGCGACGCCCACGCACCTTTTCGCCACCCGACCAGGGGTCCCTTGTGAAGATTCGCCGTGTTCTCGCGACCGCCGTCGCCGCCGCCGTGACCGCCCCGGTCGTCCTCCTCTCGACCGCACCCGCCTTCGCCGACGAGAAGCCTGCCGCGCAGACGCAGAAGGCGAAGCCGACGATCGAAGAGCTCGAGCAGGCCGTCGACCTCGCGCAGAAGGAGTACGACGCCGCCGTCATCGCGGTGAACGACGCCATCAAGTTCCTCGAGGAGGGTCTGGAGGCGGAGACCTACCCGACCAAGGCCGCGGTCATCGAGACCAAGAAGGCCGCTGAGGCCGCCGCCAAGGCCAAGACCGAGGCCGATCAGGCCGTCGTGGACGCCCAGGCCAAGCTGGACGCCGCCACCACCGACGAGGAGAAGGCCGCGGCGCAGACGGTGCTGGACGAGGCCGAGAAGGCCGCCCAGGACGCCGCGGCGGCCAAGACGGCCGCTGACACCAAAGCCACCGAGGCGAGGACCGCCCACGACGACGCCCGCGTCGCCCAGGCCCGGAAGATCAACCTCCTTCAGAAGACGAGGGACGAGGCCAAGAAGAAGCTGGACGACGCGAAGAAGGCGCTCGCGGACGCCGAGGCCGAGGAGGGTGAGGAGCCGGGCGGCGAGTGCGTCCCCGAGCCCAAGCTCACCGCTGTCGTCAGCGGGCTGCCGGACAAGGTCGTCGGCGGAACCACCAAGACGTTCACGCTGCGCGTCACCAACGGCACCGGCAGGACGATGGACGCGCTGTACCCGTACGCAGCCGTCCACGCCTTCGACGACAAGGGCCTCGAGGAACTCGACTCCTACCTCGACCTGGAGTGGTCCATCGCCGGGAACCCGAACTGGCGCGACGTCGACCTGCTGAACGGATCGTCCGTCGGCCCCCTCAAGGCGAAGGCCTCGGTCGACGTCAAGCTGCGCCTGAAGGCCGACGCGGACATCCCGGCCGGGCAGGGCGCCCTCTTCGTGTCGGCCGACTACGTCAACGCCGACGGTTCCTGCGGCGGTTACCCGGACCTCGACCACCACGAGTTCCAGATCCTGGCCAAGGCCGCCGACCCGGGCAAGGGTGAGGACACCGAGGGCAAGCCCGGCGGGAGCAGCAACACCACCGAGCAGGGCGGCTCCTCCACCACTCCGGTGAACGGAACCGGCGGCAGCGGCAGCGGCTCGCTCGCCGAGACCGGCTCGAGCGACGTTCTGCCGAAGGTCGCCCTGTCGGGCGGCGCGGCGCTGATGCTCGGCGCCGGCGCGGTGGTCGTCGCCCGTCGCCGCAAGGCGGGCGTCAACGCCTGACCGGCAGAGTGAGACGCGACCGGGCCCGCTCCCCGAGGGGAGACGGGCCCGGCCTGCACCTCGAGCGACTTGGTCTCACGCGAAGTGCGTGGCGCCGTCATCCCGGCGCATCACGGCGAGCCGTCCGTACCGGAAGCCCTCCGCAGCAGTCCTCTTTCCATCGCCACCACCACTGCTCGCGTCCCGTCGTTCACGTCGAACTTGGCGAACAGGCGCAGCAGGTGGGTCTTCACCGTCGCTTCGGCGATGACGAGTCGCCGCCCGATCCGATGTCCGCGTCGGTGTCGTACGTCGTCAGGATCAGCACGCGGGTACGGGGGAAACGCGCCACGAGGGGGGAGCAGATAGTCGGTGCGCGTCACGAAGATCTGCAACCACATGAGCCCGAAGACCGATGCCCGTCGGCGATCCTTTCCTGCCTTTTCCGTGATCACCCGAAGTCGGACTGCATGGCTTGCGCCGCGGAACCGGGAATCCCCTGCCGGGGCCCTTGGTCCGCTTCGGCCGTCGGATCCTTGAAGGTCAGCGTTCGGGCGGTGCCGAGCAGCACCGAGCGGTAGTCGTCGGCGAGTTCGACGGCCGAGGTCACCAGTTGCACGGTGATGATCGACGACGTGCGGGGCTCCGGTACCGCCACTGTTCCCTGCCAGACCGAACCCTCCAAGGGCCCCTCCTGCCCTTCGGGCGGGGCGCCCGGAGCCACCGTCCTACGCACCTGCTCCATCAGGAACCCGACGCCCACCGGCAGTTCGATGGGCTGCATGCCGTTGTTCGCGTTCCCTCCCGAATTGCCGCCCACCATGCCTGCGAGGACGCGCATGGGGTTCACCCCTCCGGAGGGAAAGGCCGAGATCGTGAGGACCGACAGCGAGGCCTGTCCGTTCCCGTCTGGGTGCATGCCGAGTGCGTAGACAGCCACCGGCTGTTTCTGCAGGAGCATCGCGGTCATGGCGTACAGACGGAATGCCTGATCGGCCCGGTCGCGGGCTTCCTCGGGAAGTCCGCTGATCTGTCGGGCCAGTTCCGCGACTCCCTCCTCCGTCGGGTTGAAGTCCAATTCGAGATACCCGTGGGGGAGCCCGTACCAGAAATTCGGCTTCGGCGTGGTGGCCGTTGCCGCCGTACTGCCGCGTTGGTCGTTCACAGCCGGATACTCCCCGCGAGTTCAACGATGTCCGTGCCGAAGGTCCCGAGCGTGCCCGCCGCGCCGGACAGAGCCACGCTCGCCTTGGTGGCCTCAGTGGAGTCATGGCCGATGCCGTCTTCCGGCAGCAGTCCGGCAGTCTCCGCCGAGGAGACCACGTTCGCGGTCGCGTTGACACCGTTGAGGGCCCAGTCGCGCAGCTTGCTGGGGGCGGTGGCGACATCAACGGCCCTGTCCCAGTTGACGGCCTTCACCTCGCTGGCGAAGGCAGTGGCCTTCGAACCCAGCGACATGGCCTCGCCGCCCTCCCTGGCGACCGCCGCCGCCAGCCCCACCTCGCTTCCCGCCCGCGCGAGGATACCGACCCCGGGTACGACGCCCAGGGTGTCGCCGACGACGGAACCCCATGCGGTCAGACCCGCTTTCCACCCGTGCTCACCCATAAGCGAGTCCCTGAAGTCCTCGCTCGCGAGATTCTTGCTCAGCGCGGCGGCGCTGGCCACGATGGCGATGGCGGCGAACGCGGGGGCGAGGGGGGTCGGGAAGAGCGCGAGGAGGCCGGCGATGGCGCCGATGGTTCCGGCGTGGTCCAGTAGGAACTGTCCCACCGCCTTGAGGGCCTCCCCGATGGCCTCAAGGGTCTTGCCGAACCACCCCGGTTCCTTGGGCGCCAGCTTGTCGTCCGCCTCGTCGAGTTTCTTGGCGACGGCTTCGGCCTTCTCCTTGTTATCGCTCTCGAGGGTGCGGGCCTTGGTGAGGACATCCTCGTACGCCTGGTTGGCGTTGTTGAGCTGGGTGGTCGCCTCGTTCAGCGAGCGCTCGGCCGCACGCAGGCGCGCTGTCGCGGCGTCGGCCTCCTGCTGACTGGGAAACTCCTTGCCGACCAGTTGGAGGTCGGGGTTCTTGGCGGCCTCGTCATGGTGCTGCTTCGCCTTCTCGGCGGCGGACTTTTTATCGCCGGCTTCCTCGTCGTACTTCTTCGCGAGGTCGCGGTGGGAAGAGAGGTCGCCGTTCCAGCCGTCCAGCGACGCCGCGGCCTTGTCGAGCGAACGCGCCGCGTCCTTCATGTACTTCGGCAGTTCGCCGTCGAGTGCATCCCGGAAGGCGTCCGCCGCGTCACCCTCCCAGTGCGCGCTCTCCCCCAGGAGTCTTTCGATCTGGCGGTGGGAACTGTCCAGCGCGTTCGCCGCGGCCTTCACCTTCTGCTGCAGCGCGGCGACCTCAGAAGGGATGCCGGGGACCGGATTCCAGCCGAGATTCGGATAGGGGTTCGTAGCCATCAGTTCTTTCCCCCGCCACCCGAAGTAGCCGAATCTGCCATCTGCTTCAGGGTTTTCTCGAGGTTTTCCTCGAATTCCTGATAGCTCAGCTTGTTGGATTTCACGCCCTCGCTGATGCTGCCGATGAGCTCGCTCAACTGCTCGGACCCGTACTTCCATCTCTCCTGGAACGTGTCGCAGGCCTCGTCCAGTCGGGCAGTGCCGATCTCGGCGCTGCGGACGTGCGAAAGCGCCTTACGAGCCTCGTCAAGCTCCTTCGTCGCCTGCTGAAGCGACTTGACGAATCGGTCCAACTGATCGATGTCGACCTTGAAGTGGTCCCCCACCTGACACCCCCATAGCGGCGGAAGAAGGGAATTGCGGGCAATATGGACAGACGGGCTTCCTTTGCGCCGCCCGCCCGGGCGGCAGCTTATATACCAGTAGAGTGGTGTGTCGATCGCGGTCTCCTGGGCTTTCGAATCCACATACGAGGAGAAATTGTGAAAGACAGCGGTGCGGGCCTTCCCTTCGACAAGCTCGGCACGCAGGCCGATGGAGGCCCTGCCGATGCGCACGCCTCTCTGCATAAATGTGCTTTCGACCACCCTGAGACCCGGGCGGCGTGGGAGCGAGCCCGGAAGAAAGCGAAGAGAGGGCGCTGGATTTGGCACTTCTTGTATGCCCTCTCCTGGGTCGCGTACTTCGTGCTCTTTGGGAATCTCTCAAGCGAAAATGGCAGGGAGCGGGCTGCGGGCGGCATCGTTCTGGTGTCATTCGTCTATCTGACTCTTCTCTACCTGCGCCGCGACGTAATGGGGTCCTTGAAGCGCATCCGGCGTGTGCTCGAGCAGCATCCGTGGCAGCCGATCTCCGCGGCGCACAGGCCTGACGGAGTCAAGGACGTCATGGGCGTGCCCGTCCAACTGCGATACCGCGAAGGCGAGGAGTTGACCGGTCTCATGTCCGCGCGGAATCCGCTTCGCCGACGTCACTGGCCCGAGGGACTTGAGCACGGTGCTTGGTACGCCGGTCAGGTCTGGCAGGCAGGAGGCGCCAGGACGCGTGGATTCGGTGTCCTCGCCGCCCCGGGTGGCGGGGAGCTCATGGAGGTGTCGCGAGAGACGGCGGTGCGCCGGTAAGCGTTCGCCGGTTTGGTCGCCCGTCCCGCCGACTGCCGCGCCGAGGGCGACAACAATCACGGTCGGTACAGCGCAGAAACGAGTACCTGACCAGTCAGTCTGTCGGCTCCGACCCACGCAGCCCGTTCTTTGATCCGGAATCGGACATTCCAGGATCCGGAATCCGCCACCAGGAACGCGACGTTCGAATGGACTCTCTTGATCTGCGGGCTGGCCCGCCCAGTCAGCCGTGATCAAGGGGGTTTCATGCGCATTGCGCATCACAGACGTGTCCTCGCCGGAGCCGCGCTCTCAGCCACAGCTGCGATGTTTGTGCTCACCAGCACTCCGGCAGGCGACCAAGCTGCCTCTCCGGCGGCGGTTTCGTCGGCGAACGTCGACACCGCCCGTCTTACTCAGCTGGCTGAGAGCTACCTGCAGCAGCGGGCCGAGATGCTGACGACGAGTCGACCGACCGCCAGAGCCGCGATCGCCCGCGTCCAAGCCACGCGTTCCATGACTGCGGAGGTGCAGGACGATCTCGCCGCCCTGGCGGAAAAGGGCAAGCGCTACAAGGAAGTCGACGGCGGCTACACCAAGGCGCAGGTCGACGTGGAGGTGACCGACACCTCCATCGCCGGCCAGTCGGCAAAGCTCCAGCTCACGGAGCGCACGCGCCTCTATCTGCCGTTCACCCCGCAGGAGGTAGCGGAGGGTGCCCCGGAGTACGAGGAACTGTCCGTCCCGCACACCGTGAAGTTCACCCAAGGCTCCGATGGCGCCTGGCTCCTGTCGTCCGACAAGGCCGACACGGAGGGTGGTCCCACGCCGACCACGCAGGTGGGTGGCCGCCGCTGACGGCCCGGCTGACGGGGGTGGCGCGCAGCACGGGCGCCGGGCAGGCTGGAGCGGGTCGCGCTCTCACCTGTCACGGGCGGTCAGTACAGGGCCTTGTAGCCCTGCCACCCAGTGGCGATCCCGGTGCGAGGACCGAAGGTGCCGTTGCCGTCGCCGTTGTTGCGCCACAGCTTGCCGGAGGTGTCGCGGGAGACGATGTCCGCCCGCCCGTCCCCCGTGATGTCGCCGGCGCCCACCACGACGTTGTAGGAGGCACCCCAGTTGTCGGCCACCTTGACCCGCGCCCTGAAGCCGCCGGTCGCCGTGCCCGCGTACCGCCACAACTCGTTCGACGTGTCCTGCGCCAACAGGTCTCCGTACCCGTCACCGTTGAGGTCGCCGACGCCGATGATCTTCTTGTAACCGGACCACTTGGAGAAGATCTTCACCCGTGCCGAGAGCGTTCCGCTGCTCGTGGCCTTGTACAGGTAGATGTCACCGGTGGACGCCTGGCGGGCGATCAGGTCCGCCCGGCCGTCACCGGTGATGTCGCCCGGTGAGGTCAGCACGTTGTACTGGGACCAGCCCGACGTGCCCAGTGTGGTGTACGACGTGGAGGTCGTCAGGGCCTTGCCGCACCCCGGGCGGTACGCCCGCAGCGCACCGCTGCCGAACCGCACGAGCACGTCATTGCAGCGGTCACCGTTCAGGTCGCCGAACGGCACCACCGTGATCGAGGCCGGCCATCCCGAAGCCGAGGTCCTCGTCGTGAACTTCCCGGCGCCGTCGCCCCGATGGAAGGAGAGCGTGCCTTGGGAGGTGAGCGTGAGCAGGTCACTGATGCCGTCGGATCCGACATAGTCGCGTCTCACCGCGGCACCGCCGGTCAGCTTCAGTGTGCCGGACGCCGTCGCCGACGCACCGTGCTTGTCGGCCGGGGCCACCGTCAGAGTCCAGCCGTACGTGCCGTTCGGCACATACGCGCCCGTCGACGTCCTGCCGTTCCAGGACGTACGGACCGCGTCGTGCGCGGCGCCACCGGACAGTGTGCGCACGGTGGCCCCGGTCGCC
This sequence comes from Streptomyces sp. NPDC012935, assembly GCF_042900345.1. Taxonomy (NCBI): domain Bacteria; kingdom Bacillati; phylum Actinomycetota; class Actinomycetes; order Kitasatosporales; family Streptomycetaceae; genus Streptomyces; species Streptomyces sp. NPDC012935. The sequence goes on from NZ_JBIBBC010000002.1 coordinate 472,475, forward strand.
TTGTTCCTGAGCACCAGCGTCCACGACGCGGCCGGCTTCGACAGCCACCACGTGCCGTCCCACGAGGACGACGAGTCCACCAGACTGACCGACGGTTCCGTCCTCGCTCCCAGGACCGCGATGTCCGTGGTGGGGACGCCACTCCGGAGGACGTGGATGTCCTGGGAGGCCGGGTCCACGTAGCCGACCAGGCCGGTGTACGGATCGACGTCCCACTTTCCGGACTTGGCGGCCAGGGTCCGGTTCCTCGCGGAGCCGCTCGTGACGTCCGTGAGGGTCAGTGCTCCGGACGTGGGGTCACGCGTGATCAGGAAGCCGTCGCCCAGGTGCGTCTCTCCGTCGGTGGGCACCGCGATGAGCGTCTTCCTACGGGTGTCGTACACGAAGGCCTTCCACACGCTGCCCTGGGCAGACTCGCACGAGCCGGACCAGTACACCCAGCGTCCCACCGCCTGGAAGCCGCCCACCGTGCAGCCGCTGCCGACCACCCGGAACGACGTGATCGTGTTGCCCGAACGCACCTCCGTGGCCGTGACGGTGCCGTCCCCGGCCGCCGTCCACAGTGCCTCCCCCCACAGCGCGGAGGAGACCGCACCGGCCGCGCCCGTACGGGTGAGCACGACCTTCCGGGTGTCCAGATCCGCCACCGCCAGGCCCTCTCCCGCGGGCGTGGGCCCATACCAGGCCGCATACCGGTCCGCGACGTCCACGAGGCCATGGTGGTCCTGGAGGCCGGAGGTCACCACGGTGCCGGGAAGAGGCTGACCCCGGTCCAGGACGGACACGTCCCCGGCCGTGTTCCTCATGACCGCCCGGCCGTCGCCCGTTCCCATCAGGTCGGGACAGCTCCCGTAGTCCCCGGCCATGACCCCGCACCTCGGGGTGGCCCCCCGGTCCGTGCGCGTGCCCACCGTCAGAGCGTCCGCCGTGGTCAGCGAGCGGCTGTACAGGTGCGTCGCCCCGTCGCCGGACTCGTAGGTCATCAGCTCACCGCCGCTCAGATCGAGCGACTCGATCCCGCTGGGCACGGGCGGAAGGTCCACGATCCGCCGAACCAGGGGCAGACCTTCGGCCCCCGCCTGGACCTTGGCGATGCCGTAGTCCAGCGAGGACTCTCCGCCGGCGAGGACCAGGCCACCGTCGGGGGTCGTGACGGCAGCGGGATCGGCCCTCTTGAACAGGGGCAGCTCCGCGGAGCCGTCGAAGGGCAGCGCTGACACACTCCAGACGGAGGAGTCGCTGCGCCGCGCGACCACGAGTGCGTCACCGACGACGCCGAGGATCTTGTTGTCAGAGGTGCGGGGGAACGCAACCTCGTGAGTGGGCGCGTCGTAGGCACCCTGGGCGTACACCCGCACCCGGGACGTGCCGTACCAGCTGACCAGGTAGTCGGATCCCACCACGGTGTCCGTGCCCGCCACCAGCGGTGGCAGCATCGTGGCGGCACCGGTCTCCGCGTCCACCCAGGCGTACTGGAGAACCCGGTCCGGGCCGTAGTAGTTGACGAGGATGCCGGAGGCCGAACCCCTGGGAAAGAAGGGGAAGACCACCCCGTCCGGGAGTCCGGTGACAGGCTTCTGCACCGTGCTGCCGTTCTCGTCGCGCAGCAGGAACAGCCCAGTTCGTTCCCCACCTGTCGACATGCCGGTCAGGACAGTACGTCCGTACGTCTGCAGATAGCTCTGGCCCGCCGGGATGGCCACGGTCTCCGTCGTACCGGTTCCCATGTCCCGGAGCAGGACTTGCCCACCACTGCTCTGGGACGGGCGAAGGGCGACGACATCCGAACCGGTGCCGTACGCACCCGCGGTGCGCGGCCCGAGTCGCTCGCCACCTTCCACCGGCTTCCGACTGCCGTCGTAGCTGGTCCACCAGAGGCCGGACCCCTCGGCGGTGGAGCGGTACTCAAGGAAGCCGGAAGCCCCCGCGCTCTGCAGATACGCCGTACGCGGAGTCGTGCGCATGGTGGCCGGAACGATGATCTCCGGTGCGGTCTCCGCGTGCGCGGGCACCACCAGCGGGACGGCGGACACAGAGAGCGCCAACCCGATGAGCGTGACAAGGGAGCCACGCATGAAGGTACGACGAGCCACTTGCTTCCCCTCCCCGACGGAGGGCCCCATCCCCCCGAACAAGCGGGCGGATCTTAACATCGGTTCAAGACGAATGACCTTGCCGAGCCGGTTGGCCGGCCCGTGTACGGACGGCGCAGCGCCCACGCGTACCAGCCGCGGAAGATCCCCGCACGCAGACTCGGCGATCGCGGCGTGTCCGCACGTCGCACTCGCTGGGGACCTGACCGCTACGGGTCCGTGAGCGGTAGGTGGGCCGAGGCTGCGACAGAGAACCCGAGTTGCACGCTGGGGCGTTGCATGTACGGCTGCCGTCCGGAACCGGCGCCCTCCACGTGCCCGATCTTCGTGCGCCTGACGGGCCGGAACTTGCTGGACAACCTTCGGGAAAACACAAACCCCAGGCCATGGACCTGGGGTTTCACTCTGGAGCGGGTGACGAGAATCGAACTCGCGCTCTCAGCTTGGGAAGCTGCGGGCATTTGCGGCGGGTAGGGCTGCTGAACTGGGCGTTCACCTGGCACCGGGTCTCATCGCCCTCGGTCGCTTTCACCGTGGTTCCCCGCTGTTCCCCGCTCGATCTGGTGCGCTTGTGGTGCGTCGGTCATGTCCTGGCCCGGCGCCGTCGACTCGTCGGCTCCGCCGTACAGATCGGCGCGGAGACGCTCCTTGGCTGCTTCAAGGCGCGGGCCGTAGTCGGGCATGAAGATCTCGCTCAGCGTCTTGTCCAGCGTTCCGGAGATCGCGTAGATCGGCGACCAGACGGCTCGGTCGTGCACGATCCCCTCCAGGTCGTCGGACTGGAACATGACTTGGTAGAGCCAGTCCGACAGCACGAACGCTTGATCGCGCGTGAGCCTGATGGTGATCGCTTCCTCGTCCACGCCCTCAACCTAGCTGCCGCCACTGGCAGTGTCGTGGGCTGGCGCTGCCGTGAAGACCAACACGCTTTCCAACAGTGGTGGTGGGGTGGTGGGCGTCGTTCCCGGGCGTTCACCTGCGTTCATGGGCGGTCAGCCATCGGGGCGGGGACGGTTCTGGGTCTCGTCTGAACGACCGTGAACGGCGCTGAATGAGACGGGAACTGAGACGGAGCGGTCGCCGGGCCCTCATGCCCTGGTGGTGTCGGTCCCTCGTGCCATCATCCTCGCGTGTTGAAGATCCCCGGATATGAAGGTGGCCCTCTGGTCGAGGGTGGCGCCTACCTTGACGATCCGTTGTTCTGGCCTGTGCACCTCGGCACCTGTTTGCGCGGCGAGGACGCGCAGCGAGCCGCGTTCGGAGCTGACTGGGACGCGGCCATGGAGCTTTACCGCGTGCTCTCCGCCGAGCAGGAGTGGCCGATGTTCAGTGTGCCCCTCCGCTCCGGCCACATCATCTACGTCGTCTATCGCAACTTCGACGGAGAGCGAGGGGTGGACTATCTGATCCATCACCCGACTTGGCCGGCAGCGGAAACCCTCGCTGTGGATGACGGTCACTTCATGGGCCCCGGCATGGCCTGGCCGGAGTTGCTGTCCGCTGCCCGACAGTCGTCAACAAAGGGCGTTGACGACGCCGACGCCCGTCTCTTGCTGCTCTTCCCCACACTCGGCGACGCGCGACTTCCCGACGACGCAACCGTTGCCCTCACTACCGCGCTCAGCGCTCTCACCTTGATCGAGCAGCCCGCCGACGTGGCGAGCATGCTCCTTGAGAACCAGGGCCAATGGGCTCCCGTTTGCTGGGCGCTGGCAGACGGTGTCTGGATCAACGATGGTGGACACTCCTACCGAAACCCCAGCAACGCTTTCGCTCTGCCTGAGGGACGCCTTCTGGAGATCAGTAGCGCGCTGCACGACGGGAGCTGAGCACCGCTTTAGGAGTTCGATCCCGGCCAACTCCGGCTGCTGTTGTCGACTGATGCGACGGCCGGACAGAGACGCGGGGGTCTGTCCCCGTCCGGCGTCGTTGATGTCAGCCGTCGATGTCAGAAGCCTTCTGATCCGTAGCTCTAGAGAGATCGGTCAGCAGCGGCCATCCCGGCTGATACGAGACGCCGAAGGAGCGCTACCGGACAGGGACGGTCACCGTGGTTGCGGTACCGCGCTGCTGCCCGCCCGCCTCTGGGCGCTCCAGGGCTGCTTGGTTTCTTCGGTGCCACCGCACTGCTGCAACCATGGCGAGCGCTCCGACAATCAAGGCAGCAACAGGCACGTCCCAGGTCACGGAATTTCATCCACCCGAGCAGCTAACCGACTTCGCTGATCGGCAGGAATACGTTCGGCCTCAGGGTCGAGAAAATTGATCAAATCAATCAAGCTGGACTGTAATGCGATCAGCCGGGGACGCCCTGCCATTGCCTCGATATCCTCCGACAGACCTTTCGTCCACTTAATGAATTCGGGATTTGTTTCGAGTTGCCTGCAGAACTCGACGTAACCGAGGCATGAATCTGCATCCCCGCGACTGTCGATCATGATCTCCCCAATGGCTCGCTGTTCACTACGCCAAACGCGGTAGCGGCGATCCCGGTAGTAGCCTGTGTTGAACACTCTGGCAATCTCCGACAAGAGTCTGATCAGCTCGCGATTGTCCTCCCTGCTGCCGAGGTCCAAGAACCGGATCCTGCGCCGCAGTATCTCGACCCAGCCCAGATAGTCACAGAAGACAAACAAGGTGCTGGTTTTTGCATACTCCCTTTCTCGCGCCACTTTGGAATCCCGACAGCGACGAAGGAAGTGCTGCGCCACGATGTTATATAGCCGCGACTGTAGGTCGAAGGCGGCCCACAGTAAAGGGTCCCGAAAGCGGCTCATGACGTCATGTCGCTCTGCCTCTCGGGCGATCTTGGTCGATTGGCGCGCAAGCTCTGCCGACAGAATGGATTGCCGCCTGGTAGCTATGGAGCTGAATATCACGCTTATCAGGGCGACAGCGGCTGAAATTGCGGCTACCGTAAGCTCGATGCCCATGTCGCGATTCTGACCCATCGACTTGCCACCTGCATCTCGGGATGACGTGAGTGTCCAGTCGGCGATGAGCTGTTAGCTTCCATCGCAGAGATCAGGACGAGCCCCGAGCTTGGGAAGCTTGGGCTTCTTGGCGGCGGCTGCTGCGCTGACCTGGGCGGAGTGGGGTTGGATCCTTGGTCGCACCCAGGGCAAGTCACCGCTGTTCCCCGTGGTTCCCCGCAGGATCTGGCACGCGAATGGCACGGTCCCTGTGCCTCGCGGTCCCTGGGCGGAGTTCGGCCGCCCCGGGGTGTCTGAGTCTCAACCGACGACAGTCAGCCACAGTGGAGGGTCAGACGACCGTGCAGGCGCGCGTGTGCCTCGTTGTACCCCCGCCGGCCTGAGCCATGCTGTCGGCCGTCGACCAGAGCAAGTCCCGGTGGCGGAAGCGTATGGGTGGCACCTTGCGCGATGACTTCTTCGTCCCGAAGCAACTTGGGTGGGGGTGCTGCCTTGGACTGGTGTGCCGTCACCTGCGCTGATGGTCTGCAGACGTCCGCGCTTGTCCGCCGTTGTTCGTCGGCGTTGTCACGCAGATAGACACTTACTGCTGCTGAGTGCTTGTGGCGGAGCAGCATCTGATCCGTAGCTCTAGCCGGATTGGTCGAGAGCGGTCATTTCGGCCGCGCTGAGCTCCCGAAGGGACACTATCCGGACTCGGTCGATTGCCGAGGTTGCGGTACGCCGCTCCTGTGCTGCAACTGGTGGCCCACAGCTGCATACGAGGAAGTTGCGGCTCACTAGCATTACCCGCATGGGCTACGAATCAGGTGATGGGAAGGCAGGATCGTCAGCCGAGGCTGGCGTCAAGGCGTCAACTGGTGTGATCGTCGCGACAGTTGGGATATTCAATCCCGTAGCTGGCATGGCGCTTGGGGCCCTTAAGGAGTACGTCGACGCCCCGATCCTGCAACTCATCGAGAGAGAGCGCGCGCGTCGCGAGGAGCGAGCAGCACAAGCGCTCCAAGCAGGCTCAGAGGAGGCCCAGAGGCCTCTAGACCGGCTTGTTCAGACAATCGAGACCAGCCCAGACCTGCTGGCTTTGATGTCGGAGACCGTTCAGGCCGCTATGGAGACACCCCTCACAGAGAAGATCATTGCGCTCGGCAGATGCTTGGGACGAGGGGTGCGCGACGAGGCTTCAGTCGACGCGGAGCGTCTCCGCGTGCGTGGCCTCGCAGGAATCGAGGCCCCCGAGGTCAAGCTCCTCGAAGTCCTTGCCAAGGAGACGCACCCGACGCCGGAAGGTTGGTACCAAGAGCGGTTCCCCGGGTGGAGGCATCCAGAGATCCTCACCGAACTTCCTGGGTTCGCCAAGGTGCTGGACGCCTCGATCGCTCGTCTCGCCGCGGAGGGAATCGTCAGGGACGACGGCCTAGGCAGAGTGGCTATGAGTGATGACGATCCACGCGAGATGTGGGTCCTCACGGCCTTCGGAAGCGATTGCCTTTCCCTGCTCCGGGCGGTCTCCGAGGGAGAGTAGTACCCACTGGAGCGGTGCCAGAAGAGTCGATTTCAGGGCCCGGCATATTCTTCACCTTTCAAGTTGCTACTCTGTCACCCCTAGCTGAGCCTTGAAGCGTCGACTCACTCCATCTATGCGTTGATCCTGAACGGCCTTCCTCTGTGCTTCTTCGCTTATGCCGAGCTCGGCCATCAGAACGAGGCAAAGCAGGGCGTACGTGACTTCGAGAAGTAGATAGGCCGGTGAAGGGTCAGAGTCCTGAGAAGAGCGTTCATTGGCATGCGCCAAATCATTGCGTGCGTTCTTGAGCATTTTTGCCCACCCCTCCCTGTCGCCCAACAGGGTGTCCACTGCTTCAGTGTTGGGGATGGAAGCGAGCTCCAGCATTCGGTCGTTGTAAGACGGATTGTTTCGCAATCCCATCTTTACGAATTCTTGGAGCTCTTCAGGCTCGTCCGTTATGGCCGACATGATCTTTCGCTTGAGGTGCCTGTATTCCGCCTTAGCTAGAGGTGTACTCGTTGATCGCAGCGATCGATGGATGTTTTCTGCCGCAGTGGCAACGCCTAGCAATCGGGTGCCGACGTAGCCTTTTTCGATGTAGCGCAGACCGAACAAAATGTTGCACCCCAAGCGGGCCTTGCTTTTCAAAGAGAGCCATCTCGGGATGAGTTCGGTGAACTCCATGTCAGCGAGACTAAAGATGAACTCGTGAGGCCTCGGGCTTTTCATCCCCGTTTGCGAGCGATAAATTTGCCGCCCCATGACTTCGACCTCATTCGGGTGTCGATCAGATCCCGGGTGAGTATCAGATGTCTCAAAGACGATGGACCTTTCGAGAGCCCCACATGGCGCATAGGAGGATAGCGTAAGGAGATCCTGCAGATCCTTCTCGATTTCGTCAAATGCCTTACACGAAACTGGCATGGTGGACTAATCGTAAGAGTGGCCCATTCTCGGGATTCCAAGTTTCTACTGTTGTCGATGACCCTGTGTTTGTAGTCGAAAAGCGTCGATTGCAGTCGAAGTGAAACTTTCACATCTCCGCAATCTGCGACTACTGGTTCTACCGGTCTCGTGCCCACCTTCCCATCCCTCATTGACTTTCCTTCTTCGAGAATTCTTTCAAGTTCGAACGTTGATCGGGCAGACCAATGTAGAAGCCGTTCGAGCTGCAGGTGTGCTCGATTGAAGATCGGCTCGCTTAGATCTTGAACGTGGACGCCACGAAGAGCTCGTATAGAGGTCCAGTCTTGTTTGGCTATGGAACCTCGAAACATTCCGAAGCCGCTTGTATGAGTGGCATTGTTGTCGAGGAGAGTAAATTCCTCGTTGCTGCACAAGCCGTGAATGATCGACACTTCACGAGTTTCGTACTTGATGGAGTATCCGTTTCCCTCGGGGAGGGGTTCGCGGATCGTAATATCGAACCCGCCGATCAGCTCCAGTCGAAGGCGTCCGTCCTCCGCGTAGTGCAGAGTTCCTGGGCAGGAGTATTCCTGCTCTCCTGCCACCCACCATTCCCCACGCCATTGCCGCTCTGCCATGGCGGTATGGTAGTGCTCACTGATGCGACTCCACTGCCGGTTATGACGAGAGGTCGGCGGAGCGGCTTTGGGGTGGCGCTGCTTTGGCGCGAGTGATCATGGCCCCGTAAGCTTCCGGCGCGTCGGGCAGTCTGTGGACCTGCCCGTTAAAGCACGACGTTGGGGCCATGATCTTCGAGGCTCGCGCCAAAGTGGCTCCGTAAAGCCGTGGAGCCGACCGCCCCAGCCCCGACGTACCCCTTTCTTTGTCATCAGGCGGCTGCATGCTTTGAGCGCGGCACGGGCGTCGGCCGGGCTGGAGCGGGACGGAGGCAGGAGCGCAGGCCCGGCCGGGGGCCGGGCCGCGCGCGGCGAGCGTAGCGAGCCGACTTGAACCCGTGAAGAAGGTTGTAACTCAGTCAGGCGTGTGAGCTCAGTGGTGTTGGCGCACACCGCTTCAGGTGTTCGGCTCCGACGTGGAGTCTGGATCGTGGTCGCGGTGAGCACGCTGGAGTCTGGCGTCGAACTGCCTGAGCTCGACGGAGAATGGGCTCTCTCGTACGTTGGCAAGTCCCAGGTCACGCCGGGCTGAGTTGATGAAGGCGCGCTCCGCCATGAACAGGCTCTCGTTGAGATCTTCAGGGACTTGCCCCGCGCCATGTACGGCTCGTGCGACGGCGACACGGCGAGCAATGCTGGTCAGGAAGTACGCGTGGTCGATGGTCTCTTGGTCTCGCGCCATGAGCTGCACGTTCACGAAGGCAGCTTCCATCCCTTCCTGAAACCTGGCTCCGTCTGCGCCAATGCCGGGTATCAGGCGGTGGTTGGTGCGGTTGGTCCAAACTTCGATTTCGGCGTGAGGTCCCATCACGTAGGTTCTGTACTGCCGTACGGCGGCAACGAGGCCTCCGTAGGTGGCGCGTCGCGCCTCCCGCCAAATGCGAGCTTCTTCGCGTTGCCAGGCTCGATCTTGGGCGCGCGATGACAGCATGCCGCCGAACCAGACACCTGCCAGAGCAGTCAACCCAGTCAACCAGACTGCAACGTCCATGAGCACTCCAGAAGTGAGTGAGCTGTGGGCCCCGGACGCTTGGTGCAGTTTGCGGCGCTGGGCATCGTGCACCTGCCGCATCGCGGCACAGTCGGCGTCACTGAAGGTTGAGCTTGCTGGACAACCCGGGTGGGTCTCCATGACTCACGGGATCTTCCACAGAGGAGCTTCGTACTGATCCGGGAGGCTGTTGATGAGCAGCCGGCGCAGGGCATCGCGTTGAGAGCCGTTGAGGTTCAGCGCCTCGGTGATGTGGCGGAACGTTGTGTGGGTGACTCCGCGGCTTCGGGCCTCCGCCTCGAACCGGTCGAGACGGGGCAGCACACTCTCAGCGTCAAGCTCTGTGGGCGGCTGCTCCTTCAGCCATGCGGCCTTGTTGCGCTCGTAGTCGATCTCGGAGAATCCGCAGACTTCGCGGCTGTACGCCTCGGCCTCGTCCAACGTGGCGGTGGCCATGACGGCCCGAGCCAGCCTGCTGCGGCCCAGGGCATCGTCCAGGTCGACCTCATGGACCGTCGGCCCTTCGTCGGTGAGGGCGACAGGAAGTCCGGCGTCCCGAACTTCGCAAGCGCCCCGGGCTCCTAGGGCGGTTGCCGCGAGCATCGCGGTGGCCTCGGAGGGGTGCCACTCCAGGACCGTGCTGATTGGCTCTACGTCCTTAGCCGCGAGTGTGTGAGCGAGGCTGCCGAAAGTGGGCCGTAGGTCATCCGGCGAAAGTTCGCCGTCCAGGCCGGGGCCTGCGACCAACAGTCGGATAGGTGCGTTCACCTGGCAGGAGGCGGCGAGGGTGAGGGCATCTGCCAGAGGGCTCTTCAGCGTCGGCTCGTCGCCCTGCGCGAGGATGTCACCGCCCACGTCCAGGAGATCGATCGACTCCGGCTCCAAGTGGCTGACCAGCTCTTCCAGTTGGCGCGTGATGCCCTCGGCGCCGTGGTGCGGGTCGATCAGGGCGAAGGTGTGCGGCAGTTCTGCGGCGAGTCGGGGCAGTGTCGACCCTGCTGGAGCGATCGGACGCGCCGTGGCCGGCATTGACCAGACGGTGGGCGTGAGGGGTTCAAGGCCGGTGAAGTCGGCCACTCCTCTTGGGCCCGGCAGCGGGTCGACCAGGAGGCGATCCCACGCGTACGTGAAGATCACCGCCCGGTCATCGTCGCCGTACAGGGCGGCGTCAAGCATTGCGGCGGCGACTGCGTCGCCCCCTCCTCCTGCTGCGACGATCAACCGCGTCATGCGGGACAGCGTACGGGTTCGAATACTGGCCACTCACCCTATAGTGGCTAGAGGCCATAGCCACGTTCGAGACCAAGAAGGACGCGGAAGTCTGGCTGTCCCAGGTGGAAGCGGACCTCACCCGAGGGGACTGGCGCGCTCCCGACGCCGGGGCGGTCAACTTTCGCGTCTACGCCGAGAAGTGGGTCGAGGAACGGGAGCTGGCCGTTCGTACGGACGACCTCTACAAGCACCTCCTCCGGCTGTACATCCTCCCGACCTTCGGCGCGCTGGACCTGGACGAGATCACGGCTCCGCGAGTGCGCGAGTGGCGAGCTGAACGCCTCCGCACCACCAAGGCCAAGACAACCGTGGCCAAGGCGTACCGCCTCCTCAAGGGCATCATGGAGACCGCCGTTGACGACGACCTGATCAGCCGCAACCCGTGCCGTATCAAGGGCGCGGGCAAGGAGTCAGCCGCCGAACGTCGTATCGCCACAGTCGCCCAGGTCGACGCCCTCGCCGAAGCAGTCGGCATCCGCTGGCGCCTCATGGTCTACCTCGGCGCGTACGGCCCCATGCGCCCCGAGGAACTGGCGGGCCTCCGTCGCCGGGACGTCGATGTCGACAACCTGGTGCTCCGTGTCCGTGTCGCCGAGCCTGAGCGGACCAACGGAAAGCGGGCTCCCGGTGAGACCAAGTCCGACGCGGGCGTCCGGGCTGTCGTTCTCCCGGCCTTCCTCCACAAGGAGGTGAAGCAGCACGTCGCTTGGTTCGCTGAGAAGGGACCCGACGGTCTGGTGTTCGTGGGGGAGAAGGGAGCTCCGTTCCGCCGGACCTCCTTCGGCCGGAAGTGGCGGCGGGCTCGCGCTGCCGTAGGACTCCCGGACGGCTTCCGCTTCTACGACCTTCGTCACACCGGACACACACTCTCGACCCGATCGGGCGCCACCCTCAAGGACACGATGGTTCGCGCCGGACAGTCATCCGAGAAGGCCGCCCTGATCTACCAGCACTCCGACGAGGAGCGGCAGCGCGACGTAGCGGCCGGTCTCGACGACATGGTCCGCGCCGAGCGTGCGAAGCGCCACAAGGACAACCCTGTGCACCACAGTGAGGAGGCCGCCGAAGGCTAATGGTGCGGTTGTGGTGCGCGCCCCGCCCACCGGTCTAGACAACAAAGAACCCCCGGGCCTCTGGCCTGGGGGTTTCGCATGGAGCGGGTGACGAGAATCGAACTCGCGCTCTCAGCTTGGGAAGCTGATGTTCTACCATTAAACTACACCCGCGTAAGACGCCCGCCGAGAAGATCCGAGAGGATCCGGAGGCGGTGTCCGATCGCCTGGTCACTGTACCTCATCACCGGCCCCCGGCGCTGACGCCGTGGGGCCTGAGTGCGTTTCAGGGGGCGGGATCCGGGTGCAGGGGGCTGGAGTTGGGGCGTACGGTGGAGGGGGCGGAGAGGGTCCGGGAGGGGTCGGAGTGCCGCCTGGAGAGCCGTCCCTTTGATCCCGTAATGTGGCCTCCCGTCGTCAGGCAGGCAGCAGCCAGACGCGGCTCTTGGGGAAGGGACTCTTGGACTTGATGGAGCGCACCGTCGTCCGTTGTGCCGATGGGCACGTGTTCAGCACCGCTTCGTTCCCGATGCAGCAGGCCGATCGCCTCGGCCCCGGGCGGCTCCTCCGGTGTCCCCGGTGTGCCCGGCTTCGCAGCGTGGTGCCGGTGACGCTGGAGAAGCGGTAGCGGTAGCGGGACAGCGGCATGCAGTAGGCAGGTAGCAGTAACAGGAGTATCAGCAGTCACTGCAGGGGTAGCGCCGGGCGCGGGGGCGGCACGATTGTGGCCGTTCCGCGCGCCTTGCGTATCCTCGGGGCGTGCTTCTCTCAGACAAGGACATCCGGGCCGAGATCGACGCCGGGCGGGTACGGATCGATCCCTACGACCAGACCATGGTGCAGCCGTCCAGCATCGACGTACGGCTGGACCGGTACTTCCGGGTGTTCGAGAACCACCGGTACCCGCACATCGACCCCTCGATCGAGCAGGCGGATCTGACGAGGCTCGTGGAGCCGGAGGGGGACGAGCCGTTCATCCTGCATCCCGGGGAGTTCGTGCTCGCTTCGACGTACGAGGTCATCTCGCTGCCCGACGATCTTGCCTCGCGGCTCGAGGGGAAGAGCTCACTCGGGCGGCTCGGGCTCGTCACCCACTCCACCGCCGGGTTCATCGACCCGGGGTTCAGCGGGCACGTCACCCTTGAGCTGTCCAACCTCGCCACGCTCCCCATCAAGCTCTGGCCGGGCATGAAGATCGGGCAGCTGTGCATGTTCCGGCTCAGCTCGCCCGCCGAGTTCCCGTATGGGAGCGAGCGGTACGGGTCCCGGTACCAGGGGCAGCGCGGGCCGACCGCCTCCCGGTCCTTCCAGAACTTCCATCGGACTCAGGTGTGAGCGGCGGGATGGGCGAAGAGCTGCATCGCGAGAATCTGACCTACGAGCGGTTCGGCACCGCCGTCCGTGAACTCGCGCAGACCATCGCCGACGACGGCTACGAGCCGGACATCGTGCTCAGCATCGCCCGTGGTGGGGTCTTCGTCGCCGGCGGGCTCGCCTACGCGCTCGACTGCAAGAACCTCCATCTGGTGAACGTGGAGTTCTATACGGGTGTGGGGACGACCCTCGACATGCCCGTCATGCTCGCTCCCGTCCCCAACGCGATCGACTTCACCGACAAGAAGGTCCTGATCGCCGACGACGTCGCCGACACCGGCAAGACGCTGAAGCTCGTGCACGACTTCTGCGTCGAGCATGTCGCCGAGGTGCGCTCCGCGGTCGTCTATGAGAAGTCGCACTCCCTCGTGAAGTGCGAGTACGTGTGGAAGCGCACCGACGAGTGGATCAACTTCCCGTGGAGTGTCCTGCCTCCGGTACGCAAGTCGGGAGAGCCGGTCACGCCGTCGAAGGAAGCGCTCTGACCCGGTGTTGCTCCAGGTAGTCGAAAGGGCCCCTCAGATATTCGTCTGAGGGGCCTTGGCGCACACTTCCGCGCACACCGGCCCGACCGGCCCGCGCTCGCGAGATGTCCCCGGCCGATCCGCCGGTGGTCCGGGCCGCCCTCTGGGAGGAAGGCGGCCCGGACAGGGGGTCACTTCGAGACTGTCACCTTGAGCGGGGCCAGATCCGGGCTCGGAACGGGCTTGCCGGTGCCCGCGCTGCTCGCGGACAGCGGCTGGGAGGCCGGGCTCTGCGGGATGTCACCCTTGTAGTACGGGGTGTACGCGTAGGTGCTGTCCACGCCGATTGCCCTGCCGATCAACGGGACCACCTTCGCGTCGACGGAGCCGTTGCCGCCGAACACGGCCACGTGGTTCAGGCTCGCCGACGTGCGCATCATGTACCACTTGGTGTCGTACGTGAGCGAGGTGACGTCGGTCCACAGCAGCGGGCCGAACGTGGTCATCGCCGACGACGCGGAGACGCCGCCCCTCCAGCTGTTCACCGAGGCCACCGCGGCGTCCGACGGCGACGACCACCAGAACTCGGCGAGCCTCGCGGCGACCGGCGCCGGACTGCCGCCGAAGCGGTAGTAGCTGTACTTGCTGGGCCAGTTCGGCAGCTTGCCGGAGTTGTACGCCTTGGCCAGCGCCGACTCGGCGTCGGTCCCGACCGTGATGATCTTCGTCGTGCTCGGGCTGTACTTGTTCAGGTAGCCGTACACGGACGGGGTCATGGTCGAGCCCTCGGTCAGCAGTACGACCGCGGTGCCCGAGGTGCCCATGGCGCCGGCGGCGGAACTGGCCGCGAGGGCGTTGTGGTAGTCGGTGCCGGTCGCCAGGAACACGTACTTCGGCGCACTGGTGATCGTCTTGGCCACGGCCACCGAGGTGGAGTAGCGCGAGACGTCGGACAGCCGCTTGGCGACGTATCCGAGCGAGGTCACCTTGGACGCCACCGAGCTGCTGAGGATGCTGGTGCCGCCGACCAGGTAGACGGTCTTGCCCTTGGGCAGCATGCGCTTCAGCTCGGTCTGGACGGAGGAGTCCAGGCCCGTGCGGGAGGTCATCAGGACAGGTCCGTGCTTCTTGCCGGCCAGCGAGGTCGCGGTGGTGGCGTACGCGGAGTCCGACTTGCTGATCAGGACGGCCGAGCTCGCGTTCATCAGGCCCGGCACGCTCTTGCCGAGGGTGTTCCACGTCCACCTGGACGACGCGATGTTGGTGTCGTAGGTGTCGGAGCCGTAGACCCGGGAGATCGCGTTCTTCCGGAGCGGCTGCCAGGCCACGTCGGTCCCGTCGGCCATGGGCACACGCGTCTCCGTGCCCGTGCCGAGGTCGTGGATCCAGATCTGCGAACCGCTGGGGCCGGTGTCCGGGCTGCCGGTGAAGTAGGTGTCGTACGCGATCCGGTCGCCCTTCGGTGACCAGGCGGGACGGTTGTGGTCGGCAGGGTCCGTGGTGACCTGGGTCAGCCCGGTGCCGTCGACCTTGACCGTGAAGAGCTGTTTGTGTCCGGCGACGGGCCGGGTGAAGACCAGCGACTGCCCGTCAGGGGACATGCTCGGCTCGTCCGCGTTGGCGGCCACCTTGGTGAACGTCTTGGTGGGGCCGTTGTAGACCCATACGGCCGGAGTGCCGGTGGTCGAGCAACTCGTGCCGGTGCGCACGAAGGCCAGTTTGCCGTTCACGGCGCCGCTGGCCTTGGAGTCGCAGCCGTCGACGTCGGTGCCGAACAGGGCCTGAGGAGCGCGGGCGCTATTGGCCACGGCCACCCGCAGTCGGCCTCCGGCGGTGAAGACGATGTCGCCCCCGCCGTACCAGAACGTCGGATCGGTCGGATGCCAGCCACTGCCCGCCGGCATGACGATGTCGTTGCCCGATATCGACTCCTGGGCGTACGTCTTCGTGCGGAGACGGCCGTCGGCGGAGCCCACGTAGGCGATCTGGCTGCCGTCGGCTGACCAGGCCGCCTGATTCGCGGTCTCGTAGAACTGGGCGCTCTTGGTCCCGTCGGGGTTGATGTACCGCAGCGAGCCGAGTTCGTTGTACAGCAGCCTGCCGTCCGTGGCCGGCCAGCCGGCGGTGTCGGCGGTCGCCTGGCCCGGGAGCCCGGCGACGAGACCGGCCGCGAGTGCGGCGACGGTCGTGAGCGCCGCGAATCCGCGACGCGCAGAGATGTTCAATGTGCCCCCACAGGTGAATGGATGGCTGCGTTGCCCCTCCCCCGGAGCGAACGGACGGCATCGTGTTCGTCGTCCGTACGGCAGCGGCGAAACTTTAGCGACGTGCCACGGCATCTGTGGAGGCAGGGGCACCCGGTGCCGACGTGCCCCGTGGACAAGTCGCGGGAGACGATGCTGAAGCGACTCTGGCCCGGAGGTACGCAACTCGGGAGAGCCGGTCACGCCGTCGAAGGAAGCGCTCTGATCTGAGCTGTACGCGTCACTTCCTGCGGACGGACGCGAGGGCGATCACCATGCCGGCGAGCAGGACGAACACCCCGAGCGAGGTGTAGAACAGCGCCTCGATCCAGCCGGCGTTCGCACCGGTGAGCGTGCCGTCCGCGGACGCGCATGCCACCTCCGGCGGAAAGCTCTGGCGACGCACGTCGCCGCAGGTGTTCGGCAGGTCGTCATGCATGACGTACGCGTTCACCCAGCACAGCGCCCAGGTGACGAGGAAGACGCCCAGGGAGGCCAGGCAGACGCCCCACAACCCGGTCGGGCGGACCGTCCCGGAGCGCGTCGTAGATGCCGTCATAGCGGGGAGCGTACCGAGGTGCGGAGATGAGGAGGGCCCCCGGCGTCAGTGCCGGGGGCCCTCCTCGTACGTGCTCGGCCCACCGCGGCGCCTAGAACGTGCCCAGCTTCACGATCGACAGCAGCGCGACCAGCTGGATCGCGCTCGCGCCGAGGGCCTTCGGCCAGGGGAGGTCGTGGGACTTGGAGACCATCAGGGTGAGGAGGGCGCCGGCTGCGATCCAGGTGGCCCAGCCGAGGGCCTGGACGAAGGTCGCGTCGCCGCCGGCGAACATGGCGAAGACCAGGCGGGGGGCGTCCGTGAGGGACATGATCAGCATGGAGAGACCCACCGTGGGCTGCCAGGCGCCGTCACCGCCGAGCTGGCGGGCCAGGGTGTGGGTGACCACGCCCAGGACGAAGGCCGACAGGACCATCGCGACGGCGGTCGTCAGGACGATGGGGACCGCGCTCGAGAGGGTCGCGTTGATCGCGTCCTTCCTCGCGCCGTCGAAGCCGAAGACGGCCAGCAGGCCGTAGAGGAAGCTCACGACGAGGGCGGTGCCCCACATCGAGTGGTCCCGCATCTGCAGGAACGTCTGCGAGGGGGACAGGACGATGCCGCGCAGCAGCTGCTTCCAGTGCAGGCGGGGGCCGACCGGGGCGGCGGGGGCCCCGCCCGCCCGGTAGGTGCCGCCCTGGTTGTAGGGGTCCTCGTCGACCGAGAACGCCTGGGTGTGGCCCGGGTTGTTCGCCGCGTACGGGTCCGGGGCACCGCCGCCGGGGCCGTGCGGGTAGCCGCCGTCGCCGAAGTACTCAGGCTCGCCGTGGCCGCCCTGGCCACCGGCGCCGTAACCGCCGTAGCCGCCACCGCCGTTCCCCTGCGGCCAGCCGCCTGCGCCGCCGCCCGGGCCGCCGTACGGCTGCTGCGGCGGCGGGGGATAGCCGTACGACTGTCCCTGGGGCGCCTGCTGCCCGTACGGAGGTTGTTGGGGGCGCGTTTGCGGGCTGCCGTTGTTCCGGCTTCCGCGTCCGATCCTGAATCCAGCCACGTCTTCGAACGTACCTGGTCCTGGAGAATCGCGTGCCGGGCCCAGCGGTCAGGGCCCGGCTTTGCTGCCGAGCTGTGACATCCCCTAGGGGGAGCCACTAGGTCCTAGCGCAGCATCACCTGTCCCAGCCTCAGGTAGCCGGACGGCAGGCCCAGCGAGCCCGGGCCGAAGCTGATCGCCTTGCCGGTGGTCACGCCCGAGGCCGTGCCGCGCAGGTGGTAGAGGGAGCCCGCGGGGTGGTTCTCGCCGTCGGCGCCGACGGACAGGTCGGCCTTGCCGTCGCCGGTGAGGTCGCGGAGGCGTACGGACGCGCCGAACCGGTCGGCGGACTCGGCGGTGCCGGGGACGCCGGCGGTGTTCTGGGTGAAGGACTGTGCGCCGGTCGCGGTCAGGCCGGTGGCCGAGCCGCGCAGCACGGTCACGCTGCCGGCGATCTTGGCGGTGCCGATGGTCTCGTGGATCGTGCCGACGGCCACCTCGGCCCTGCCGTCGCCGGTGACGTCGGCCACAGAGAGCGCGTTGCCGAACCAGTCGCCTTCCTCGTCCGAACCGGGGACGCCGGGGGTGTCCTGGGTGATCGTGGTCTGCGCCTGCGTGCGGACGCCGGCCGAGCTGCCGAGGTAGGCGCTGACGGAGCCGCCGAGGCTCGTGCGGCCCTCGTCACCGTACGTCGCCGTGACCACGTCCGCGTAGCCGTCGCCGTTGAGGTCGCCGACGGCCGCCAGCTCGTAGGCGCCGTCCTTCAGGAACGTCTGGCGGGTAAGGCCGGAGGCCGAACCCAGGTAGACGAAGGCGCCGGCGTCGTACGTCTCCGTCTGGGTGCCGCTGACGACCAGGTCGGCGGTGCCGTCGCCGTTCACGTCGCCGGCGGCCAGGCTCTGGGCGCCGTGGATGCTGTAGCCGGTGCTGTACAGGTCGGTGGCCAGCTCGTATCGGGACGCGGCGCCCGTGGCCTTGGTGAAGCCGCCCTTGTGGATCCAGATGTCGCTGCCGGTGCTGCCGACGGCGAGGTCTGCCCGGCCGTCCCCGCTGAAGTCGCCGACGGCCAGGGACATGCCGTACTCGTTGTGGTCCGCCGGGGCGGGGTCGGGGACGACCTGCCCGCCGGAGAGGCCGCTCCTGGCACCCCAGACGATCACGACGGCGCCGGACTCGGCGTTCTCGCCCGTGCTGCCGATCACGAGGTCTGCGTACCCGTCCCGGTTCAGGTCGCCGGAGGCGAGGGCCTGGCCGAACTCGTCGCCCTTCTCGGCGGTACCGGGGACGCCGGCCGTGTTCTGGGTGATGATCGTGCGGCGCGAGGCGCTGATGCCGTTCGCGGAGCCGTAGTTCACGACGACGGCGCCGGCTTCGGTCTTGCCGCCGACCGGGGTGTACGGCGCGGCGGTGGCGAGGTCGCGGTAGCCGTCGCCGTTGAAGTCGTCGGCGTACTCGGCGGGGGCTGCCGCGGCCGGGGCGGCGGTGAGCAGCGGGGCGGCCGTCAGCGCGGCGGCGACGGTGGCCGTGGCCAGGGCCAGGGCGGGGAGTCGGCCGTGGTGGTGCCGGAGCATGTGGGGTCCTCCTGCGGTGGGGTGGGTGGTCGGAAGGGGGGCCGATCCCGCGCGGTGACGCGGACGCGCGGGTCGGCCCGGGTGGGGCGGTCAGCCCGTCAGTACGTCGCCGATGAAGTCCCTTGCCAGGCTCAGGAGTTGAGGGCCGTGCCGTAGCCGGGGCTGCCCGTCGTGGACACGCCCGTCGTGGCCGGGCCGAAGCTCGTCGCGCCCCCGGTCGTCACGCCGGTCGTCGCGCCGCGCAGGGACCAGACGGCGCCGTCGCCGTTCTCGCCGGTCGCGGCGACGGTGAGTTCGGCGCGCCGGTCGCCGGAGTGGTCGGTGAGCAGGACGCGGTCGCCGAAGCGGTCGTTCGACTCGGACGTGCCGGGTACGCCCGCGGTGTTCTGCGTGAGGGACTGCGCGCCGGTCGTCCTGAGGCCGGAGGCCGAGCCGTACAGGACGGTCACCGCGCCCGCACCGGAGTTCTCGCCGGACGCGCCGACGGCCAGGTCGGCGTAGCCGTCGCCGTTGATGTCGCCGAGGGAGACGTCGCTGCCGAAGCGGTCGCCGGACTCGGAGGCGCCGGGTACGCCGGCGGTGTCCTGAGTGAGGACGAGCGGGGCGCGGGAGCTGTCCGTGCCACCGGGGCCGCCGTAGACCACCGTGACCTTGCCGCCCTTGGCGCCGGCCGGGTCGGCGGAGGTCTCGCGCTCGTTGCCGATGGCGATGTCCGCGTGCCCGTCCTTGTCGATGTCGCCGATCGCGGAGACGTAGCCGGACGGCAGCTCCTGCATCCAGTCGGCGAAGTTGCCGATGGACGGGTCGGTCACCAGGTGGGTGACCGCGTCGTCGGTGCCCGTCCTGCGGCCGTGCACGACCACGTTGGTGTGCCAGGAGGCGGTGACGGGTCCGACGGCCAGGGACGTGATGCCGTACGAGGACGAGTACGGCTGAGGGAAGCCGGAGCCGGATCCGCCCTGGAAGGAACTGGTCCGGGTGAAGGGGCCGTTGACGAAGGCGAGGGTGAACAGCCCGTTCGCGCCGACCAGGATGTCCAGGTCGCCGTCGTCGTCGACGTCTCCCACCGCCACGGACTGCCCGTAACGGTCCACGTCCCTGTGGTTGGAGTTGGGAACCGTGCGCGCCCCGGACAGACCCGACTGGGCGCCCCAGATGACCACGACCGAGCCGTCGTTGGTGTCCCCGTTCACGTCCTCGCCGGGCGTGCCGATCAGCAGGTCCGCGTATCCGTCGGTATCGAGGTCGGCGGAGGCGACGGCGGATCCGAAGGCGTCGTCGGCCTCCGCGGCGCCGGGCACACCGGCGGTGTTCTGGGTGATCAGGGTGCGCGTCGAGGTCTTCAGCCCACTTGAGCTGCCGTAGACCACGGAGACGGCGCCCGCCTTGGCCTTGCCGCCCACCGTGGCACCCGGCGCGCCGATCGCGAGGTCGGCACGGCCGTCGCCGTTGAAGTCGTACGGCAAGGCGGCCGGCGCGGCGTGGGCAGCCGGGGCGGACAGGGTGAGCGCGAGCGGGGTCAGGGCCGTCGCGAGGAGGGCGGCGGCGATGCGGTGGCGCATGGTACGGCTCGCCGTGCGAGGGAGGTGATGGCGGGTCACTGTGCGATCACCGAACCGAGGTTGTTGCCGGCCTTGAGGGCGATACCGGCGACGGTCAGGCCCTTGGCGCCCGAGGTCGTCAGGCCGCCGGACGTGCCGCGCAGGGTCCACACGCCGCCGGAGCCGTTCTCGCCGTCCACGCCGATCGTGAGGTCGGCCTTGCCGTCCTTGGTCACGTCGGTCAGGTCGACGGCGGAGCCGAACTCGTCCCACGTCTCGGCGTCGCCGGGGACGCCGGCCGTGTTCTGGGTGTAGGACTTCGCGCCCTTGGTGGTCAGACCGGAGGCCGAGCCGAACAGGACGGTCACCGAGCCCGCTTCCTTCGCCGAGCCGATGTCCTCGCCCCAGGCACCGACCACGACGTCCGCGAACCCGTCGCCGTTGATGTCGCCGGCGCTCAGGGCCGAGCCGAACGCGTCGTCGGCCTCGCCCGAGCCGGGCACACCGGTGGAGTCCTGGTGGACGACGGTCGGCTGCTGCGCGGGGGCGGGGCCGTTCGGGCCGCCGTACCAGACGGTTATCTGGCCGCCCTTGTGGCCGCCGGGCTTGTCGGTGTTGGGGTCCGAGGAGTCCCCGAGGACGAGGTCCCCGTAGCCGTCGCCGTTGATGTCGGCGACGGAGCCCGCGAAGCCGTCGGCGTTCACCAGCTCGGAGAACTTGTACCCGGTGGCGGTGTGGCGGTAGTAGAGGATCTGGCCGCCGGAGTCGCCGTCCACGCTGAACGGGTAGACGCGCTCGGCCGCGCCGTCGCCGCTCATGTCGCCGGCGATCACCTCGTAGGTGGAGCCGAGCTCGCCGACGCCGTTGTGGCTCAAGGGGCCGCCCGCACGGGTGAAGGGACCCAGGTACAGACGGGTGTGGTTCTGTCCCGTGAGCGTGACGTCCAGGTCTCCGTCGCCGTCGAAGTCACCGGTCGCGGCGCCGTGCGAGAAGCCGCCCCACTCGGCGATCGTGGACGGCTGCGGCAGCCCCTTGCCGCCGGACAGTCCGGACTTGGAGCCCCACAGCACGGTGCCGGAGCCGACGCCGTCCCGGTCGCCGATGCTCTCGCCCGACGAACCGACGACGAGGTCGGAGTAGCCGTCGCGGTCCAGGTCGCCGGAGGCGAGGGAGGACCCGAACAGGTCGCCCGACTCGGCGGTGCCGGGCACGCCGGCGGAGTTCTGGGTGATGACGGCCTTCCTCGTCGCGGAGACGCCCGACGACGAGCCGTACAGCACGACGACGGCACCGGCGCAGGACGCGGAGCCGACGTCGGTGCACACGGCGCTGACGGCCACATCGCGGTAGCCGTCGCCGTTGAAGTCGCCGGCCAGGCCCGCGGGGGCGGCGGAGGCGGTGGCGGCGGGCAGCGCGGTGAGCAGGCCCGTGGTGAGGGTGGCGGCGAGGAGAAGGGGGCGCTTGCGCAAGTGGGTGCTCCTGGGAAGAGGGCCGGGCCCGCGGGGGACGGGCCCGGCCGTTCAGGGGGTACGACGGCCGGGTGCCGCCGTACGAAGGTGCAGGCCGGACAACGGCACGGCCTGCCGTACTCAGTCCGCGAAGACCGCGCCGAACTGCGGGGTTCCGGTCGTCGACAGGCCCGAGTCGCTCGGGGCGATGCTGCGCGAGCCGGACGTGGTGATCTTCGTGCCGTTGGAGGGCAGGTAGGTCAGGCCGCCGTTGCCCTCGTTCTCGTACGAGCCGAGGACGAGGTCGGCCCTGCCGTCGCCGGTGACGTCGTCGAGCTTGACGTCCGCGCCGAACAGGTCGTTCTTCTCGTCGTTGCCGGGGACGCCCGCCGTGCTCTGGGCGAGGCCCTGGACGCCGGAGACGGTGTCGATGCCGCTCGCGGAGCCGTACAGCACCGTGACCTGGCCGGTGTTGGCGACGCCGGCGATGTCCTCGTTCGGGGAGGCGACGACGAGGTCCTGGTATCCGTCGCCGTTGACGTCACCGAGGTCCAGGTCCCAGCCGAAGCCGTCGCCCTTCTCCGAACTGCCGGGGACGTTGCCGGAGTTCTGGGTGATGCCCGAGGTGGCGGCGGGCCCGGAGGCGGCGCCGTAGGTGATGTTGACCTTGCCGCCGTTGGCGGCGTCCGGGATGGGGGTGCCGTCGGTGGTGGTGCTGTCCCAGCCGGCGCCGCTGACGATGTCGCCGTAGCCGTCGGCGTTGATGTCGCCGATGGCGGTGATGATGCCGGGCTTGAGGACCTCGGCGGAGGCGACGCTCAGGCCGCTCGCGGTGCCGGGCACGAAGTAGTTCTGGTTCCACCCGTAGTCGCTCTGGGTCTCGTACCCGTCGACGATCAGGTCCGTGCGCTTGTCGCCGTTGACGTCTCCGGCGGTGAGGCTCAGCGGGCCGTAGGGGAAGTCGTTGGTGCCGGTGTGGATGGGCGGCTTGATGGTGTAGCGCCCGCCGGGGGTTCCGGTGGCGTTGAAGCCGCCCTTGAAGACGTGGATGGTGCTGGACGAGTTGCCGACGGCCAGGTCGGCCTTGCCGTCGCCGTCGAAGTCCCCCGCGGCCAGGTCCTTGCCCCAGAAGTCGTGCGAGGAGGGGGCCGGGTCCGTGACGGTGACGCCCGTGCCGGTGAGGCCGCTCGCGGAGCCCCACAGGATGGCGACGCCGCCGCCGTTGGTGTCGGTGCCGACCTTCTCCCACGGGGAGGAGACGGCCAGGTCGTCGTATCCGTCGGCGTTGAAGTCGGCGTAGGCGGACTCGGCGCCGAAGCCGTCGCCCGTCTCGGCCGTGCCGGGAGAGCCGGCGGTGTTCTGGCTGATCGTCGTGCGCTTCGCGGACGATACGCCGGTGCTGGTGCCGTAGAGCACGACGACCTGCCCGGCGCCCGCGCGGCCGCCGACGTAGGAGCCGTGCGCGGAGGCCACGACGTCGCCCCGGCCGTCACCGTTGAAGTCGGCGGCGGACACGTGCGCGGAGTCGGCGGCGGTCGCCGAGGTGGCCGTCGCGAGTGTGAGCAGACCGCCCGTCACCGCGGCCGCGGTGGCCGTCGCGAGGGCGAGTCTGAGGTGGTGCTTGTGCATGCGGGTTCTCCTGCTGCATGCGGGGATGCCTGGCGGGCATCGCAGTCAATGGGGTGCGACCGCTCGTGTTCTCCGGGAGTTGGCCTCGGGTTCACTGGGTGGTCGGCGATCAGGAGACTCGCGGTGGGGCGTGAGGGTTGTACGTGAGTTCGGGAAACTTTTGGGGTCCCGGATGCGGCACGCGCGCCCGCGCTCCCGGCCTCACCCGTGCGTTTGCCGAGGTAGGGCGTTTCGTGTGGATTCCGTGACCCGATGGGGTCCCTTCAGGCGTCCATGGCATCATCGGGCCCATTCGGCCACCGGCTGTTGTTTGCCGATGCGACCGCGAAGCGCGAACGGGGAGAGACTGCGTGGGGGACCACTTCAAGACCGATATCGATCAGCTCGCCGCCTTCACCGAGGACCTCAACGGCGCCAACGAGTCCCTTGAGCAGGTGCGCACCGCGCTGCAGCATGTGCGGTCCGACCAGATCGGGACGCCGGAGCTGGACGAGGCGTGCGACACGTTCCAGGAACGCTGGAAGTACGGCAACGAGCAGATCCGTGAGCGCATCGGCAAGCTCACCGAGGGGCTCCAGAAGAACACGGACAACTACCGCGAAGTGGAGACCTCCCTCGAGGAGAGCTTCAAGCGGGCCGCAGCCGCGGGGAAGTGACTGATCGCAATGGCACAGAATCCTTACGTCCACCTCGGCTGGAACCCTGTGCCGGGGCAGCCCGGCGAGGTCGAGAAGCTCCGCACCCAGCTCGTGAACTCGGCGAGCGCGCTGCAGACGGCGTACGAGAAGATCGACAAGCTGCTCGGCGAGTCCAGCTTCTGGGAGGGCGACGCCGCTGTCGGCTTCCGTGAGGCCCTCGACGGCGATCTGCCGAAGTACATGAAGGATGCCCACAAGTCGCTGACCCTGGCCGCCGGGCACCTCGGCTCGTGGCACGGCGGGCTGACGAGCCGTATGGAGCTGGCGCACAAGTACGACATCGAGGCGGGCGACCACAAGGGCGACCTGAAGACCGCCAACGCGCGGCACGACACGGCCAAGCAGGACCCCGACCTGAAGCTGGCGGGGCAGACCTTCGAAGAGGGCCCCGAGCTCCGGTCCGCCCAGGCCCGCCTGAACGCGGCCAACACCCGGCTCAACGACGCCGTCACGGCCGTCAACAAGGCGCAGGGCGCCCTCGACGGGGTGATGCGCAAGGCCCGGGAGCTGGAGGGGACCCACGAGGACGAGGCACGGGACCTCGCGAAGAAGCTGAAGGACGCCACGAAGGATCTGGCGCCCGAGGAGCCGGGGTGGCTGAGCAAGGCGCTGAGCTGGATCGGGGACAACCTCACCAATATTTTGAGTGTGTTGGCGGCGGTGGCGGGGTTGCTGGCGTTGCTGTGTACGGGGCCGTTCGGGGTTGCGATGCTGCTCGTGGCGGCCGGAGCCAGTCTCGCCACCGCGGCGTCCCGGCTCGCCAAGCCCGAGGTGCGGGCTTCCCTCGCAGATGGCTTCACCAAGGGCGAGTTCGATGCCGACTTCTGGGAGAACGCTGTGGGCCTCGCGGGGGACGCGGCAGGCGCGGTGCCGGGCCTCGGGGCTGTCACGCGCGGAGCCAACGGTGCCATCAGATCGGCGATCCACGGGGGTGAAGCCGCGGGCGGAGCGCTGCAGTTCTTCAAACACTTCGGGGACAACACGTTCACTGCCGCCACCCGGATCTCGACCGCAGGTGCCTTCAACCCCGTCGGGGACTGGGTGGCTCACGCTGCGGGCGGCAGCCAAGCCGTCAGGGCGGGGATGGACTACCTCTCGCCTGTGGCCGGTGTCGGCACATCCGGGTTCGGGCTCGCCGCCGACAATATCGACGCACTGGAAGGTGACGCGGGGAAGAACACCACCACCGGAGTCGACGGCGCGCGCTGGGGTCTCTTCGACGGCCCCGGTGCCTTCTCCACGGCAATGGACACCATCAGGGTGGTGGCCCGGTGACTGGGGAATCCAGCCCGTCCCCGCGGCTGCTCATCGACGACTCGGCCCGGGATCCGAGTTCCAAGATCTGGTATGCGCTGCCCGGCGGCTACTTCGACATACCGCTTGACGCCCTTGACGCCGAGCCTGGAACGGAGCAGGAGGAGCGGCTGGAGCACCTCATGGCACTCGTCGCCGACTGTGCTCCCGAGACGGAGCGCGACCGCTATGCCCAGACGGTGCACGACGTACGGCACATGGTGCGGTACATGCGAAGCGAAGGCATCATCGGCTGCTCGCTCGGTATGCACTACGCCGATGACGGCTCTTGTGCGGTCTCGGTCATCACCGTGGCACTGAGGGACATCGAATGGGCCCCGCCCAAGCTCACGGCTGTACGGGCGGTTTCGTGGCGTGAATGCCCGGAAAACATCGGGCTGTTGACGCTTCCGGGAGGCCGCCCTGGCTCGGTGTCGGACACCCTGGTCACCGCGCCCGCTGTGGCCGGAATAGCCGCGCAGGAGCTCTATCAGTGCAACCTCTACGTGCCTGCTCCGTCGGGTGTGCAGCTCGCTGTCCTGACACTGAGTACGGTGGCTGTGAACTCCCGTAGGCACTACCGCGACTTGATGGAAAGCATCGCGCACACTGTGACCTTCCAGGATCCCATGCCCGAGATCGAGCGTGCCGCACGAGGCGAAGGGGCCGGCAGCGGCGGGAGCATCAGGGACGACATCGCCGGCGACTTCGGGTGATCGCAATGAGACTGAGCAAGAACGCCGGGGGCTTCGACGGCCCTGTTGCCTGGGAGACCCCCGGAACCCGAGCTGCACTGTGCCGCTGGGCGGCACGGCTTGTTGCCAAGATGCTCGGTTGGGCGGCGGTCTGGCTGGCCTGGCTCTACGGCGTGGTGATCGCGATCTTTTCGGGAGGCGCGGCAGCCGTGGCGGCCCTGCCTCTGGCGGTGATCGCCTACCTCGTGAGTGCGCAGGTTTCCGGACTCTTCAAGCTCTGGCGCATGTACCGGATCCTCAAGGTCTATCCCTGGCGGCAGCAGCCCGACGGTGTGCACCCTGACCAGCGGCGGTCCAGGGTGGTGAGGGCGGTGTTCGTCCTGCCGAATCCGGACCAGCCGGAGAAGACGGAGTCGCCAAAGGAGTACGGAGGGTTCTTCCGAATCTGGGACCGCGTCGTCCGCCGCGGGTTCCAGGACGAGTTGTGGTACGCCGGAGACCCGCGCTTCGCCTGTGTGGTCGCCAGGCCTGGGCCGAAGACGCTGAGCTACGTCGCCCAGTCCACCGCATACGACCACCGCACCTCCCCTCGCCGCAAAGGCCTCAGCCCCGAAGCCCGCGCCCGTGCCCGTGCCATCGGCGCCCGCGTGGCCGACTGACGGACCGCGCCCCCTACGACGCCAGGAACTCCGAGCTGGAGAACCTCACCGACGGCTCCGCCGCCACGAGCCCCTTCTTCGCGCCCGGATACACCGCCACCGTGTCCTTGGTCTCGCCCACGTACGTCCGCACCACCAGGTCCGCCCGCCCGTCCCCGTCGAAGTCGGCGGCCGTCACGACGCGCGTGGTGCCCCGGGCGGGCGGCTTCACCGTGACCATGCCCGCCGCCGTGAGTCCTGCCGTACGGCCTCGGAGGATCCGCAACTCGGTGCCGCTGGAGAGGAGTTCGCTCAGGCCGTCGCCGTCGAAGTCGGCGGCGTCGAGTACCGAGCCAGGGGTGGCGAGGCTGCCGCGGGCGGTGGCTGCGGGCAGGTCGTAGCGCAGGGACGTGCCGTCCATCGTGCCGATCGCCGCGTCGAGGGCGGCCCTGCCCTTGCCGAAGGTGCCGAGGGCCACGTCGATGCCGGAGGGGAGGGTGGCGCCGGTGCGGGTCGGTCCGTTCGGGCCGCCGAGGACGAGTGATGACTTGCCCGCGCCCTCCGTCGTACGGACCACCAGGTCGTCGTACCCGTCGTCGTTCACGTCGGCCGCCGGGCCCGTGGGGGCGTTGCCGGGGGCCGCGATGGGGGCGCCCGCCGCGCGCGGGGCGCCCTTGCGGGTGAACGGGCCTCGCAGGAAGCTCAGTCGGCCGCCGGACGCGTGGACGACGAGGTCCTGCGCGTCGTCGCCGTCGAAGTCGCCGCACACGGGCTGGTCGGGCCAGTCGGCGCCGGCCCGGGCGCGGGCCGGGATCGTGAGCTTGACGGCCTTGCCAGTGAGGCCGTTCGGGGAGCCGTAGAGGATCTGCAACGGCACCGGCGGCTGCCCCTGACCGTCGTAGGGCGGATCGGTGGAGACGACCAGGTCCGTGAAGCCGTCGCCGTCCAGGTCGCAGGTCGCCTCCGCGTCGAAGGCGGCCGGGAGCCGGCCCTTGGTCGGGGCCGCCTGGCGCCTGGGGCTGAGCAACTGCCGTGCGCCCGGGACCAGTCCGCGCTCGCCGCCGTAGACGATGCCGATGCCCGCGTCGTCGGCGTGGGCCTGCGCCTTGACCAGGTCGTTGAGGACCAGATCCCGGTGGCCGTCGCCGTTGAAGTCGGCGGGCGTCTTGCTGCCCTTGCCGTGCGGGATGGGGAGTTGGGCGGGGGCATCCGCCACCTGGACGGGGGTGTGGCGGGCCGGCTCGGCTCTGTCGTGGGGGGTGGGGCCGCAGGCGGTGAGGGGGAGGGTGAGGGCGCAGAGGGTGGCGATCGTGCCGGTCACGGCCGTTCTGCACTTCCCGGTTCTTCGCGCGCGCACCGCTCACCTCGTCAGCACCTGGGGCAACAACTGGGTAATGATGCACGCGTTCGAGTTGGGGCGACAGACCTGTGCGGGGGCGGGGTGCGGGGGATGCGCGGTCTGGCTGAAAGTGTCCGCAGGGCGGGCAGGCGCGCAGGGAACGTTTCCGGGGGGCCGTGGCGTTGACCTCAGGCCTGCTGCGAACGGCGAACCGCGAACCGCGAACTGCCAATCGCAAACCGCCGACCTAGGAGGACCATGCCCGATACCTCGTCCGACGCCATCGTGACCTCCCTTCCGCCGCTCGCCGACCAGGCGGCACGTTTGATCGAGCTCGGGGTGCCTGAGCTCGCGGGGATACCGGCCGACGAGCTGCGCACCTTCGCGGCGAACGCTGC
This sequence comes from Streptomyces sp. NPDC012935, assembly GCF_042900345.1. Taxonomy (NCBI): domain Bacteria; kingdom Bacillati; phylum Actinomycetota; class Actinomycetes; order Kitasatosporales; family Streptomycetaceae; genus Streptomyces; species Streptomyces sp. NPDC012935. The sequence goes on from NZ_JBIBBC010000002.1 coordinate 500,805, forward strand.
CGGTGCCGGCACCGGCAGCACAGAGGGCGATGCCCTGCTCGCCATCCACCCGGACCGCGCCCCCGCGTCCGCCCTCGCCCCGTTGCTCCGCCGTGACGGCAAGCCCGGCTTCGTCGTCGTCGACATGCCCGACGTCGATGACTTCGCCCCCGACACCGTCGACCTGCCCGACGCACCGCTCTATGTGGTCACCGGCGTCGACCGCGGCGACCGCATGGCCAACTGGAGCCCGGAGGAGGCGCTGCCGGCCCTGACCGAGGAGGGGCGCAGTCCGCTGCTGCTCCACGAGGGCATCCACTGGGTGCTCCAGCAGCCGCCGATTCTCGAGCGCAACCGGTGCTTCATGACCATCGGGTCCCGGCTGCGCAAGCCGAACGGCACACTGGACGCCCGTACTCCGGCGATCTGGATCAGCAACGGCACGGGACGCGACGGCCGCGAGCGGCGCAATGCCCCGAAGGTCGGCTGGTGCTGGTGGGGCAACCGCCACACATGGCTGGGGTTCGCATCGGCGACGGGCCGTGGAAGCGGGGTCCGACGGCAGGAGCCGTAGCCGCATTCGTTTCAGTCGATACCGTTTCGAGTGAATCGGCGGTTGTACTGTGGCCTCATGCCCGCCGACGTCCCCGCTGTACCAGCCGCCTCGGGTGCGACCGACCGGCCCGGTGACGGGTCGCCGTTTGCTCTCGGTCTGCTGCTGCGCCGGGCGCACTGGCGCGCACAGACGGTGATGACGGAGGCGCTCCGGCCGCTCGGCATCGAGTTGCGGCACTTCGCCGTGCTGATCGTGCTGGTGGACCGCGGGCCCACGGTGCAGCGGGACCTGGCGACGGCCACCGGGACGGACAAGGCCGGAATCATGCGGGTCGTGGACGACCTGGAGCGCAAGGGGCTGGCCGTACGCAAGGCCGTGCACGGGGACCGGCGGGTGCGGGCGGTGGAGATCACGCCGCAGGGCATCGAGCTCTTCGACGCGGCCCATGTGGCGGCGGAGCCGCGGGCCGAGCGCCTGGTCGCCGGACTGCGGCCGGGCGAGGCCGAACAGTTGCGGGATCTGCTGACCCGGTTCGCCTATCCGGCGGACGACGAGGCGTAAGCGCACCGCCGCACCGCCGCACCGCCGCGCCGCCGCGCCGCCGCACCGCCGCGCCGCCGCACCGCCGCACCGCCGCGCCGCCGCACTGCCGCGCCGCCGCGCCGCCGCGCCGGCCAGGCGGGCGGACGGGCCCCGCAGCGCGCCCGTCCGCCCGCCGGTCATCCCTCGCACTCCCCTGGCACTCGCCTGGCGCTCACGCGGCGGCACTCACGCCGCGACGCGCTCCGCGACTTCCTTGGCCTTGGCGGCCGCGTCCGCGAAGGCGCGCGTGCGGGAGGCCTCGTAGAGGGGGACCAGTTCGGACATGGCCGGGTTGCGGGGGGCCATGGTGAGCTCCGGGACGATGAAGTCGAGGTCCAGGGCGAGCGTGCGCTTCAGGACGACTTCCAGGTAGTTCTGCACGAACTCGAAGCCCTCGCGCGGGGTGCCCGGCGCGTACGAGCCGCCGCGACTGGCGATGACGGTGACCGGGGTGCCCTGGGCGGAAGGGTTCTCGCCCGCGGTGCGGCCGAGGAGGAGCACGTTGTCCAGCCATGCCTTGAGGGTCGACGGGATCGAGAAGTTGTGCATCGGAGCGCCGATCAGTACGGCGTCCGCCTCCTCCAGTTCCTCGATGAGCTTCACCCGCTCGGCGAACGCGGCGGCCTGCTCCGCGGTGCGCTCGGACGGGGCGGCGTAGCCGGCGGACCAGGCGGTGGCCGTGATGTGCGGGACGGGGGCGGCGGCGAGGTCGCGGTAGATCACCGCCCCCTGCGGGTGCTGCTCCTCCCAGGCCGTACGGAAGGCGGCCGCCACCGAACGGGACGAGGACGCCTCGCCGGGGAGCACGGACGAGTCGATGTGCAGCAGCGTGGCCATGGGCTTTCTCCAAGGGTGGCGCCCGAGGCGGGGATACCAGGGGCTGACGGGCATGGCTTGAGACCGACCATAGTAAACACGAGACAGTATCGAATGATACCGTCGCGACTGCAACGGAGACGGACGCACCGAGCAAAGAGGAGGCAGGCGACCTTGGACGTCTACGAGGCGGTCACGAGTCGACGGGCAGTGCGCGGGTTCACCGAGCGGCAGGTCCCGAGGGAGGTGCTGGCCCGCGTGCTGACCGCCGCGGCCTGGACCCCGTCGGCGTCGAACGTCCAGCCGTGGCACGTCTATGTGCTGACCGGCGGACCGCTGGCCGAGCTCAAGAAGCGCGCCGGCGAACGCGTGGTTTCGGGCGACCCCTGGGACGAGCCGGAGTACCAGCAGTACCCGCCCGATCTGAAGTCTCCGTACCGCGAACGCCGAATGGCCTTCGGCGAGCAGCGCTACGGCGGCCTCGGCATCCCTCGTGAGGACCTGGAGGCGCGCCAGCGGGCCGCTGCCGCGAACTGGCACTGCTTCGGCGCGCCCGCGGCCCTGTTCTGCTACATCGACCGCGACATGGGGCCGGCGCAGTGGTCCGACGTCGGTATGTATCTGCAGACCGTGATGCTCCTGCTGCGCGCCGAGGGGCTGCACAGCTGCGCGCAGATGGCGTGGGCGAAGTATCGCAAGACCGTCGCGGAGGTACTGGCGCCGCCGGCTGAGCTCATCCTCTTCTGCGGCATGTCCATCGGATTCGAGGACGTCAACCGGCGGGACTCCCGCACGGGCCGGGCGCCGCTGGAGGAGACCGTCACCTTCGCCGACTGCTGACAGCGGCTGTGCTCAGCCGGTCGGGCGGCGCTTTCTTGCCATGCCCACATAGTGCTGCATATGCCACATTGCAAAGACGTTCGCGACGAAAGGCATCTCATGAAGTTCGCGGTCATCGGCGGTACGGGCCTGATCGGGTCGCAGGTCGTCAGCAATCTGAACGCCGTCGGACACGAGGCGGTGCCGCACTCGAAGTCCACCGGCGTCGACGTCATCACCGGTCAGGGACTGGACGAGGCGGTGGCCGGGGTCGACGTCGTCGTCAACCTGACGAACTCCCCGACCTTCGACGAGGCCTCCCCGGCCTTCTTCCAGACCTCGATGGACAACCTGCTGGCCGCGGCCCGAAAGGGCGGCGCCGGCCACTTCGTCATCCTCTCGATCGTCGGCGTGGACCAGGTGCCCGAGCTGGACTACTACCGGGCCAAGTCCCTCCAGGAGACCGTCCTCGCGGCCGGGCCGATCCCCTACTCGATCGTGCGGGCCACGCAGTTCATGGAGTTCATCGACGCCGTCATGTCCTGGACGGCCGACGGCGACACCGTCCGGTTGCCCGCCACGCCGATCCAGCCGATCGCCGCCAAGGACGTGGCGCGGGCAGTGACGGACGTTGCCGTGGGCGCCCCGCTGAACGGCATTCGCAACATCGGCGGCCCCGAGGTCTTCACCCTGGACGAGCTGGGCCGTACGACTCTGTCCCTCAAGGGAGACAGCCGTACGGTCGTCACCGATCCCACCGCCGGCATGTTCGCCGCCGTCAAGGGCGACGTCCTCACCGACAAGGAAGCCCACCTCGCCCCCACCCGCTACAGCGACTGGCTCTCCTGACCGCTCGCACCGGGCGCCCTGTTCGGCTCGCGCACCATGAAAACGTCCACCGCATCCTCGGTCCCGACGGTGAACCCGTGCCGCTCGTACAGCCGTCGGGCCGGACTGCCCTGCAGGACGTTCAGCCGGACGAGGACGCCCTCGCGGTCACACCGCTCCAGCAGTTCGCGCAACACGTCCGAACCGATACCCCGGCCCTGAAGCTGCGGGACCAGGTAGAAGTGCTCAAGCCATCGCTCCTGCCACCGCTGCGGCCGCCGCCTGTCCTCGGCCGGTCGCAGCGCCACGCAGCCGGCGAAAGCGTCGCCCGCCTCGATCACCCAGGTGTGCGCCGGATCGAACCCGTCTCGCAGCCGCTGCCGCACCCGCCGCTCGTCGTACCGCCCGAGCCGCTCAAGATCCGCCCGGAGCACCACGGCACGCAATGCGGCAACCGCCTCGACGTCGTACGCCGATGCCGGCCGAAGCCCCCAGTCCGCCATGACCGGCACGCTATCGCGCAGGGCTCCGGCCGGTGTCAGGGCTCCGCCCGGCCGGCGTCACGTCGATGTCGACGACGATCGGCAACAGAGCCGCGAACGATGTTCACAGCTGCCCGGTCCGTGCTGCCTGGTCCCTGCTGCCCGGTCCGTGCTGCCTGGTCCGCCGACTGGGCATCGCCAAGTTCACGCCGGCCGAACCGGGGGAAGAGGGACACTCGTTGGAGCGGCCGCGCCGCTGCCACCGGGACCTGACGGTCCGGGACGTGTTCGCCTGCGAGGAGAACGCCGAGCGCGTCCTCGCCGCCCTGCACCGGGCGCCGGTGTTCGAGGAGGGACAGGGGCATGACCGCGACACCGGCGCCGGCCCGGCAAGCCGCCCCCGCCGCCCGGATGTGGCCCCTCTACGCCGTCGGCTTCACCACCGCCTTCGGCGCGCACGGCATCGCCGCCAGCCTCGGCGGCCACTCCGACGACGCGGTGACCTCCCTGCTCGTCCTGGGCGGCCTGCTCGCGCTGTACGACGGCGCCGAGGTGGTCCTCAAGCCGCTGTTCGGCACGCTCGCGGACCGGGTCGGAGCCCGCCCGGTGCTGCTCGGCGGCCTCGTCGCGTTCGCGCTCGCCTCCGCCACCTACGTCGCCGCCGACAGCCCCGGCTGGCTGTGGGCCGCCCGCCTCGGTCAGGGTGCCGCGGCGTCCGCGTTCTCGCCGTCCGCGTCCGCGCTGGTCGCCCGGCTGAACCCGGTCGCCAAACACGGGCGGGCATTTGGCAGTTACGGCTTCTACAAGTCCATCGGCTACACGCTGGGCCCGCTCCTCGGCGGTGTCCTGGTGTGGGTCGGCGGTCTGCGGCTGCTGTTCGCCGTCCTCGCGGTGCTCGGCGCGGCGGTCGCGCTGTGGGCGGCGGTCGCCGTCCCGCACGTACCGCCGTTGCCCAAGCAGCGGCAGACGGTGCTGGACCTGGGCCGGCGCCTGGCCGACCCGGCCTTCCTGCGACCGACGGCCGCCCTGGCTGCCGCGACCGCCGCACTCTCCGTGGGCGTCGGTTTCCTGCCGGTCTCCGGCGCCGCCGCCGGGCTCGGCGCGGTCGCGACCGGCGCGGCGGTCTCGGTGCTCGCGGCCTGCGCGGCCGTCGTACAGCCGAAGGCCGGGCGAGCCCTGGACGAGGGCCGGCTCACCGTCCGCACCGGGCTCACCGCCGGGCTGCTGATCACGGCCGCGGGGCTGGCCTGCGCCATGCTGCCCGGCCTGGCCGGCGTCCTCGCCGCAGCCGCCCTCATCGGCACCGGCACCGGCCTGATCACCCCACTCGGCTTCGCCGCACTGGCCGCGTCCACCCCTGCCGAACGGCTCGGCCAGACCATGGGCTCCGCCGAACTCGGCCGCGAACTCGGCGACGCGGGCGGCCCCCTCCTGGTCGCGGCCGCCGCCTCCCTGGCCGGCCTCACCTACGGCTACGCGACCCTGGCCCTCCTCCTGGCCATCGCCCCCGCCCTCACCCTCGTGACCCGGCGACGGGCCATACGTGGAGTCGCGCGGGAGCCGTCCGGCGGGGGGTGAGCCGGTGCTGCGGGCGAGTGGCCCTGAGAGGAGGGTGCCCGAGAGGCTGAGCGCGGCGTGAAGCTCCGAGAGGGACCCGCGGCGTCGGCGCAACCCCGTCGGCCGACCATGCCCGACCTCCCACGCAGGCCGCCGCCATGCCCGGCCACCCACCCAGTCGGCCGACCATGCCCGGCCACCCACGCAGGCCG